>NZ_JBEZOK010000023.1:0-147435 GCF_040706515.1 Streptomyces sp. NPDC047880 | reverse complement strand
GCCAGTGCCGCGGCAGGCAACGTTCGCCCCGTCGCGACGCCCGGCACGCCCTCTCGCCGCACCGGCCGAAAGCCCGAGTACGCCCAAGTACGAGGGCTTCCGGCCGGCACGCCGAGAGCACGCACCGGACGCCGCTCCTTCACAGGCAAGCGTTGCCCGCCGCGGCACTAGCTCGCTTTCCGTGTCGCGGCGCCCCGGACCTCGAGACCGTCCAGCAACTCGGCCGTGGCCTGTGCGACGGCCTCCACGGCGCGGTCGAACACCTCCTGGTTGTGAGCGGCGGGGGCGCGGAACCCCGACACCTTCCGCACGTACTGCAGAGCGGCGGCACGCACATCCGCCTCGGTGGCCTCCTCGGGCATCGCGGGCGGGCGCAGCGTCTTGATACTCCGGCACATGTCCCCAGTCTCACCCTTTCGCCCCGCGCACGACAGCGACTCCTGCCATGATCGCTGCGAGGCGGCCACCATCCCGGGGCCGACCGACGAGAGGACTCCTCGTGGCGAACGAACTCACCGTGGCCGTTCTGGGCCCCGGCGGCGTGGGCGGCCTGCTCGCCGCCCTGCTCTCCCGCACCGGCCACCGCGTGATCTGCCTGTCCGGCGAGAAGACCGCCGAGACCCTGCGCACCGACGGCATCCGGGTCCGCAGCGCCCGCTTCGGCGACTTCACGGCCCGCGTGGAGGCGGACACCGAACTGCGGGAGCAGGTCGACGCGTGCCTGGTCACCGTCAAGCACACGGCCCTCGACGCCGCCCTGGCGCGGATCCCCGCGCCGGTGCTGTCCGACGGCCTCCTCGTGCCGTTCCTGAACGGTGTCGAACATCCGGCGGCCCTGCGCGCCCGGTACCGGCCCGACCGCGTGGCCCCGGCCGTGATCCGCGTCGAGTCGACCCGCGTCGCGCCGGGCGTGATCGAACACGGCAGCCCCTTCGCCGAGATCGACCTGACGGGTGCGGACGTGCCCCGGGCCCGTCGCGACGCCCTCGCCGGGGCCTTCGCCGAGGCCGGTCCGGCCATCCGTGTCCTGGAGGACGAGACGGCGGCCCTGTGGGCCAAGATGTCGTTCCTGGCGCCCTTCGCCCTGCTCACCACGCGTTACGGCCTTCCCCTCGGCGAGGTCCGCACCCGCCACCGTGCGGAGCTGACCGCTCTGGTGGAGGAGACGGCCGCGATCAGCCGCGCGTGCGGCGGCCCGGCGGACCCGGCCCAGGCCCTCGCCCGCTACGACGGTTTCCCGCCGTCGATGAAGTCCTCGATGCAGCGCGACGCCGAGGCGGGCCGGTCCCTCGAACTGGACGCCATCGGCGGTGGGTTGCTCCGCGCGGCCGAGCGGCACGGGATTCCGGCTCCGGTGACGGCCCGGGTGGTGAGCGAGGTGCGCCCGTTCGCATGAACCCCAGGAAGGAACTCGCCTGCTAAATTCGAACAGGCGTATCATTGAGGCGTGGCTGCGACCTACGACTTCCCGAGTGACCTCCTGGCCGGTCAGGAGGAACTCCATCAGGTCCGGGCCGAGCTGTCGGCCCTGCTGAAGCGGCTCCCGTGGTCCGTGGAGCCACTGGACGGCTTCAGTGACGACAACGGCTGGCGCAAGGTGGAACGGCCCGCCTCCCCCGGCTGGAGCGCCGACGAACAGGCCGAGGTGGAGAAGCTCCGGCAGCGGGAGCACGAGCTCGCGGTGTTCGTCAGCACCCACCGCTACTGGTCCGAACTCGCGGGCCCCGAGCGGGTGGCGGCCCGCTCTGATCTGAAGCACGCGCACGAGGCCCCGCCGGAGGAGACCGGCGGAGCCTCGTGACCAGCCCCGGCTGCCGGGTCAGCCCTGGCTGTCGCTCTTGCTCGCGCTCTTGCCGAGGAGCTTGTTCATCTCGGTGATCTCGGCGTTCTGGGCGGTGACGATGTCCTCGGCCATGCTCTTGGCCTGGCCGTAGCGGCCCTTGCCCTGCTCGGTCCGGGCCATCTCCACGGCCCCTTCGTGGTGCTCGACCATCAGCGTCAGGAACTGGACGTCGAACGCCTTGCCCGTCAGCTTCGCCAGGGCGTCCATGTCCTCGGCGCCCATCATGCCGGGCATGCCGGAGTGGCCCGACGCGGAGTGGTCCATGGCGCCGCCGGAGGAAGCGGGGACGTCCTCGCCCCAGCCCTTCAGCCAGCCGGTCATGGTCCGGATCTCCGGATCCTGCGCCTTCTCGATCCGCCCGGCGAGGTCCTTGACCGTGGCCGAGGAGGCCCGGTCACCGGCCAGCCGCGCCATCTCCAGCGCCTGCCGGTGATGCGGGATCATGCCCTGCGCGAAGGCGACGTCCTGGGCGTTGTGGGCGCCGGCGGGCGAGGGGGTCGTGGCAGGGCTGTGGCTTCCGGCGTCACCGTGACCGGCACCACCGGCGGCACTGTCGGCACCGTCGCCGCCACAGGCCGCGAGGACGACGGCCGCGGCACCCGTCGCCACCACGAGGGCGGTGCGGCGCGCCAGGGTACGAATGCTGTTGCTCATGCGTGAACTCCTGCTTCTGCAAGGAACTGAGGTTTGCGGACACGACGGAGGCATCACGCCGCCACCGGTCGGCACCGGCCGGCGTGACGCGCCATCTCTAGATCCGCAGAAGCTGAAGCTCGGAGAGGGAAGGCGGGGCCCGGGCACCCTCCGTATCCACGACGGCATACGCCCGAACGGCGCTCTTCCGCACGGCAGCGGGAACCGGGTCCGGGACGAGCGGAGGCAGCACCGGCCCGCCGCTCACGGCACCCGACGCACAGGTCGCGTCGGCGTGCCGGACGTGCCCGCCACCGCAGTGCGCGTAGGGCACGAACTGTGTCCGGGCCGAGAGGGCGTCCACGTGCTGCGCATGCGCGGCCCCGGGCAGCCCCCCACCGGGCGCCAGCCCGTGCATCCCCAGCAGCCCCACCAACAGCCCCAGCACGCCCAGCACATGCCACGACCTCAGAACGAGTCGCGGAGCACGCTGGCGGGGGCTGTTCACAGGCTCATCGTAGGGACAGCCCCGGCCCGGCACCGACCCGGGGGGGGACGTGCGTACGGCTCTCCTGCGTCCGTGCGGCCGGCCGTACCCCCATCAGGTGAACTCGTTCGGCCTTCTACAACCGCGCGGCTCCGTCGGCGGGTCCTACCCACGACACGAATGATCCCGAGGGGGACCCATGAGCCAGCAGTACCCGCAGCCGCCCCACCCGCAGCAGCCCTTCTACGGCGCCCCCGCGCCCCAGCCGCCGAAGAAACACGGCATCGGCAGGATCGCGGGACTCGGCTGCGCGGGCGTCCTCGCCCTCTTCATCATCGCCGCGGTCGTCACGGGCGGAGGGGGCGACAGCGGTGACACCTCGAACAAGGACAGGGCTGTCGCCGCCGACGGCAAGCCGGGCAACGACAGCCCCAAGAAGGCCGGGACGGCCGAAGACAAGTCCCAGGCCGAGCAGTTCCGCAGCTGCGTCGCCGAGAACGGCACGGACACGGAGAAGGCCGCGGTCGAACACGTCACGAAGGTGACCGGCGCGGACAAGCGCAACGACATCCTCGACGCGGCGGAGGTCTTCACCGACTTCAGCGGTGGCCTGATGGGCCCCCACCAGGGCGAGGGCAAACTCATCGCCTCCGCGTTCACCTCCTGCTACGAGTCGAAGAACGGCCTCGTCACGGTGTACGACGAGGACGGCGAACTCCTCGCCAACGCGAACTACTGACCCCGGGCGCGGGCACGGCGTCACAGAGGCCCCCCAGGAACATCCCTGGGGGGCCTCTGTCGTGGAACTCGGTGTGGTGGGCGCGGACGGTTTCGAACCGCCGACATCCTGCTTGTAAGGCAGGCGCTCTACCCCTGAGCTACGCACCCGGGTCCCGGGACACGCCCAGGACGAGTCGACAGCCTACATGGCCCAGGGCACAGTCCCGCAAACCCGTATCGCGGGGCCGCGGCCGGTTGTGCGTCCGGGTCCGGCCCCACCCCGGATCCGGGAGTGGCCCGAACCCCCCGCGCGGCCTGGATCCCCGCGGGCGTGCAGCGCCTCCGAGGCGCCCGTCGTCCGTCCAGGGGGAGATCGCCATGTCCGCGCGCACCGCCACCCGCACCGCCGCCCTCACCGGTGGCGGCGTGGACATGTCCGTGCCCCGCAGCGGGAGCGGCGCTCAGGTGGTGTCCGCCCGGACCGGCGACCGCAAAGTGACGGTCCGCGCGGCGAACTGAACGGCCCGTGTGTTCGTCTTCAACCGGTGGGAGAATGACACCGGGCAGGGCGGACCACAGCACGGGAGAGGGATGTGACGGCGACACCAGGACAGCCGGACTCGCCGTCGGTGCCGCGTGCACACCGCCCGCGCCGCCCCGCCTCCTCCCGCACCCCGGGCCGTCCGCTCCGGGACGCGCTCACCCTGATGGGGTTGCCGCTGGTGGCCGCGCTGGCGCTGCCTGCCGCCTTCGCGGGCGGGGGCACCCGGCGCTGGTTCGGCGGCCGGGCCGAGAACCAGCGGGCCGAGGCCCAGGCGGCGAAGGACGCCGCCGCGGCCGCGTTCTACGAGCTCGACACCGCCCAGCGCGACCTGCGCATCTCGATCGAGACGATCACCGCCGTCGACGACTCGCCCGCCGCGCGTCGTGCCGTCGCCGACTTCGACGCCCTCGGCCACCGCATCGACGAGGTCAGCCACCGCTACATCAACGCCGTCGACGCCCACGACCTCGACCGCGACGACCTGGAGGCCTCCGCCGCCTCCCGCGCCCGCGCCGAGCTGACCGCCGCCAAGGAGGAACTCGGCCGGGTCAAGCAGGAGCTGGACCACTTCACCGACGGCCTCGGTCCCCTGCTCGGCAAGGCCGAGACGCAGCTGGCCCGCCTCGCCCCCGCGGTCGAGCGAGCCCGCCAGGCCCTGCTCGCCGCCTCCAACGCCCTCGACTCCGTCCGCGCGTCCGGCCTGAAGGCCGACGACCTCGCCGCCCGGCTCGCCGCCCTCTCCCCGGAGCTGACCAAGCTGAACCAGGGCGCCGGACAGCACGGCGTCCCGCAGACCCTGGAGCGGGCCGAGCGGGTCAGCCGTGAGGCGGAGGCGGTCCGTGTGGAGGCCGGGCGGCTGCCGGACCGCGCCGCGGAGATCGACCACCGTCTGGTCTCCCTGCGCACCCGCGCCCAGGCCCTCACCACCCGCTCCGAGCAGGTCGAACCGACCCTGAGCGAGCTGCGCCGCCGTTTCACCGCGGCCTGCTGGCAGGACCTGCAGCACGTCCCCGACGCCGCCGCCGAGAACGTCCGCCGGGCCGAGGCCAAGCTGGCCGAGGCCCACACCGCCCGCGGCGAACAGCGCTGGGCCGACGCGACGGCCTTGCTGTCGATGGTGCGAGCTCTCCTGAACAGCACCGACGAGGCCGTCTCGGCCGCGGGCGACCGGCTGCACCGCCTGAACACCGTGCAGAAGGACCCCCAGCAGGAGATCGACCGCACGCGCTTCGCCATCCGTGACGCCCAGCGCCTCGCCATGGCCGGGCGCAACACCCCCGACCCGCGGCACGCCCGCCCCCTGGACGACGCCGTGGCCCGCCTGGACCGTGCCGTCGCCGGCCTCGAGGGCCGCCACCCCGACTACTGGCACTTCCTCACGGAGACGGAAGCGGTCCGCCGGGCGGTGGCCGGCGTGGTCTCCACGATCCGCGAGGAGCGAGGGGCCGGACACTGAGCCCGGCCCCCACCCGTTCTCAGGTGCGGTAGGCGTAGTAGTACGCGTTCGGGTACGACGCGACGAGGCTCGCCACCGACCTGCGGAGGGTGTTGTTGGAGTGGTAGGTCACGTACGGCACACCGCCGCTCTTGTACGTGACGATCATCGTGTGGTCCTTGGACCCGTCCCGGTCGAAGTCCATCTGGAGGACGTCCCCGACCTCGAGCTGGAAGACGTTGGCGAGCGGCTTGGTCCGCTTGGAGTTCTGGGCGAACCAGGACCATTCGTTGACGCCGACGAAGGAGTCCGACTGGATGTCGGCGTTGCCGAACCACTTGGTGTAGTCGTACACGTAGCCGGGGGCGTGCTTCCAGCCGCCCGCCTTCAGGGACTGGCTGACGAAGTTGGTGCAGTCGCCGCCGGCGCCGTGGCCGTTGAAGTCCGGGTAGTCCTTGTTGTAGACGTTCCAGTACTTCTCGGCGTAGGCCGCCATGGCCTTGTAGTCGTACGTCGTGTCGGTCTTGGGGGCGGCGGCCGGATTGCGGGTGGTCGCCGCGCGCGGGGCGTTCGGGGTGGTGTTGTCCGCGGCGGTGGCCGGCTTGACGGGGGCCGGCTTGGACAGCGTGTTCACCGCGAGACCGCCCTGGTCGGTGTCGCGGATGCCGGTCAGCCGCCAGTCGCCCTGCCGGTCGGCCTTGAAGGTCAGCTCGTGCCGGGCCTGGAATCCGGTGGTCTTCGGGGCGTTCCCACGGGCTCCGGCGTAGGTCAGGGTCGTGGTCTCGGTGACCTCCGCCTTCGCCGTGCGGCCCGTCACCCGCGTCGCGTCCAGCGTGACGGTGGTGCTGGCCTTGCCGTACGTCTCACCGGCCTTCGCCAGCTTCTGCCGTCGCTGCCCGAGCTCGGACAGGGTGGCGTCCTCGGTGCGGGCCGTGCCGGAGGACAGGGCGACATCGCCGGAGAAGCCGTCGGTCAGCGGCTTGCCGGTGTCGGCCCGTCCGCCGGCGACCAGGGCGTTGGTGCGGTCGGTGAAAACGGCGTCCGCCAGCCGCTGGAAGGTGGCCTTGGTCCGCGCGTCCACCGTCGGGTCGTCGACGACCGTCGCGCCCGCGCTCCAGTTGGGCAGCAAGGCGACTCCGGCGACGACCGAGGTCGCCGCGGCCCCGACTATCGTGACGCGGCGGCGCGTTCCGCTCAATTTCCGTGATTTCACTGGTGTTTCCCCTCTTGCCCCGGCCAAAGGGTTGCCGGGGTACGAGATCTTCGCATGGAGTGTGTGGCTGCTGTGAAGGGTGTTGCGGCCGTTACTTTGGCGTGATCACTTCACGACCGTCGACCAGTCGGGCGACTGCGCCGGGTCCAGGCCGCGCAGCCGTTGCAGGGTCCCGGGCTTCTGCGCGTCGAGCCAGTCGGCCAGTTCCCGGAAGGACACGCACTTGACGTCCTTCTTGGTGCACATGTCTTTGATGACCCGGTCGACGGCCCGCATGTAGATGCCGCCGTTCCAGTCCTCGAAGTGGTTGCCGATGAACAGCGGGGCCCGGCTGCCGTAGTACACGCGGTTGAAGCCGGACATGTAGGAGGCGACGGTCTGTTCCTCCCACTCGGGGTACTTCGCCGGGTCGCCCTCGGTCTCCCCCTCGGACTGGTTGTAGAGGAAGTTGAAGTCCATCGAGAGGCCCTGGTACTTGCCGCCCTCGTACGGGAGCATCTGCAGCGGGAAGTCCCAGATGCCGTTCTTCTTGCCGGGCCATATCTGGAAGTCGCCCGCGGAGCTGGCGTCATAGCGCCACTTGTAGTCCTTGGCGGCCGTCAGCAGGTTCTTCTGGCCCTCCAGGCAGGGCGCGCGGCCGCCCGTGACCTCCTTCCTGACGTCGAACGGCAGGGGGTCGAGGTCACGGAAACCGGTGTTGGTCTTCCACTTCTCGGTGAAGGCGTAGAACTGGTCGATCTCGCTCTTCCACTCCTTGACGCTCCAGTCGCCGCCGCCCTTCTTGCCGCAGAAGTGGCCGTTGAAGTGGGTGCCGATCTCGTTCCCGCCCTGCCACGCCTTGCCGAGCTGCTCCAGCGTGGTGCGTATGTGCTCGTCGGTGGCGAAGCTGATGGCCGCCGAGCCCTTGGCGTGCTGGGGCGGGGAGTAGAGCTCCTTCTTGGCCTTGGGCAGCAGGTAGATGCCGGTGAGGAAGAAGGTCATGTGGGCGTCGTACTCATCGGCCAGCTCCCGGTAGTGCGAGAAGAGCCCGTCGTCGCCCTGCAGCGCACCGTCCCAGGAGAAGACCACGAACTGGGGAGGCTTCTCGCCCGGTTTGAGCGGTACCGGCTTCAACTGCCCCTTCTGCGGACCGGTGTAGGAGGTCGAGCCGTCCCCGAGGACCTTCGTCCTGCCGTCCCACCGGGGCTCCTGGTCCGGCTTCGCGGGGGCGGCCTTGCGGGCACCGGAGGAGGCGGTCGGGGCGGTGGAGTCCGAGCGGGTCAGCACCAGGTAGCCGCCGACCAGGGACGCCACGACGAGGAGGGCCGCCAGGGTCAGCACCCGCGGGGGTGTGGCGCGGCGGGGTGCGCGGGGTCGGCGGCGGCGACCGGACGGCTGCTGTTTCATGCGCGGCTCATTCTGCGAAGGGGGTGGGGGGTCGGAAGGTGCCCGGGCCGGGTCAGCCGATGCCTCGGGCACCGGACCAGATGCGGTACGGGACGCTGTCGCCGGGGGTGCCCGCGATCCCGTCCAGGGGCAGGGGTTCGAGGCTCTTGGTGAGGTCGATGCGGTAGGCCACCACGGCCGTCGACACGGAGTTGGCCGTGCCGACGTACCAGGCGGCTGTGTCGTCCTGCGTGGTGCCCGCCTTGCCGGCGACCACGGCGGTGGTGGCCGCCTCCGGGCGGGCGGTGCGGAAGGCGTCCCGGAGCGCGGACTGGACCGCCTCGGCGACGGACGCCTTCACCGCGCGGCGGGACGCGGGCTTCGTCAGCGCCACCTCGGAGCCGTTGCGGGTGATCCGGGCCACCGAGTACGGCTCGACGTGCTTGCCGGCGGCGGCGAACGTGGCGTACCCGCTCGCCATGCGGATCGCGCTGGGCGTGGCACTGCCCAGGGACATCGCGGGGACCTGCGGGCCGAAGCTGGAGGGGAGCAGACCCGCCCGCTGGGCGGTCGCCCGCACCGTGTCCAGGCCGGTGTCCATGCCGAGCTGCATGAAGGGCGTGTTCACCGACTGGGCGAGCGCCCGGCTGAGGCTGATCCGCCCGTAGGACTTCCCACCGTCGTTGCGGGAGGTGACCTGCTTGCCGCCGCGGTCCCAGTAGGGGCCCTCGGGTGTCCGCACGGCGATGCCGTCGTCCCCGTCGTAGAGCGTCTGCGGGGTGACCTCGGTCGCGGTGCCGTCGCGGGTCTTGTGCACGCCGTTCTCCAGGGCGGCGGCGTAGACGAACGGCTGGAAGGCGGAACCGGCGGGGACGGTGGTCGCGTTCGACTCGTTGTAGCCCTGCTCACGGTGGTCGGGGCCGCCGTGGACGGCGAGGATGCGCCCGTCGGCGGCCACCGAGGAGGCGCCGAAGTGCAGGGCCTTCGCCTTGGCCGGGTGGTCCTTGCGCGCCCGCTTGCGGGCCTTGTCCACGGCGTCGGTGAGCGCGGCCTCCTGCTTGCGGTCGAAGGTCGTGTAGATCTGGTAGCCGCCGAGGTCGAACTCCCTGGCCGTCAGGTGCGCCGACTTCTTGGCGTACTGGGCGGCCAGTTCCACCAGGTAGTCGCTCTGCTTGCCGGTGTCGTAGCCGGGCGTCCGCTTCAGCGGCTCGGGGAACTCCTTGTACCGGGCGCGCTCGGTCTTGGACAGCGCGCCGGTGTCGACCATGCGGTCGAGTATCCAGGACCAGCGCTCCACCGCCCGGTCGTGGTTGGCCTTGCTCACGGACGGGTCGTAGAGCGAGGCGCCCTTGAGGAGGGAGGCGAGGAAGGCGGCCTCGGAGGCGTCGAGTTCGCCGACGTCCTTGCCGTAGTAGGCCTGGGCGGCGCGCTGGATGCCGTAGGTGCCGCGGCCGAACCAGCTGGTGTTGAGGTAGCCCTCGAGGATGTCGTCCTTGCTCATCTCGTTGTCGAGCTTGAGGGCGAGCATCGCCTCGGTGAACTTGCGGCCGACCGAGCGGTCCTGGTTGAGGTAGACATTCTTGACGTACTGCTGGGTGATGGTGGAGCCGCCCTGGGTCTCCCCCTGGCCGAGGGTGCGCCACAGGGCGCGGGTGAGGCCGCTGAAGGATATGCCGGGGTCGCTGTAGAAGCTCGCGTTCTCCGCCGCCAGCACCGCGCCGCGCACGTCCTCGGGTATGTCCTTCAGCGGCATCGCCTGCCGCCGTACCCAGCCGGTGCGGGCCATGGGCGTCCCGTCGGACCAGAAATAGACGTTGTCCTGCTGGGTGGCGTAGGAGTTGAGGTTGTCCGGTATGTCGGTGGCGGCGTAGGCGGAGCCCAGGAGGACGACGGTCAGGCCGGTGAGCGTCGCGGCGGCACCGAGCCATTGCCGCCAGGAGGGCGCCCAGCGCCGCCAGCCGGTGCGGTCTGCATGCGGGTAGCGGGGCCGGAGGCGCCGGGCCTCGGCCGCGAGGCGGGTGGCCAGCCAAGTCAGCCCCGGGGCCGTGGCGGTGAGACGGGACAGGGGGGAGGGCCGGGGGGCCCTGCGCCGGCGGCGCGATCCGCCCGTTGCGCTCCCGTCCTTCGCCGCGGCGGACGCCGTGTCCGCCTTGTCGGTCGCGGCCGCCCCGACGACGCGCAACGCCATGGTCTCGTCCACGTGCACGGAGTCGGGGACCTTCAACTGCATGGTCTCGTCCGGTTCCCGCCCAGCCTTCGACACGGCTGCGTCTCCCTCCCCGCTTACGGTGGTGCTCGCGCGGAAGGGCTTGGCTGCAGTGGTCGACGGCAGCGAGCCCTCGTCATCCCCCGCCTCACGGCTCCTCGCGCGTTCGAAAGTTATCAGCGGCCTTTACATGTCCTCCACACCGGTACGGCAACAATGGTCAGATGGATTTGCGAAAGGCGGCATTTACCTCGGCGCGGATTAATCTGTCCTCATGCCTCGCTACGAGTACCGCTGCCGGACCTGCGGCGACACCTTCGAACTGAGCCGCCCCATGGCCGAGTCCTCCGACCCGGCGGCCTGCCCGTCGGGTCACGACGACACCGTGAAGCTCCTCTCCACCGTCGCGGTCGGCGGCTCCGCCCCGGCCCCCGCGCCACGCTCGGGCGGCGGCGGCTGCTGCGGAGGCGGCTGCTGCGGCTGACGCGGCCGCCCTCCTTTCCTCAGGAACCCTTCAGCTTCGGTTCCCTAGCGTGGCGGCATGACAGCCATCGCAGCGGACGCCGGGCCGCAATGGGTCAACGACCTGATGGACGCGCTGGGCGCGCCGGGTGCCGGTCTCGCCATCGCCCTGGAGAACCTGTTCCCGCCGCTGCCCAGCGAGGTGATCCTGCCGCTCGCCGGGTTCGCAGCGAGCAGCGGCCGGATGAGCCTGCTCGCGGTGCTGCTGTGGACGACGGCCGGCTCGGTGACCGGCGCGCTCGCGCTGTACGGCGTCGGCGCGCTGCTCGGCCGTGACCGGACGGTGGCGGTCGCGGCCCGGCTGCCGCTGGTGAAGGTCTCCGACATCGAGAAGACCGAGGCCTGGTTCCTGAAGCACGGCGCCAAGGCCGTGTTCTTCGGCCGGATGATCCCGATCTTCCGCAGCCTGATCTCCGTGCCCGCGGGCGTCGAACGCATGCGCCTGCCGGTGTTTCTGGGCCTGACCACACTGGGCAGCGCGATCTGGAACACGGTGTTCGTGCTCGCGGGCTATTTCCTCGGCGCGAGCTGGCACACGGTGTCGGACATCGTCTCCGCCTACTCCAAGGTGGTCCTGGTGGTGGCGGCCCTGGCGGTGGTGGCGTTCATCGCGGTACGGCTGCGACGACGCCCCCGGGCAACACGCCCTCGAGGGACTGGGGGAACTGCGCGAACAGCCACGACGGCGCCGCACCCGTACGACGACCAGGACACCCGGGTGCTCAGGCACCCGCCACTGCCCCGAGGAACTCCCGGAGAATCCGCTCCCCGGCCAGGACGCCCCTCTCGGGGAGCGCCCTGACCGAAGGGGCCGTGAAGCCCGTGTCGGCCAGCTCCCCGTGCCCCGGGCGCCAGCCCCGGTCCGCGGCGAGCAGCAGATCGGCGTCGAGCAGGGAGTCGCCCGCGGCGAGGGTGAGATCGGCCCCCGTGCGGCGGGCGACCTCGTGCAAGGCCGCGCTCTTGGTGAGCGGCTTCGGCACGGCGTAGATCTTGCGGCCCTGGAGGGACACGGTCCAGCCGAGGTTCTCCGCCCACACCGCGAGTTCCTTCACCCAGTCCTCGTGCAGCAGTTCGCGCTCGACGACGAGGTAGGCGAAGAGGTCGTCGGCGACACGGTGCTTGCGCACCCAGACCGGGTCGGCGGTCCGCAGCAGATGCTCCTGCACCTCGGCCAGGGGCGCGCACTGGTCGGCCAGCCGTGCGGTGACCTGCGCGTGCCAGTCGGGGTCGGAGACGCCGTCCACCAGGAGGTGGCCGCCGTTCGCGCAGATCGCGTACGTGGGCGTGGGGCCCGGCAGGTTGATGCGCAGGTACTGCTTGCGCGTGCGCGTGGTCGTCGGCACGAACACGGCGGCGTCGCCCAGGTCGGTGAGGAGCCGGGCCGCCGTCTCCGTCATGTACGACAGCGGCTTGCTCTCGTGCACCTCGACGCACAGCAGCCGGGGCGCCCGCGCGTCCGGCATGGTCAGCGCCAGGGCCGCGGCGGAGTAGATGAGGGTGCGGTCGAGATCGCTGGCGACGAGCGCGGGCATCAGAGGGTCACCGCCTTGCCGTCGGCGCCGGTCGCGCCCCGGGTGTACTTGGGGTGGATCAACCCGACGCAGGTGTAGGGAAGTCGGTCGACCTCCTCGACGGGCACTCCGCGCTGCTCGGCCAGCAGGCGCACGTGGTCGAGGTCGCTGCCCGCCCCGGCACGTGCCAGGACCTTCCAGGGCACGCGGCGCAGCAGGACCCGGGTGGTCTCGCCGACACCGGGCTTGACGAGGTTCACGTCGTGGATGCCGTACTCCTCACTGATGCGCTCGACGGCGGCCCAGCCCTCCCAGGTGGGCGAGCGGTCGGTCGCGAGCAGTTCCTTGGCCTGGGCGCAGGCCGCGTCGGCGACCTCCGGGAAGCGGGCGCAGACGGCGTCCAGGAAGGCCACCGAGACGTCGGTGGCGGCGAGTTCGCGGTAGAACTTCGCGCCGTGGAAGTCGTGCGGGCCGACCAGATCCGCGCGCAGCACGGTCCGCGAGATCAGGCCGGAGACGGTGGAGTTGAGGCAGGCGGAGGGGATGAGGAAGTCCTCGCGGGTGCCGTAGGTGCGGACGCAGGAGCCCGGGTCGGCCAGCACCGCGATCTCGGAACTGAAGCCGCCGATGCCGTCGGACTTCTCGAACTCCTCCAGGGCCTCGGCGAGTTCGCGGGTGATGGCGCCCTTGCCGGTCCAGCCGTCGACGAAGACGACGTCCCGGGGGTCGTGGTGCCCGGCGAGCCAGCGCAGGGCATTGGCGTCGATGCCCCGGCCGCGGACGATCGACACGGCGTAGTGCGGCAGGTCGAGGCCGTGCCGGTGCTGCGCCCAACGGCGCATGAGAATGCCGACGGGCGTGCCGGCGCGGGCCAGGGAGACCAGGACGGGACGGGGGGACCGCTCCGCGAGGACCGTCTCGGTGACGACACCGACCGCCCGGGCGATCCGGGCCGCCGAGTCGTCCAGGGCGGCGTGGAACAGCGCCTGGTAGCGCTCGCTCGGCTGGTACTCCACGGGCAGCGACTCCGCGTAGTGCGCGCCGCCGCTCTGGATCGCCTCCTCACGCTCCTCGGTCGGCGCCTCCAGGGTCACGTCCGAGAGGTCCTGGAGCAGCCAGCCGACCTCCTCGGGCGCGTACGAGGAGAAGTCGGGGCCGCGGAGGGGCTCGGGCAGCATGGAGGGCCTTTCGGGGGCGTACGACGGTATGACGGCGAGGAGGACGCGCGGCGTGTGCGCGGCCAGGCGGGCCAGCAGACCGTCGGGCGCGTGCAGTGCGGGCGTGTCCGCGGCCGAATCGACGACGGCGATCACGGCGTCGAAACCGGCGCCCGCGACGTTGTAGGCGTACCGCTCGCCGGGGCCGTCGGCGGGGTCGTCGTGGGCGGGGAAGGCGAGGCGGGTGCGTATCGCGTAGCCGGGGTCGTCGACGGCGAGGACGGGTGAGCGGGTTGTGGTGGAGTAGCGGACCTCGAGGCCGGTGTCGCGCTCCAGCTCCCGGGCCAGCCTCAGCGGCGCGTACATCAGCTCCTCGAAGCCGAGGACGTGCACGCGGCGGGCCCCCTCGGGCAGTGCGTCCGCGAGGCGGCGGGCCATCGCGGGGAGGGCGTCCTCCAGGAGCTCTCGGTGGGCGGGGGTGAACCCGTGTCGCCCCCCATCGGGGAGGCCGGGAGGCCAGTGCAGGTCTATGCGGTCGCCGTCCGAGTGCGGGCCGGTGGGAGCCGGTCGCGCAATTCCCCGCGCCCCTGAGGAGCCCGCGCTCTTCGGCTCGTACCGCGCCACCAGCTCCTGCCCCCTCTCCAGCACCCCCTCGGGCAGCCGTACGGTCCCCGAAGCCGCCGTGACCAGGTCGACCCGGGCTCCGATCTCCTCGGCGAATTCCGCGAGGCGCCCCGCGTCCGCGGGTGAGCGCATGTCCACCAGCGCCACCACGACGTACCGCCGCCGCGGATACCGCCCATGAAGGTCACGGACGGTGTTCAGCACCGTGTTGCCCGTGGAGAACTCGTCGTCGACCAGCACCAGCGGCCCGTCGCCGGCCAGCAGGGCCGGGTCCTCGGGCAGGAGCAGGTGCGAGGTCGCGTGGGAGTGGGACTCCTCGAACCCGCCGGCCGGGTCGAGACCGGCGACCGGGCGGCGGGTGGAGTGCAGGTAGCGGGCCACGCCCAGCCCGTCGGCGACACAGTGGCCGAGGCCGGTCGCGGTCTCCGCGTAGCCGAGGACGACGGCCCTGCGGGCCTCGTCGTCCCCCAGCAGCTCACGCACCCGGCGCCCGAGCTCCCACCCGTAGCCGTACACGACGGACGGTGACTGCGGCACGTGCTTGCCCAGCACGTTCGACACGAGCAGATGGGCCCGCTTGGGGTTGCGGCGCAGCGCCAGCCCCAGCAGGCCGGTCAGCCCGTCGTCGCCGGTGAGCTCGACGCCGAGCCGCTCGGCGACCCAGTCGCCGGACCAGACGCCGCCGGGCGCGTCGGCCGGCCCGGTCGCCGCATCGGCGCGCACCTCGTGGTGCTCCCCCTCGTTCACTGCCTTCTCCGCCTTCTCCATGAACCCTTCGCATGCCTCGCAAGCCGTACGGTCAGCCTGGCAGGCCGGCGGCCAGCAGTTCCACGAAGCCGATGTCCTGGTTCGCCACGCCGAACACCTCGGCCCGCAGCAGGGTCCGCTCGGCCCAGGCCCGATGGGGCTTCACCTCGTTCATTTTGTTCGTGTACGCCGATCTCAGCACACCCCCGCCTCCGCGCTCGGGGCGCAGGATGTCCTGGGCGTCCGAGAACTCCTCGTGGCTGACGACCGACAGGGCGTGCACCGGCAGCACGTGTGAGGGGTGGATGCAGGTCTTGCCCACCAGGCCGTTGGCCTGGTCCAGGGAGATCTCCCTCAGCAGGCCGTCCATGGCGTGCTCGATCAGCTTCTCGCGCAGTTCCGCGGCCTGCACCTCCAGGAAGGGGCTCTGCCGCAGCAGCGGCTTGAACATGCGCTCCTGGACCCTGAAGTACTCCCACACCGGCCCCGTCACGGTGAATCCGGTGCCGTCGGCGCGGCCCAGCATGTTCACCACGTCGGCGATCACGGAGGCGACGATCTGCACGTCGTAGGCCGTCATGTCGGGGCCTCTGCGCAGCCCGTAGGAGGAGCAGAAGTCCGTCACGCCGAGGCGCAGGGCGAGGACGCGGTCGCGGTACTTGTCGACCGCGCGGGAGATGCCCTCCAGGGTCTCCACCCGCGACTCACGGTAGAGCAGCTCCGGGGACTCCAGCACGGGCATGGCGAAAAGACGACGGCCGCTTTCGGCCTCGGCGGTCGCGAGGGCTTCGAGGAAGGGGATGCCGCGTTGCTCGGTGAACTTGGGCAGGACGAATCCGGACAGCTGCCGGACGGCGGGGCCGAGCCGTCGTACCAGGTCGGGTATCTGCTCGGGGGCGCGGACCCGGATGAACAGCAGCGGCAGGTCGGCGTCGGGGAGGTCGCCGAGGGCCGCGAGCTGGCGGACGAGGTTCTCCTCGCCGGGGCCGACGTCCGCGTCGTCGATCGAGTCCTCCAGGCACAGCACCATCGAGACCACGCCGCGCCCGGCCTGCTTGAGGACGTCGTCGGCGAGGCGCGGCCGGGTGGCCGGGCTGTACAGCGTGGCGCCCAGGGCGGCCGCGAGCAGGCGGGCCGGGGAGTCCGGGGTGAACGCGCAGGGCTCGCGGAAGAAGAGACGCTTCCGCACCTCGGGGGCAATATGCCCGAAATGACGCATGGAACTCCCCCGTGGTGGTTGTGCGACCTGCGAATCGACGAAAGGTGGCCGGTAATAGTACGTAGAAGTCCATGTCGGAGGTTCCCATCAGGCATGAATTTCAGATAACGCGGGCAATCACAGGCAGGCCCGGCCATGACGACGGTAGCCCGCCCCGGCCGTCGGCGCCGCTCGTGACAGCGGCCCCCGCGTTGTCGTGAGCAGGACCGAGAAGGCAGGATGACCGCATGACGCACGCGATGCTGAAGGGGTCGAACGTCCCGCTGGAAGCCACCACGGTGCGCGCCGTGCTGCGCTGGACACCCGGGCAGGGGGTTCCGGACGTCGACGCCTCCGCGCTGCTTCTCGGCCCCGACGGTCGTGTGCGCTCCGACGAGGACTTCGTCTTCTACAACCAGCCCCGGCACCCGGCCGGAAAGGTGTGGCGGCTCGGCAAGAAGCGCGTCGCCGAGGGCCTGACCGACACGATCCAGACGGAACTGACCGGTGTCGAATCCGAGGTCAGCCGGATTCTGCTGGTCGCATCGGCGGACGGCATGACGTTCGACCGCGTACAGGCACTGCGCATCCTGCTGTACGACGCGGCGGGCACCGGCTCCGAGGCGCTGGCGTACTTCGACGTCAAGCCGGAGACGGGCGAGGAGACCGCGCTGATCTGCGGCGAGCTGTACCGGCGCGGCGAGGGCTGGAAGTTCCGGGCGCTGGGCGAGGGCTACTCGAACGGGCTGAAGGGCCTCGCGACCGACTTCGGCATCTCGGTGGACGAGTCGGAGGCGGCGGAGGAAGCGACCACGACGGTGCCCGCGCCTCCCACCACGAACACGCCCGCACAGCCGACGACCGGCGGCCCGGCCCAGCAGACCCCCGAGGTCTCCCCGCCGCTGCCCCCGGAGCAGCCGAACGCGGTACCCACGCAGCCCGGCTACGGGTATCCGCAGCAGCCGCCGGCGACCCAGCCGGCCTACGGCTACCCGCAGCCCACGAGCCGGCCCGCGTACGGGTACCCCCCGGCGCCGGCCACGGCGGGCGCGGCGGGGGCGCAGACCGGCTACGGCTACCCGCCGCCGGTCACCGCGGCCCCCGACCCGGACTTCCGGCTGCCTCCGCAGGGCCCGCAGTTCATCGGACGCTAGCCCGACCCGGCCCCGGCTTCCGCCGGGGCCGGGTGGTCAGCGGTCGACCTTCGTCTTGTAGCCCCGCCCCCACTGCAGTCCCCACCCGTACAGCCGGTCCAGCTCCGCCTGGAAGCCGTAGACGAACTTGGCCTCGCGGCGGACGACGATCTCGTTCTTCACCTTCTCGATCATGACGACGGCGCAGGAGCGGGCCTGCGGCTGGCGTTCGTCGAGGTGGATCTCGATCCGCGGGCCGCTGCTCGGGTAGAGCGTGACGCTGGCGTGCGTGCGGTCGAAGGCCGGTGTCTGGTCGTAGATGTAGACGAAGACCAGGAGCCGCTTGATGTTGTCGCGGTGGTCCAGGTTGATGTACATCGTCTCGCCGGAGCCGGAGCCGAACCGGTCGTCGCCGCTGAGCTTGACGTACGGCGGGGCGTTGACCTCGCCGTAGTAGCCGCCGAGGGGCTGGACGACGCCCTTGGTGCCGTCCTGGAGTTCGTAGAGGCAGCCGAGGTCGAGGTCGACGTTGACCATGCTCTGGCTGTGGCCGACGACCTCGGGGGGCTTGAGGGCCCGGAAAGGGTGGCGCAGCAGGCTCTCGCGCTGGGAGCCGCCGATGTCGGACGTGCGCATCCGCCAGCTGAGGTTGACGCGCAGATGGCCGGTGGCCGCGCCCTGCTTGGTCAGTGACACCTGTGCGCGCCGCTTGGTCAGCTCGATCGCGTTGGTCGCCGCATCGCCCGAGTCGAACTGCACATCGCCGCGCCGGAGTCCGTCGAACAGGCCCATTCCGCCCCCACGTTTCACTCGGAGACCGCAGGTCACCGCCGTACCCACGGCCCATGAAGACCGGCGGGGCGGCCGCCGAGGAGTCCTCGGTGGCCGCCCCGCACAGAGCGTTCCTCACCCGCAGGGGTGTCACACCCCGGACGAGACCTCAGTCTTCTCGTCCGAGCCGGCCTTTCCCTCGGCCGCCGCCAGCGCCTTGTTGCGGCGGACGGAGGACCAGAAGGAGGCGGCGATCAGGAAGACGCCGATGAGGCCGGTGATGATCTCGTTGATCTGGTACTGGATGGTGACCAGCAGGAGGACGGCCAGGGCGCCGATGGCGTAGTGCGCGCCGTGCTCCAGGTAGACGTAGTCGTCGAGGGTGCCCTGGCGGACCAGGTAGACCGTCAGCGACCGGACGTACATGGCGCCGATGCCGAGGCCGAGGGCCATCAGGACGATGTCGTTGGTGATGGCGAAGGCGCCGATCACGCCGTCGAAGGAGAAGGACGCGTCCAGCACCTCGAGGTAGAGGAACATGAAGAAGGCGGCCTTGCCGGCCAGCTGGACCGCCGAGCGGGGCTTGCCGGTGCGCTCGGCCTCTTCCTCGGCCTCGTGCTCGCGCTCCTCCTCCTCTTCGAGCTTGTCCTCGAAGTAGCCGGAGAGACCACCGACGATCATGTACGTGATCAGACCGGCGATGCCGGCGAGCAGGACGGTCTCCGCCTTGTCGACATGGGTGCCGCCGTGCTGGTGGGCATGGGTGGCGACGGTCATCGAAGAGATCAGCAGGACGATCAGCGCGATGCAGACCGACAGCATGTCGACCTTGCCGAGCTTGGCCAGCGGACGCTCCAGCCAGCCGAGCCACTTGATGTCCCGGTCCTCGAAGATGAAGTCCAGGAAGATCATCAGCAGGAACATGCCACCGAAGGCGGCGATCGACGGGTGCGCGTCGGTCACCAGCTGCTGGTAGCGGTCCTTGTCGTTGAGGGCGAGTTCGACAGCCTCGATCGGGCCCAGCTGGGCGCTGATGGCGACGATCACGACGGGGAAGACCAGCCGCATGCCGAAGACGGCGATCAGGATGCCGACGGTGAGGAAGATCTTCTGCCAGAAGGCATTCATCTTCTTCAGGATCCCGGCGTTGACCACCGCGTTGTCGAAGGACAGCGAGATCTCGAGGACGGAGAGGATCGCGACGACGCCGAGCGCGGTCCACCCGCCGAACAGGACCGCCGCGACCAGGCCGAGCGCGGTGACCGCGAACGACCACCCGAAGGTTTTCAGAACCACTGGCTACCCAATCGTGTGTGTACGGGGCTCCCCCGCGCCGTACCCGGCTTTACGAACTTTTGAAGCCGAAGTCTAGTCGGACCCCCTCCGTACCCCCATGGGGCCCGGATTTTGCTCATAACGCGTTATGAGACGTTGACCCCGAAGTCCAGCGCGATGCCGCGCAGGCCCGACGCGTACCCCTGCCCGACGGCCCTGAACTTCCACTCGCCCTGGTAGCGATAGAGCTCCCCGAAGATCATCGCGGTCTCGGTGGAGGCGTCCTCGCTCAGGTCGTAGCGGGCGAGCTCTTGGCCGTCGGCCTGGTTGACCACACGGATGAAGGCGTTGCTGACCTGGCCGAAGGTCTGGCCCCGCTCGTCGGCCATGTGGATGGAGACGGGGAACACGATCTTGTCGCAGTGCGGCGGCACCTTGGAGAGGTCGATCAGGAGCGACTCGTCGTCGCCGTCGCCCTCGCCGGTGAGGTTGTCACCGGTGTGCTCGACCGAGCCGTCCGGGCTCTTGAGCTGGTTGTAGAAGACGAACCACTCGTCCCCGAGCACGCGCCCGCTGCTGCACATCAGCGCGCTGGCGTCGAGGTCGAAGGGCGCTCCGGTGGTGGAACGCGCGTCCCAGCCGAGCCCGACCATCACCTGGGTGAGGTTGGGTGCGGCCTTGGACAGGGAGACATTGCCCCCCTTGGCGAGCGTGACGCCCATCTTGCTGTCCCTCCCCTTGGGGCCACAGGCCCGATGGTGTTACTGAGGTGGTCCTGCACGTCCGGCGCCGCACGTAAACCGTGCGGCGCCGGACGAGAGGCCGGACGGGCCCCGGCGTCGGGGCCCGTCGGGTGGTTCAGACGTTCACACCGAAGTCCTGCGCGATGCCGCGCAGACCCGAGGCGTAGCCCTGGCCGATGGCGCGGAACTTCCACTCCGCGCCGTGCCGGTAGAGCTCGCCGAAGACCATGGCGGTCTCGGTGGAGGCGTCCTCGCTCAGGTCGTACCGGGCGATCTCCGCGCCGCCCGCCTGGTTCACGACGCGGATGAACGCGTTGCGCACCTGGCCGAAGGACTGCTGGCGGGTCTCGGCGTCGTAGATCGAGACCGGGAAGACGATCTTCTCGATGTCCGCCGGGACACCGGCGAGGTCGACCTTGATCTGCTCGTCGTCGCCCTCGCCCTCACCGGTGAGGTTGTCACCGGTGTGCTCGACGGAGCCGTCCGGGCTCTTGAGGTTGTTGAAGAAGATGAAGTGCTGGTCGTTGCCGACCTTGCCGGAGTTGTTCAGCAGCAGCGCGCTGGCGTCCAGGTCGAAGTCCGTGCCGGTCGTGGTGCGGACGTCCCACCCCAGACCGATGATGACCGCGGTCAGGCCCGGCGCCTCCTTGGTCAGCGATACGTTGCCGCCCTTGCTGAGGCTGACTCCCACGAGTCCTCCATTGGTGTCCAGGGGCGGGATGCCCCATTGTGCTCGGATGTCGGATCAACGAGTCGATCCTAGTGACGGGTTCCCGCCGCACCCAGGCCCTGAAGCCCGGAATTGAACAGGTGTCGGGCGCATGCCGCCCGACCGGCGTCACAGGGAGTCGAGCGCCTTCACGTAGTCGTTCAGGTCGCGCGCGTCCGGCAGGCCGTTGACGACGGTCCACCGCACGACGCCCTCCTTGTCGATGACGAAGGTGCCGCGCACCGCGCAGCCCTTGTCCTCGTCGAAGACGCCGTAGGCGCGTGAGACGTTGCCGTGCGGCCAGAAGTCCGACAGCAGCGGGTACTCCAGGTTCTCCTGCTCGGCGAAGACGCGCAGGGTGTGGATGGAGTCGTTGGAGACGGCGAGCAGCTGGGTGTCGCGGTCGGAGAACTGCGGCAGGTTGTCGCGCAGCTCGCACAGCTCGCCGGTGCACACGCCGGTGAAGGCGAAGGGGTAGAAGAGCAGCACGACGTTCTTCCGGCCCCGGAAGTCGGACAGCCGCACGGGCGCGCCGTGGTTGTCCTTGAGCTCGAAGTCGGGGGCCTTCTCGCCGACCTGGATCGCCATCGCTGTGGGTGTCCCTTCGTGGGGCTTTTCGGGTGGGACCACCCTACGCAGGCACCGGTACAGGCCGGTGGGCGGGCCGACAGCGCCGGCCCGCCGCACCGCCGTACGGCTAACGCTTGGACTTGGCGGCCTTGGGCGTCGCCAGCCGGCTGCCGCTCCAGTCCTTGCCGACGCTGACGCTCTTGGACGCCGTCAGACCCGCCGTGGTGGCGGCTTCCGAGATGTCGCTCGGCTCCACGTACCCCGAACGGCCGGTCTTCGGCGTCAGGAGCAGGATCGCGCCGCCCTCTTCGATGTACGTGGTGGCATCGACCAGCGAGTCCGTCAGGTCGCCGTCGTCGTCACGGAACCACAGCACAACGGCATCGGCCACGTCGTCGTAGTCCTCGTCAACCAGGTCGGCCTCGATGATGCCCTCGATGGCCTTGCGGAGCTCCTGGTCCACGTCGTCGTCGTAGCCGATCTCCTGGACCACCTGCCCGGGCTGGAACCCCAGCCTGGCGGCAGGGTTCGTCCGCTCCTCCGCGTGGTCCGCGGTCGCGCTCACGGGTTGCCTCCTGATCATGTCTTGGGAATAACTCAGCCACGCGCGTGCGCGAAGCATTGGCCGTAGTCCACACGGGCGGGGCGGATCGCGCAAGTACCCGGCCGTTCAGACCGCCGAAACGGTGACGATCCTGGCCGTGTCACCGCAACTCCAGGCACACCATCATGGCCCCAGGTGATGCACACCACACCTTTCTGCCCTGTTTGGGCGTTTGGGAATCGTCTGTGGGTACGAGACTCGAAGGTATTCGCCCCATACGTCACGGAGTCGATCTCACGTCTGGGTTACCGGTCGGTAGAGATGACGTTTCCCGGCCCTGAGGTGGACCATGGACAGCGGCGCGCCCCCCAGCGACGACGCCCCGGCGACGACAGCGAAACAGCGGCCCTCGCAGGCCCTCTGACAGGTAAGGAACAGCGTGGCTTCCGCATCCGATCGCAACCCGATCATCATTGGCGGCCTTCCGAGTCAGGTTCCTGACTTCGATCCCGAAGAGACCCAGGAATGGCTCGACTCCCTCGACGCCGCCGTCGACGAACGCGGCCGGGAGCGGGCCCGCTACCTGATGCTGCGACTGATCGAGCGGGCCCGCGAGAAGCGCGTGGCCGTGCCCGAGATGCGCAGCACGGACTACGTGAACACCATCCCGACCAAGAGCGAGCCGTTCTTCCCTGGCAACGAGGACATCGAGCGCAAGGTCCTCAACGCCACCCGCTGGAACGCCGCGGTGATGGTCTCCCGGGCCCAGCGCCCGGGCATCGGCGTCGGCGGCCACATCGCCACGTTCGCGTCCTCCGCGTCCCTCTACGACGTCGGCTTCAACCACTTCTTCCGCGGCAAGGACGACGGCCTCGGCGGCGACCAGGTCTTCTTCCAGGGCCACGCCTCCCCCGGCATCTATGCCCGCGCCTTCCTGCTGGACCGGCTCAGCGAGCAGCACCTGGACGGCTTCCGCCAGGAGAAGTCCAAGGCGCCCCACGCACTGTCGTCGTACCCGCACCCGCGGTCGATGCCGGACTTCTGGGAGTTCCCGACGGTGTCGATGGGCCTCGGCCCGATCGGCGCGATCTACCAGGCGCGGATGAACCGCTACATGGAGGCGCGCGGGATCGCCGACACCTCCAAGTCGCACGTCTGGGCGTTCCTCGGCGACGGCGAGATGGACGAGCCGGAGTCGCTGGGCCAGCTGTCCATCGCCGCCCGCGAGGGCCTGGACAACCTCACGTTCGTCGTCAACTGCAACCTGCAGCGCCTCGACGGCCCGGTGCGCGGCAACGGGAAGATCATCCAGGAGCTGGAGTCGATCTTCCGCGGTGCCGGCTGGAACGTGATCAAGCTGGTCTGGGACCGCAGCTGGGACCCGCTGCTCGCCCAGGACCGCGACGGTGTGCTGGTCAACCGGATGAACACCACGCCGGACGGGCAGTTCCAGACGTACGCCACGGAGACCGGCGCGTACATCCGGGACCACTTCTTCGGTGACGACCACCGGCTGCGCGCGATGGTCGAGGGCATGACCGACGACCAGATCCTGCACCTGGGCCGCGGCGGTCACGACCACCGGAAGATCTTCGCGGCCTACAAGGCGGCCGTGGAGCACAAGGGCCAGCCGACGGTGATCCTCGCCAAGACGATCAAGGGCTGGACGCTGGGCCCGAACTTCGAGGGCCGCAACGCCACGCACCAGATGAAGAAGCTGACGGTCGACGACCTCAAGCGTTTCCGCGACCGTCTGCACCTGCCGATCCCGGACAAGGAGCTGGAGTCCGGCGTACCGCCGTACTACCACCCGGGCCGGGACTCGGAGGAGATCCAGTACATGCACGACCGCCGAAGGGGTCTCGGCGGTTACGTGCCCACGCGCGTGGTCCGCTCCAAGCCGCTGGCGCTGCCCGAGGACAAGACGTACGCGACCGTGAAGAAGGGCTCGGGACACCAGTCCATCGCGACGACGATGGCCTTCGTGCGGCTCCTGAAGGACCTCATGCGGGACAAGGAGATCGGCAAGCGTTTCGTGCTGATCGCGCCGGACGAGTACCGCACGTTCGGGATGGACTCGTTCTTCCCGAGCGCGAAGATCTACAACCCGCTCGGCCAGCAGTACGAGTCGGTCGACCGCGACCTGCTGCTCGCCTACAAGGAGGCGCCGAACGGCCAGATGCTGCACGACGGCATCTCGGAGGCGGGCTGCACAGCGTCGCTGATCGCGGCCGGCTCGGCCTACGCCACGCACGGCGAGCCGCTGATCCCGGTCTACGTCTTCTACTCGATGTTCGGCTTCCAGCGCACCGGCGACCAGTTCTGGCAGATGTCCGACCAGCTGGCGCGCGGTTTCGTCCTGGGCGCGACCGCCGGTCGTACGACGCTGACCGGCGAGGGTCTCCAGCACGCCGACGGCCATTCGCAGCTGCTGGCCTCGACGAACCCGGGCTGCGTCGCCTACGACCCGGCGTTCGGCTTCGAGATCGCCCACATCGTGAAGGACGGCCTGCGCCGGATGTACGGCGGCTCCGAGGAGCACCCGCACGGCGAGGACGTCTTCTACTACCTGACCGTCTACAACGAGCCGATCCAGCACCCCGCCGAGCCTGAGAACGTCGACGTCGACGGCATCCTCAAGGGCCTCCACCGGTTCAGCGAGGGCACGGCCGGCTCGATCCCGGCGCAGATCCTGGCGTCCGGCGTCGCGGTCCCCTGGGCCGTCGAGGCGCAGCGGCTGCTGGCCGAGGACTGGAACGTCAAGGCGGACGTCTGGTCGGCGACCTCGTGGAACGAACTGCGGCGCGAGGCCGTGGCCTGCGAGGAGCACAACCTGCTGCACCCCGAGGAGGAGCAGCGGGTGCCTTACGTGACACGCAAGCTCGCGGACGCGCAGGGGCCGGTCGTGGCCGTGTCCGACTGGATGCGGGCGGTTCCGGACCAGATCGCGCGCTGGGTGCCGCAGACGTATCAGTCGCTCGGCGCGGACGGCTTCGGCTTCGCCGACACCCGGGGCGCGGCCCGGCGGTTCTTCCACATCGACGCACAGTCGATCGTGGTCGGCGTGCTGACCGAACTGGCCCGTGAGGGCAAGGTCGACCGCTCCGTGCTCAAGCAGGCCATCGACCGCTACCAGCTGCTCGACGTGTCGGCGGCCGACCCGGGGGCCGCGGGCGGCGACGCATAACACGTCAAACCCTGTCAAGGGGTGGTGCGCATCACGGGCACACCGTGAGCACACCACCCCTTCACCTTTTCTACGATGCGGCCATGCAACAGCAGTCGGCCCAACTCCGTTGGGAACAGCACACCCAGCGCCCCCTCTTCGGCCTGGCCCTGGCCTTCGCCCTCGCCTACGCCGTGCCGATCGTCCGGCCGGACGCCGCCCGGGACGTGGTCGAGCTGTGCACGGCGGTCGAATGGGTGGTGTGGGGCGCGTTCGCC
The DNA here is from genome assembly GCF_040706515.1 of Streptomyces sp. NPDC047880. NCBI lineage: Bacteria > Bacillati > Actinomycetota > Actinomycetes > Kitasatosporales > Streptomycetaceae > Streptomyces > Streptomyces sp. NPDC047880. The sequence continues at coordinate 122,041 of NZ_JBEZOK010000023.1, read as the reverse complement.
CTCGACTACGGCGTACGGCTGGTGCTCGCACCGAACCGGCGGGCGTTCATACGGACGCACTGGCTCGATCTGGGGGCGGTGCTGCTGCCGATGATCCAGCCGATGCGGCTGCTGCGGCTGGTGTCGACACTGCTGCTCGTCGGGCAGCGGGCGCGGATGGCTTCCCAGATTCGGCTGACGACCTATGTCGTGGGTGCCGTGACCGGGTTGCTGATGTTCGGGTCGCTGGCCGTGCTGTCGGTGGAGCGGGACTCGCCGGACGGGAACATCAGGACGCTGGGTGACGCGGTGTGGTGGTCGTTCACCACGATGACGACCGTGGGGTACGGCGACCACGCGCCGACCACCGGGCTGGGGCGGATGCTGGCGGTCGGGCTGATGCTGTCCGGGATCGCGCTGCTGGGTGTGGTGACGGCGAACATCGCCGCCTGGTTCATCGCCCGGTTCGAGAAGGACGACATCGAGGAGCGGCGGCAGACCGAGGCGATCAAGGAGCTGACGGAGGAGGTCCGGGCGCTGCGGAGCGAGTTGGCGGCGCTGAAGGGGACCTCGGTGGAGCCATGAGAGGGCCCCCGGGCGAACGGCCGGGGGCTCTTCCCACATGCTTCACCCGGGTCAGAACATGCCCACGCCCGGTGTGGCCGCTCCGGACAGCCAGATGACGGCCAGGAGCGTGTCGATGGCGCCCAGGACCAGGGCGATCACGGCCGCGGCGGGGCGGGACCCCGACCAGGTGCGGCCCATGGCGAGCCAGCCGCAGACCATCGCGGCGGGACCGAGGACGATCCCCAGCACGAAGAAGCCTGCTACGGCGCAGATGACTCCGATGAGTCCGAGCGTCGCGCGATCCGTCCCGGCCCGTGACCACGTCCGGCCACGTGAGCGGGGGTGCCTGCGCGTACCGTGTCCGAAGCTCGCCATCATCAACTCCCGTAAACCCTCGATCGGTTGGGGTTCGGTTCGGGTATGACATGGCGAGTACCCCGTGGCCGCGCTTCAATGCCGCTGCCTGCGCGCCACCCCCCTCCGGCAGCGCGCCGCAGCGTCCGTCCTCCATGCCCTGCGGAGGACTTGACCCACTGTGACCTGCGGCGCGGGCCGGAGGGGAGGGTTCGACGGTTTCGTTCACCCTGATGAGCGAACGAGCCGCCGGAGAGCGTCAGATGTGCGCCGCGCCCGCACCGGCTTCGGCGTTCTCGCCGCGCTTGGTGAGGAACGCGACGAACACGGCCACGGCCGCAACGCCCGCGGCGGTCAGGGAGGCCAGGCTCATGCCGTCGATGAACGTGGTGTGCGCGACCTCCGTGATCTTCGCGGCGATCTGCTCGGGCGTGCCCGGGGGGACCGGGGCGGCGCCCTGCTGGACGGCCAGCGTGGCCTGTTCGGACTGGGCCGGGGTGAGCAGCGGCAGCCCGGCGTCAGCCCAGTTGCCGGCGAACTCGCTGTCGACCTTGGAGGCCATGACCGCGCCCAGCACGGCCGTACCGAGACTGCCGCCGATCTGCATGGCGGCCTGCTGGAGACCGCCCGCGACGCCCGAGAGCTCCATCGGGGCGTTGCCGACGATGACTTCGGTGGCGCCGACCATGACCGGTGCGAGGCCGAGGCCGAGCAGGGCGAACCAGACGGACATGACGCCACTGCCCGTGTGCGCGTCCAGCGTGGACATGCCGTACATGGCGATCGCGGTGCACGCCATCCCGCCCGCCAGCGGGATACGCGGGCCGATCTTGGTGATCATCACACCGGCGAGCGGGGAGCCGACGATCATCATGCCGGTGAGCGGCAGCAGGTGCAGACCGGCGTCGATCGGGCTCATCCCGTGCACGTTCTGGAGGTAGAACGTCACGAAGAACAGGCCGCCCATGAAGGCGATGGCCATCAGGACCATGAGGACGACTCCCGCCGACAGCGGCACGGAGCGGAACAGCGCCAGCGGGATCAGCGGCTCCTTCACCTTCGTCTCCCAGACGGCGAAGAGCCCGAAGCCGACGAGCGAAGCGATGATGAACGCCCAGGTCTTCAGGTCGCCCCAGCCCCACTCGGGTGCCTTGATCAATGCCCAGACGAGGCAGAACATCGCGGCGGACAGCAGGGCGATGCCCAGGAGGTCGAAGGAGCGCGGGGCGTTCTCGGCGCGGTGGTCGAGCAGGATCAGCACGCCGAGGACGACGGCGAGGACACCGACCGGCACGTTGATGAAGAACACCGACTGCCAGTTGACGTGCTCCACGAGCACACCGCCGAGGATCGGGCCGCCCGCGGTGGACGCGCCGATGACCATGCCCCAGATGCCGATGGCCATGTTCAGCTTCTCGGCCGGGAACGTGGCCCGCAGCAGGCCGAGCGCGGCCGGCATCAGCAGCGCGCCGAACAGGCCCTGGAAGACACGGAAGACGATGACCGCCGTGATGCCCTGGGACAGCCCGATGGCGCACGAGGAGGCGGCGAAGCCCGCCACACCGATGAGGAAGGTCTGCCGGTGACCGAAACGGTCACCGAGCTTGCCGGCGGTGATGAGGGAGACGGCGAGGGCGAGGAAGTAGGCGTTGGTGATCCACTGGAGATCCGACCAGGAGGCGCCCAGGTCCTTGCCTATCGCCGGGTTGGCGATGGCCACGATGGTGCCGTCGAGGGCCACCATCATGACCCCCACAGCGACGGTGATGAGGGTGAGCCAGGGGTGCCCTCGCAGCCCCTTGCCCGGCGTCGCGTCCGACGGACCTGCCGGTGCCTTGCCCCCCGGCCCCGTCGTGTCGATGGTGGTCTGACTAGTCATACCGGGAGGCTAGTGACAGCCACTGACAGTTGACAAACCAATTCACTAGTCGGCAACTGACACGACATCTCCGTATAGCCTGAACTGGGAGAACACCGAGGACGAGAGGCACGTCTTGAACCTGCGCGAACGCAAGAAGCGGCGCACCCGGGACGCACTGCTGCGGGCCGCGCTGGAGCTCTTCGCCACGCGCGGGTACGAGGAGACGACCGTCGACGACATCGCCGCCGCCGTGGACGTCTCGCAGCGCACCTTCTTCCGCTACTTCGCCGGCAAGGAGGAGACGGCGTTCTTCGTGCCGCGCCTCGCCGAGACGCTCGTCGTCGAGGCCCTGCGCACCCGCCCGCCGGACGAGGCGCCGCTGGAGGCGCTGCGCCGGGCCGTACTGGAGAGCTGGGACGCGATCAACGAGGCCGTGGTGGAGCTCGTGCCGATCGAGCTCCACATGCGCGTCTACCGGGTGATCGAGTCGACGCCCGCACTGCTCGCCGCCCATCTGCGGCGCTCGGCGGAGCTGGAGGAGCAGCTCGCGTGCATCATCGCCGAGCGTGAGGGGCTCGACGTGGACCTGGACCCCCGGCCGAGGATCGTCGTCGCCCTCTTCGGCGGGGTGATTCGCGTCACCGAACGCTTGTGGTCCGCGGGGGACGACGTCACCCTCGACGGAATGCGCGAACTCACCACCGCATACCTGGATCAGGTGGGCCCCGCACTGGCCGGGAACTGGCGTGCGGAGCGGTCCCCTTAACAGATCCACCGAAACGTGATCCCGGTCACTCGGTTAACGCGAGACCCTCTCGTTCTCCTAGTGTGTCCTTTCAGTGACTTCCTTCGACACCTCCCCGCAACTGAACGTCTGGCGCGCACTGCTCGCTCTGGCCGTCGTGTTCGTGATGCTGGCGACCACCGGCTGGACGGCCCTGCGCAACCAGCGGGGCGCCGCGCCGCTCCAAGCCTCGCTCTCCGCCTGGGAGCACGGCCGGATCGGCGGGCACCGGCTGCCGGACCCGCAGTCCGAGCCGACGAAGCTGGCCCGCTTCTTCTCCTCGCTCACCGAGCAGGACCGTTCGGCCCTGGTCCGCAAGTACTCGCTCGCGGTGGGCAACATGAACGGCGCGCCGGTCGAGCTGCGCTACCGCGCCAACCGTCTCGCCCTCGCGAAGGCGCGCGAGGTCGAGCGGGAGCGCATGCACGACGAGCGCCTCACCCCGGCCGGGCAGCACGAGGCGGGCCGCAGGATGCACCGCTTCGAGGACCTCATGGAGCCGGGCCGGCACATCCTGGCCTTCGACCCGGAGGGCTCGGGCCGGGTGGCGGAGGTCTTCGGCAACCTGCGCAGGGCGGAGCGGGTCTCGATCGTCGTCCCCGGCGTCGACACCGACCTGCTCACCTTCCAGCGCACCCAGCGCAAGTACTCCGCGCCCGTCGGCATGGCCAAGTCCCTGTACGCGGCCGAGCGGCAGGCGAGCCCCTCGACCCGCACGGCCGTCATCGCCTGGGCCGACTACACGGCGCCCAGCGGACTCGGCATCGACTCGGCCACGGCGATGCGTGCCGAGGAGGGCGCCCTACGGCTCAACTCGCTGGTGCGTGCGCTGCCGGGCGGCTCGCCGGTCTCGCTGTTCTGCCACAGCTACGGTTCCGTGGTGTGCGGGGTCGCCGCACACGCGCTACCGGGCCGGGTGTCCGACATCGCGGTCGCGGGCAGCCCCGGCATGCGGGTCGAGAAGGCGGCCCAGCTGCAAACGGGCGCCCGGGTGTGGGCGATGCGGGACTCCGACGACTGGATCCAGGACGTGCCCTACCTGGAGGTCGGCGGACTGGGCCACGGAGCGGATCCGGTGTCCGCCGGATTCGGGGCACGGGTGCTGTCGGCGACCGGCGCCAAGGGTCACGCGGGCTACTTCGAGCCCGGAACGGCAAGTCTGTTCAATTTCGCAGAGATCGGCGTCGGCGCATACCGCTCGGTGCACTGCGCGCACGAAGACGGCGTCTGCCGTACCGGTTTGTCCGGCACGGCGGCGGCCTGACGCGCGTAGAGGCCGAAGAAATTGCGGTCTGCTCGGGAGGGGGACGGAGGAGCGCGTGCCGCATACGATGAGCCGCATGGGTGACGTACTGGCCGGATTGCATGCCGTATGGGAGTTCGAGTCCGACTCCGTGCTCATCCGTTACGAACGGGGGATTCGAACACCCAAGCTCTTCCAGGCCCTCGGGGAGCGCCGCGTGCCCCTGGAGGCGATAGCAGGGGTCACCTTGACCCGCGGGAAACGCGGCACGGTCGTGCTGCGCCTCGAGCCGCGCCCCGGAGCGGACCCGTTGATGGAGGCGGCCGCCGGACAGCTGAAGGAGAGCGGCGATCCCTACCGGCTGGTGCTGCCCGCCGAGCGCGAGGTCCTCGGGGAGTACTACGCCGACGAACTGCGGACGCTGCTGACGGAGTCCGGTCCGGTGGACCGGTTCCTCGTGAAGCCGCCCGAGGGACCGCTGTCGTTCAAGGCGTACGACGGGAAGGCGACGTTCGACGGACGCACCGTGAACTTCCGGTGGTTCTGGACGGGGGCGTCGTCGGCGAAGTGGAAGGCGGGCGACCAGAGCTTCTCCGTCGGAGAGCTGAACGGGGTGGAGTGGCGGTCGCCGGAGGTCTTCGAGGGGCATTTGCGGCTTTTGCGCCGAGATGCGGGGGTGGCGGCGGCCCAGGCCGATCAGGATCCCGCCGCGGTGGTGTTCGGGCTGGGGTACGGCCCCGTGCACGAGTCGCTGCCGTTCGCGGCGGCGGTGCTGGCGGCGGTGCGGACGTCCAGTCCGGTCCCGGCGGTGCCGGCCGGCGGTCCGCGCCGGGATCCCGCGGACATCGCCGAGCGGATTCGTCACCTGGGTGAGTTGCATCAGGCCGGTTTGGTGACGGATGAGGAGTTTTCGGTCAAAAAGGCGGAGTTGCTGGCGGAGCTGTAGCGTCTGCCGGGATCTCGCGGTGGGCGGGCGCGGGTGCGTGCGTGGCGGATCGCGCCCACGCGGCGGAGCCGCACATCGGCACAGTCCCGCGCCCCTGAAACCGCTACTCCCTGCCTGCCGAGGTGAACGCCATGTCCGCGTAGCGGGTGCCTGCGACCTGGGCCGCTATGCCGTCCAGGAGGTCCAGTTCCTCGTCCGTCAGGACGATCCCGGTCGCCGCCGTGTTCTCCTCCACCCTGGTGGGCTTGCGGGTGCCGGGGATCGGGATGACGGGGAGGCCGTGGACCGTCGCCTGCTGCTGGGCCCAGGCCAGGGCGATCTGACCGAGGGTCGCGTCATGGGCCTTGGCCACCGAACGGATCAGCTCCAGCAGCGTCGCGTTCGCCGTGGCGTTGCCGCCCGTGAAGCGGGGCTGCTGGCGGCGGAAGTCACCGGCGGTCAGATCCTGGTCGGCATCGGTGAAGGAGCCGGTGAGGAAGCCCCGGCCGAGCGGCGAGTACGCGACGAGGGCCACACCCAGCTCACGGGCCGCGGGGACGACGTGCGCCTCGATGTCCCGGCTGAACAGCGACCACTCCGACTGCACGGCGGCGATGGGGTGGACGGCGTGGGCGGCCCGCAGTTCCCCGGCCGTGACCTCGCTCAGGCCGAGGTGCTTGACCTTGCCCTCGCGGACCAGGTCGGCCATGGTGCCGACGCTCTCCTCGATCGGCACGTTCACATCGCGCCGGTGCATGTAGTAGAGGTCGATGGCGTCGACGTCCAGACGCTTCAGACTCGCCTCGACGGCCTGGCGGATGTAGGGCGGGTCGTTGCGGACGATCCGGCGCGTGGGGTCGTCCGGGGGGATCGACAGGGCGAACTTGGTGGCGATGACGACCTCGTCGCGGTGGGCCTTGAAGAACGGCGACAGGAACCGCTCGTTCTCACCGGCGCCGTACGCGTCGGCCGTGTCGTAGAGGGTGACGCCCAGTTCGAGCGCCCGCTCCAGGGTGGCCCGGGACGCGTCCGCGTCCGCGGGGCCGTAGCCGAAACTCATGCCCATGCAGCCCAGGCCCTGGACGCTCACCTCGGGACCGTGGTCGCCGAGCTTCGCCGTCGTGATCCTGCCGTCCGTCATCGGGACCTCTCCGACGCCAGGGCACGCCCGGCGTCCGCGTAGAAACTGATCTTCCGGTCGAGCACGGCGAGCGTGCCGCGGAGTTCGTCGATCCGGGCCAGGACGTCCTCGCGGGTCGTCTTCAGCAGCTCGAAGCGCTCGACATAGGTGTGGTCGCCCTCGCGCACCAGTTCCGCGTACCTGACCATGTCCGCGACCGGCATGCCCGTCAGGCGGAGTTTGCCGACCAGGTCGAGCCAGTCGAGGTCGCGGTTGGTGTAGCGGCGCTGACCGGTGTGAGAGCGGTCGATGTGCGGCATCAGGCCGATGCGCTCGTACCAGCGCAGGGTGTGAGCCGTCAGGCCGGTCAGGGCGACGACCTCGCTGATCGTGTAGCGGTCCTGGCCGTCCGGGCGCCGGTTCTGCTGCGGCGGGCCGGCACAGGTGCCGGTCCCGGTCGCCGTGGTCTCCATCACCGTCATGGCCCCCACGCTAGAACCTTGGAGTGCACTCCAAGCAAGCGACGACGGTAAGAAATCGGCAGGACGCCCCCTGATCCGGCTGGTTAGGGTACGGACCCATGAGTGTTGTACGTCGCGCCCTGCCCGAAGACGCCGAAGAAGTCCTGCGGCTGCGCCAGGTCATGATCGACTCGCTGTTCGCCTCCGACCCCTCCATCGCCTGGCACGGGGAGTCGCTGCCCACGCTGAGGGCCGAACTGGGCGAGGCGGAAGGGGACTTCACGGCGTTCGTCGTCGACCACCCGGAGCGCCCGGGGGCGTTGGCCTGCCTGGTGGCCGGCACGATCGACTACCGCATCGGCAAGGCGTCCGACCCGCAGGGCAGGGTGGGTTTCGTGTTCAGTGTCGCCACCGACCCGGACGCGCGGCGCCGCGGGTACGCGCGGGCCTGCATGACCATGCTGCTGGAGTGGTTCCGCGAGCGCGGCGCCCGGCGCGTGCAGCTCACCGCCTCGCCGGAGGCCGAGCCGCTGTACGTCTCCCTCGGTTTCCGCCCCAAGCCCGACCCTTTGCTGGAGCTCGCGCTCTGAGCGCATAGGCTCGAACGCATGTCGCTGAAGAGCCTCGCCTTGATCGAGAACTGGCCGGTTCCCACCGCCGCCGCGGGTGTCGTACGAGCCGACGGCACCGTCCTCGGCCTCCACGGACCGGCCGGGCAGCGCTTCCCGCTCGCGTCGGTGACCAAGCCGCTGGCCGCCTACGCGGTGCTCGTCGCGTACGAGGAGGGGGCGATCGAGTTCGACGAGCCGGCGGGCCCCGCCGGATCGACGGTCCGCCACCTGCTCGCGCACACCTCGGGCCTCGCCTTCGACGAGCACAGGGTGACGGCCCCGCCCGGGGAGCGGCGGCTGTACTCCAACGCCGGCTTCGAGCAGCTCGGCGACCATGTCGCGAAAGTCACCGACATCCCGTTCGCCGAGTACCTGCGGCAGGCCGTGCTGGAGCCGCTGGGCATGACCTCGACGACCCTGGAGGGCTCGCCGGCCAAGGACGGCGTGTCGACGGTGGAGGACCTGCTGCGGTTCGCGGCCGAGGTGCAGGCGCCGCGACTGCTGGATCCGCGCACGGTCGCCTCGGCGATGAGTGTGCACTACCCGGGCACCAAGGGCGTCCTGCCGGGGTACGGACACCAGAACCCGAACGACTGGGGGCTGGGTTTCGAGATCCGCGACTCCAAGTCGCCGCACTGGACGGGTTCCTCGTCCTCACCCCGCACCTTCGGGCATTTCGGTCAGTCGGGTACGTTCCTGTGGATCGACCCGGACGCGGGAGCGGCCTGCGTGGCGCTGACGGACCGGGCGTTCGGGCCGTGGGCGATCGAGGCGTGGCCGGCGTTCACCGACGCGGTGCTGGCAGAGCTCTAGACCATCTCCCAGATCAGCAGCTCCGCGTCGGTCACGCCCTCGGCCTCCAGGCCCTTGGCGTCCGTGATCCGGGCCGCGTCACCCGCCGCCAGTTCCTCGCCGTCCAGGCGTACGGCGCCGCGTACGACATGGACGTACGCGTACGCCCCGTCGGGCACCGCCGTCCGCTCCCTGGCCCCGAGGCGCCGCACGTGCAGCATCGCGCCCGCCTCCGGGACGGCGTACGGCGTCGAGTCGGCGATGCCGTGGACGACCTCGTAGGACGGGTCGCCGCCGGGCTCGAGCGGGGCCAGCCACATCTGGACGAAGGTCAGGGGCCCGGGGCCGTCGTTGCGTTCCACGTGCCGCACCCCGCCCGCCGAGCTGAGCCGCTGCACGTCGCCGTGGCGTACGACCGACTCGTGCCCGGCGGAGTCCCGGTGGGTCAGCTCGCCCTCCACCACCCAGGTCACGATCTCGGTGTGGCTGTGCGGATGCTCGTCGAAGCCGGCCCCGGGCGCCAGCCGCTCCTCGTTGCACGCGAGCACCGCACCGAAGCGGAGGTTGTCCGGGTCGTAGTGCGGCCCGAAGGAGAAGGCGTGCCACGACTCGATCCCTGCGGCCGCGTCCCCTCCGGGGTAGCGCTCGTCCGCGCGCCTGACGTCCATCACGAAGTCCACGGTAGGCCCTGCGGCCCACCTGCCCGTCCGGATGAGGCAGTCTTGTCCCCGTGCCCGAACCCGAAACCAGCAAGAACGAAGCCGCAGCCCACGACGTCCATCAGCATGCCGCGACACTGAAGCGGCTGGAGAAGTCGTCCGGATCGCTCGCCGCGCAGGCCATCGCGCGGATGGACGAGACGCTGCCCTGGTACCGGGCCATGCCCCCGGAGAACCGTTCCTGGATCGGTCTGGTCGCACAGGCGGGCATCGCCGCGTTCACCGAGTGGTTCCGGCATCCGGACGCCCCGCAGGCCATCTCCACCGACGTGTTCGGCACCGCGCCGCGTGAACTGACCCGGGCGATCACCCTGCGCCAGACCGTGGAGATGGTGCGCACCACCATCGAGGTCATGGAGAGCGCGATCGACGAGGTCGCGGCCCCCGGCGACGAGCGGGTGCTGCGCGAGGCGCTGCTCGTCTACGCCCGGGAGATCGCCTTCGCCACGGCCCAGGTGTACGCGCAGGCCGCCGAGGCACGCGGCGCCTGGGACGCCCGGCTGGAGTCCCTGGTGGTGAACGCCGTGCTCAGCGGCGAGGCCGACGAGGGTGCTGTCTCCCGGGCCGCCGCGCTCGGCTGGAACTCGCCCGAGCACGTGTGCGTCGTCCTCGGCACGGCGCCCGACGGCGACTCGGAACTGACCGTGGAGGCGATCCGGAGGGCCGCCCGGCACGCCAAGCTCCAGGTGCTCACCGGGGTGCTCGGCGACCGCCTGGTGGTCATCGCGGGCGGCAGCGACAACCCGCTGGCCGTCGCCAAGTCGCTCATCGGCCCGTTCGCGGCCGGGCCGGTCGTCGCGGGCCCGGTGGTGCCTGACCTGCTGGCCGCGACCCGGTCCGCGCAGGCCGCCGCGGCCGGGCTGAAGGCGTGTTCCGCCTGGCAGGACGCCCCGCGCCCGGTCCTGGCCGACGATCTGCTCCCGGAGCGGGCGATGGCGGGTGACCCCTCGGCCCGCGAGCAGTTGGTGGAGGAGATCTACAGACCGCTGGAGGAGGCCGGGGCCGCGCTCCTGGAGACCCTCAGCGTCTACCTCGAACAGGCGAGCAGCCTCGAGGGGGCCGCCCGGATGCTGTTCGTTCATCCCAACACCGTCCGCTACCGGCTTCGACGTGTGACTGACGTCACCGGATGGTCACCCTCCGATGTACGCTCTGCGTTCACCCTGCGGATCGCGCTGATCCTGGGGCGTCTGGTCGATGGAGATCCTCAGCTCTAAGGTTTTGTCGAAGCTCGACAAAACCCCTCCGTGTTCTTCGTCCCTGTCCCCACGGGCGGTTGTGCCCGTCCCCAAGAGAGAGTGTGAGAGTGCTCGTACTCGTCGCTCCCGGCCAGGGCGCTCAGACGCCCGGCTTCCTGACTGAATGGCTCGACCTCCCCGGTGTTCGCGGTGCCCTCGAGGCCTGGTCCGACGCCGCGGGGATCGACCTGATCCGTTACGGCACCGAGGCCGACGCGGAGGAGATCCGCGACACCGCGGTGGCGCAGCCGCTGCTGGTCGCGGCCGGACTCGCGTCCGCGAACCTGCTGTTCGGCGATCCGGCCGAGCTGCCGCAGAAGGTCGGCGCGATCGCCGGTCACAGCGTCGGTGAGATCACCGCCGCGTCGCTCGCCGGGGTGCTCCCGCACGAGGAGGCGCTCCGCCTGGTCCGCACCCGCGGGCTCGCCATGGCCGAGGCCGCCGCGGTCACGGAGACGGGCATGGCGGCGCTGCTGGGCGGCGACCCCGCCGTCACCGTCCCGCACCTGGAGAAGCTGGGCCTGACCCCGGCGAACATCAACGGCGCGGGCCAGATCGTCGCGGCCGGCACCAAGGAGCAGCTCGCCGCGCTGGAGGCGGACAAGCCCGAGGGCGTGCGCAAAGTCGTCGCGCTGAAGGTCGCCGGCGCGTTCCACACGCACCACATGGCACCGGCCGTCGACACGCTGGCCGGGGCCGCCAGGGCCCTGGCGCCCGGCGACCCGAAGGTCCGTTACGTTTCGAACAAGGACGGCGGGACCGTCGCCGGCGGCGCCGAGGTGCTGGAGCGCCTGGTCGGCCAGGTCGCCAACCCGGTCCGCTGGGACCTGTGCATGGAGACCTTCAAGGAGCTCGGTGCCACGGCCCTGATCGAGCTGTGCCCCGGCGGCACCCTCACCGGTCTCGCCAAGCGGGCCCTGCCCGGGGTGAAGACGCTGGCCCTGAAGTCCCCCGCCGACCTCGACGCGGCTCGCGAGCTCATCGCCGAGCACGCCTGACCGCCGCCCCAAGGAGCCGACCGCATGGCGAAGATCAAGCCCAGCAAGGGCGCCCCGTACGCGCGCATCCTCGGCGTCGGCGGCTACCGTCCGACCCGGGTCGTGCCGAACGAGGTGATCCTCGAGACGATCGACTCGTCCGACGAGTGGATCCGCTCGCGCTCCGGCATCGAGACCCGGCACTGGGCGAACGACGATGAGACGGTCGCCGCGATGTCGATCGAGGCCTCCGGCAAGGCGATCGCCGACGCCGGGATCTCCGCCGAGCAGATCGGCGGCGTGATCGTCTCGACCGTCTCGCACTTCAAGCAGACCCCGGCCGTCGCCACCGAGATCGCCGACAAGCTCGGCACCGCCAAGGCCGCCGCCTTCGACATCTCGGCCGGCTGCGCGGGCTTCGGCTACGGCCTGACCCTCGCCAAGGGCATGATCGTCGAGGGCTCGGCGGAGTACGTCCTGGTGATCGGCGTGGAGCGGCTGAGCGACCTGACCGACCTGGAGGACCGGGCGACGGCCTTCCTGTTCGGCGACGGCGCCGGCGCGGTCGTCGTGGGCCCGGCCGACGAGCCCGCCATCGGCCCCACCGTCTGGGGCTCCGAGGGCGACAAGTCCGAGACGATCAAGCAGACCGTACCGTGGACGGACTACCGTTCCGGCGAGGTCGCCAAGTTCCCCGCCATCACGCAGGAGGGCCAGGCGGTGTTCCGCTGGGCCGTGTTCGAGATGGCGAAGGTCGCCAAGGAGGCGCTGGACGCCGCCGGCATCACCGCGGATGACCTGGACGTCTTCATTCCGCACCAGGCCAACGAGCGGATCATCGACTCGATGGTGAAGACACTCAAGCTGCCGGAGTCCGTCACGGTCGCACGTGACGTACGCACCACCGGCAACACCTCGGCCGCCTCGATCCCGCTCGCCATGGAGCGGCTCCTGGCGACCGGCGAGGCGAAGAGCGGCGACACCGCGCTCGTCATCGGCTTCGGGGCGGGTCTCGTCTACGCAGCGACTGTCGTTACCCTCCCCTAGGCACTCCGTGCCGGATCATGCGATCCGGTGCGCGAGGAAATACCCGCCACACCCTCTGGATATCTACGAAGGAGCGCCAACATGGCCGCCACTCAGGAAGAGATCGTCGCCGGTCTCGCCGAGATCGTGAACGAGATCGCCGGCATCCCGGTTGAGGACGTCCAGCTGGACAAGTCCTTCACCGACGACCTGGACGTCGACTCGCTGTCCATGGTCGAGGTCGTCGTCGCCGCCGAAGAGCGCTTCGACGTCAAGATCCCCGACGAGGACGTCAAGAACCTCAAGACCGTCGGTGACGCGACCGACTACATCCTCAAGCACCAGGGCTGAGCAGCCGATCCGGCCCTCTGGGCTGACTGCCCCGCCACCCGGCGGTGGCGCCGCTTAATCCTCGATTCCGTTGGAGAAAGAATTCCCGTGAACTCGACCAATCGCACCGTGGTCGTCACCGGTATCGGCGCAACCACACCGCTGGGTGGCGACGCAGCCTCTACCTGGGAGGGCCTGATCGCCGGCAAGTCCGGTGTCAAGCCCCTGGAGCAGGACTGGGCGGCCGACCAGGCCGTCAAGATCGCGGCCCCGGTCGCCGTGGAGCCGACCGAGGTCATCCCACGGCCGCAGGCCCGCCGACTGGACCGCTCGGCGCAGTTCGCGCTGATCGCGGCCAAGGAGGCCTGGGCCGACGCCGGTTTTGAAGCGAAGGCCGGCGAGGACTCGAACGTCGACCCCGACCGGCTGGGCGCGGTCATCGCCTCCGGCATCGGCGGCGTGACGACCCTGCTCGACCAGTACGACGTGCTGAAGGAGAAGGGCGTCCGCCGCGTCTCCCCGCACACCGTGCCCATGCTGATGCCCAACAGCCCCTCGGCCAACGTGGGTCTGGCCGTGGGCGCCCGGGCGGGCGTGCACACGCCGGTCTCCGCCTGCGCCTCCGGCGCCGAGGCCATCGGCTACGCCATCGAGATGATCCGTACCGGCCGCGCCGACGTCGTCGTCGCGGGTGGCACGGAGGCGGCGATCCACCCGCTCCCCATCGCCGCGTTCGGCAACATGATGGCGATGTCCAAGAACAACGACGACCCGCAGGGCGCGTCGCGTCCCTACGACACCGCCCGGGACGGCTTCGTCCTCGGTGAGGGTGCCGGTGTCGTCGTCCTGGAGTCCGCCGAGCACGCCGCGAGGCGCGGGGCCCGGGTGTACGCCGAGGCGGTCGGGCAGGGTGTCTCCGCCGACGCGCACGACATCGTGCAGCCCGAGCCGGAGGGGCGGGGCATCTCGCACGCCCTGCAGAACCTGCTGGACCGCAACGACCTGGACCCGGCGGAGATCGTGCACGTCAACGCGCACGCGACGTCCACGCCGGCCGGGGACATCGCCGAGCTGAAGGCGCTGCGGAAGGTGTTCGGCGACCACGCCGACCACTTCGCGGTGTCCGCGACGAAGTCGATGACCGGGCATCTGCTGGGTGGTGCGGGTGGCGTGGAGACGGTGGCGACCGTGCTCGCGCTGTACCACCGGGTGGCGCCGCCGACGATCAACGTGGAGAACCTCGACCCGGAGGCCGAGGCGAACGCCGATGTCGTTCGGGATGAGGCTCGCAAGCTGCCCGTCGAGGGGCGTATCGCCGCGCTGAACGACTCGTTCGGGTTCGGTGGGCACAACGTGGTGTTGGCGTTCCGGACCATTTGATCCTGAGCGTTGATCGGCCCGAACTCCGGTGGGGGTTCGGGCCGTTCGCCGTTCATGTGACGTTGTGTGCCGGGTGCGGGCCGGTGGGGGTGGTTCGCGCAGTTCCCCGCGCCCCTTTGGGAGGCGCGTCCCCTCAAGGCGTTTACACCACCTGGTGGAGCCAGCGGACCGGGGCGCCTTCGCCGGCGTACCTGAACGGTTCCAGTTCGTCGTCCCAGGGCTTGCCCAGGAGTTTGCCGATCTCGGCTTCCAGGTCGGTCTCGCCGTGTCGGCTGCGTTGCAGGGCCGCGCGCAGGCGGTCCTCGGGAATGAGGATGTCGCCGTGGATGCCGGTGACGGCGTGGTAGATGCCGAGGTCGGGGGTGCAGCTGTAGCGCTCGCCCTCGGCGGTGGGGCAGGGTTCTGCGGTGACCTCGAAGCGCAGCAGGTGCCAGCCGCGCAGCGCCGAGGCCAGTTTGGACGCCGCACCCGCCTGGCCCTGCCAGGAGAATTCCGAGCGCCAGGTGCCCGGGGCGGCCGGCTGGCGGATCCAGTCCAGGCTGACGCGTGTGCCGAGCACCCCGGCGACGGCCCACTCGACGTGCGGGCACAGCGCGCGCGGCGCGGAGTGCACGTACAGAACTCCACGTGTCGTCACCGGAACCTCCGGGCAGAGTGGGACATGGTGCAAACGGGCGGAACGGCTGTGACCGGGCGGGTCACGTTGATGGCGAGGCTACCGTGCGGTGGCGCAAGGAGTGTGACGTACGGTCGGTCCAGGTGCCGGGAAACGCCCGCCATTCACCCAGGGGGACGCTTGTACGGGTGTGAGCCGTTGCACCTGATCGGTCGGGAACCCTCGTGCGTTGTTATGGGTTGGGGGGACAGGCACGGCGTGGCGAGGGGATGGACCAGGGATGCGGAAACGGGGCCGGCGTACACGGGGCGTTCTGGCCGTGGTCGCGGCGGCCGCGCTGGGTGTCGCCGGGTGTGATGCCGTGGGGGGCGATTCCGCCGCACCGCCGGAGAGCGCGAAGCCGTCGCCCAAGCCCACTCCCCTGTGGGACCGCAGCCCCACGTCCGTCGCGGCCGTCGGTGACTCCATCACGCGTGGGTTCGACGCCTGTGATGTGCTGTCGGACTGCCCGGAGGCGTCCTGGGCGACCGGCGCCAGCCCCGAGGTCGACTCGCTCGCGGTGCGGCTGCTGGGCAGGGCCGGGGCCGCCGAGCGGAGCTGGAACTACGCCGTGACCGGAGCGCGGATGGCCGACCTGCCCGGGCAGGTGGCCCGGGCGGTGCGGCGCGGGCCCCAGTTGGTGGCGGTGATGGTGGGGGCCAACGACGCCTGCCGGTCCACGCCCTCGGCGATGACCCCGGTCTCCGCCTTCCGCGCCGACTTCGAGGACTCCCTGCGTTCGCTGCGCGAGGCCCTGCCGAAGGCGCAGGTGTTCGTGGCGAGCGTGCCGAATCTGAAGCGACTGTGGTCGGAGGGCCGCACCAGCCCCTTGGGCAAGCAGGTGTGGAAGCTGGGCATCTGCCCGTCGATGCTGGGTGACGCCGACGCCCTGGACTCGGCGGCGACCCTGCGACGGGACACGGTGCAGAAGCGGGTGGAGGACTACAACAAGGTCCTCAAGGAGGTCTGCGCCGAGGACAAGCGGTGCCGCTACGACGGGGGCGCGGTGTACGACTACCGCTTCGGCACCGCCCAGTTGAGCCGCTGGGACTACTTCCACCCCAGTGTGAACGGACAGGCCCGCTTGGCGGAGATCGCGTACCGCACCGTCACCGCGAAAGGCCCCCTGACTTAGAGTTCCGCACATGAACGAACTCTTCGGAACACTTTCCGACGGGACCCCGGTGCACCGCTGGACCCTGGAGCGGGCGGGGGTGCGGGTGCGGGTCCTGTCGTACGGCGGGATCGTGCAGTCCGTGGAGGTGCCGGACCGGGAGGGCCGGGCCGGTGACGTGGTGCTGGGGTTCCCGGATCTCGACGGGTACCTGGCCCGCCCGGAGCCGTATCTGGGCGCGCTGGTCGGGAGGTACGCCAACCGGATCGCCGGCGCCCGGTTCACCCTGGACGGGCGGACGTACGCACTGGAACCGAACAACGGGCCGAACTCGCTGCACGGTGGCCCGCGCGGCTTCGACAAGCGGGCGTGGGAGGCGGAGCCCGTGGAGCACGGGGTGCGGCTGACCCGGATCAGTCCACACGGCGAGGAGGGGTTCCCGGGGCGCCTGGAGGTCACGGCGACGTACACGCTCGACGTGAGCGGGTCGCTGCGGATCGCGTACGAGGCGGTGACGGACGCGCCGACCGTGGTGAACCTGACGAACCACAGCTACTTCAACCTGGCCGGCTCCGGTGAGGCGGGCGGCCACGAGCTGCGGCTGGCCGCCTCCCGGTACACACCGGTCGACGCGGACCTGATTCCCGCCGGTGGCCCCGAAGAGGTGAGCGGTACACGGTTCGACTTCCGCGAGGCACGCAAGACAGGCTCCGGATACGACCACAACTTCGTGCTCGACAAGGGGGTGACGGACACCGCGGTCGAGGTCGCCGAGCTGCACGACCCGGCGTCCGGGCGGGTGCTGACGGTGGCGACCACCGAGCCCGGCCTCCATCTGTACACCGCCGACCACCTGGACGAGCCCTTCGCGCCCGGGGACGGCATCGCGCTGGAGACGCAGCACTTCCCCGACTCGCCGAACCGGCCGGACTTCCCGACGACCGTGCTGCGGCCGGGCGAGGTGTTCCGCTCGGAGACGGTGTACGGGTTCGGCACCCGCTGAGCCGCCCGTGACAGACCACGAGCCCCGGTCCGGAGGTCAGGTCCCGGACCGGGGCTGCCTGGTGGGGAACGTGTCCCGGATCAGACGTTAATCGCCGCCGTGATCCTGCGGTCCGTGATCGAGCGTCCGGCCTGGATCTCGTACGAACCCTTCACAAACGACCATGATCCGGTCGCCTCGTCCCAGATTTCGAAGAGCGGCGCGGGAGGTCGACGGTGGCCTCGGCACTCTCGCCCGGACCGGCCCCGACACTCCCGAAGCCGGCCGGCGTGCCGGGGCGGCCACGGCTCGCACTGCCGGCGTTCTGAGGAACTCCCTTCGCGCGGACCCGCATTGCTCCGGTTCGGAGATGCCGGTCAGGCACGTGCGGATGTCGACCACGTCGAGCGCGCCGGCGGCCGCGTCCGTGCGCCCGGACGTCACGCTGCCGCGGGTGCGCGAGGAGGGCGCCCCTGCCCGGACGGTGTACGCGGCGACCGTGCGCGGCCGGTCCCTGACTCCGGCGGCCTCGGCCTTCCTGGACGCGGTACGGGAGGCGGTGGCGGAGATCCCCGGCTGAGCCCCACCCATGGCGTGGCCCCCACCCGTCACGCGATACTGCGGCCGTCCGGCACCGACCCCCCACCACGACGGAAGGCCTGAACCCCCGTGACACGCATACGCGTTCGCCTCGGCCTGCTCGGTCTCGCCCTGCTGACCGGTTTCGCCACCCCGACGGCCGCGAGCGCCGCCCCGGCGGCCCCCTCCCCCACCGTCGAGGAGCAGCGGCTCGACCGGGCCGCGCCCCAGGAGATCCTGCGCCGCTCCGGATTCGACGCCCTGGCGCCGCGGTTGGCCCGGTCCCTCGGCTCGGCCCGCTCCTACGGGGAGGCTCACCGGGCGGTGGCCCGGGAGGGCTCGGGGCTGTGGCGGCTCGCGGTCGACCGGGCGCAGGGACGTGGCCCGGCCGGTGGCGACCTGAGCCGGGACGACGACCGGCCGCTGTACTGGGCGCGGCTCGGCATGACGCGTGAAGTGCGCACCTGGGATCCGCGGTTCGGCCTGACGGACCGGCAGCGGGCCGCGCTGCTGGACGAGCTGGAGCGCACCTCGCGCGGTCAGGACTCCCTCCGGTATCCGCACGGCACGGGCCTGAAGCGGATCCTGCTCACCGGCTTCGACCCGTTCACCCTGGACCGGGACATCCGCATCTCCAACCCGTCCGGCGCCACCGCGCTGGCCCTGGACGGCACGGTGCTCGAGACGGCGGACGGGCCGGCCCGGGTCGAGACGGTGGTGTTCCCGGTGCGCTGGCAGGACTTCACCGACGGCACGGTGGAGCGGGCTCTGCGGCCGCACCTGCCGCAGACCGACCTGTTCACGACCGTGAGCCAGGGCAGGGCCGGGCGGTTCGACATCGAGCGGACCAACGGGGCCTGGCGGGGCGGCTTCGGGGACAACGACAACATCGGCCGCACCGAGACCGTGCCGGTCTCCGACCCGGCCTCGCAGCCGCAGTGGACGACGACCACGCTGCCCCACGCGGCGATCGTCGCCGCGAGCACGGGCCGCTTCCCGGTGTACGACAACACCACCGTCACCGAGATCCCGGCCGGCGGTTCCCAGGCCGTCGTCCGCCCCGACGGGCCGACGCCCGGTTCCACCGCACGCGCGGGCGGCGGCGGGGACTACCTCTCCAACGAGATCGCCTACCGGGCGACACTGCTGCGCGACCGACTGGGGCTGCACGGGACACTGCCGGGCGGGCATGTGCACACGCCGGTGCTGCAGTTCGGCGCGGGGAACACCGGCGAGATCACCGACTCGGAGTTCGTGCGCAACCGGCTGGACATCATCGCCCAGGTGAGGGCCATTCTGCGGGTGGCTGCGGAAGCGTCGTAGCGGCCTGGTCGTCCTCCTCGCCGCCCTCACGGATGTCCTCGCCCAGCAGGTCACGTGCCATGAGGGTGGCGCCCGCCACTGCGCCCGGCATCAGGAACACCGCGACGAACGGCACCAGGAACGCCACGGCGAGCGGTGTGCCGAAGCCCCAGACGAGTGTCTTGCGGGAGCGCAGCAGGGTGAGGCGGGTGCGCAGTTCGACGCTGCGGCGCTGGAGGGCGACGGCGGTCAGTTCCTCGGTGAGGAAGAACCCGGTGACGAAGAACCCGATCACCGGGACGACCGTCTGCCCGGCCACCGGGATGAAGCTGCACGCGAACAGCAGCACCCCCCAGAGGGCGGCCCGCACCACGATCCGGAGGCTGTCCCGGGCGGAGATCCACAGTTCGCGCCAGAGCGGCAGCCCCGACTCGGGGGCGTGCCCGTCCGGGGAGACGTCCCGGTCGACCCTCTCCGAGAGGTTCTCGTAGAAGGGCTGCCCGATCAGCAGGGTCACCGCGGTGAAGGTCACCACGGCGAGGAGCAGGGCGAGGGCGAACAGCACGGCGGTCAGGAAGCCGCGGAAGAGGGCGAGCCACGGGCTCGACCAGTCGTCGGCGAAGGGCGTCGCCCAGGTGACGGCGTCCTCGCCCCACAGCGCCAGCGCGACGAGTGCCGCCGCGTACAGGACGAGGGTGATCAGCCCCGGGAGCAGCCCGAAGCCGAAGCTCCTGCCGTGCCCGGCCACCCACCGCTGGCCCTTCAGGAGGTACCGGAAACCCGTCCCTAGATCGCGCATGGGGAAACCCTATCCGGGCCCGTGTCGCGTGCTTGACGCGCTCCGGTCACACCGCTGTCACAGGTCGCGCAGGTCAGGCCGGACGCGCCGGGGCGGGCCGTCCGGGTCGCAGGGGAGGCCGAGTGCTCTTGCCGCCGTTGAGTCGAACCGGTACACCTCGCCGTACCGATCTCAGGAAGCCCCAGGAGGAGGTAGGCGTGCGCACCACGAGAACCGTTCCTGCGAGACCGTTGCCGATCGCCGCCCTCCCTGGCACCGGCACCCTCGCCGATCCGGCGTCGGACCGCTCTCGCGGGACCGTCCCGCGGGGGAATTCCCGCAGGTGGCAGGGGAAATGATCACAGTGACAGACAGCGCTTCAGTCAAGGAGAGCGGATGACGCAGGAGATCCACGGCAGTGTGGCGGACGGCTTCGAGGCGGTGCGCGAGGAGTTCACCGCGTTCGTCGCCGGGGAGCGGGCCGACTACGAGGGGCAGCTGTGCGCCTACGTCCGCGGACGGAAGGTCGTCGACCTGTGGGCGGGGACCGACGCCGACTCCCTCTACGGTGTGTTCTCGTCCACGAAGGGCGCCGCCTACCTGGTCGTGGCTCTGCTCGTCCAGGACGGCACGCTCGAACTGGACCGCAAGGTGACGTACTACTGGCCGGAGTTCGCGGCCGAGGGCAAGGGCGCCCTGACGCTGCGGGACCTGCTGGCGCACCGGGCGGGGGTGGTCGGTACGGACACCGGCTTCACGCTCGCGGAACTGGCCGACGACCGCCAGCTCGCCGAGCGCCTCGCCGACCAGCGGCCGTTCTGGCGCCCCGGCACGGCCTTCGGTTACCACGCGCTGGTGGCCGGCGCCCTGGTCGGCGAGGTCGTACGCCGGGCGACCGGCCGTCCGCTTCAGGAGGTCTACCAGGAGCGGATCAGGACCCCGTACGGGCTGGACTTCCACCTGGGCCTGCCCGCGTCCGAGGAGCCGCGCTTCCGCAGCATCCAGCCGATGGACCCGACCCCCGAGCAGCGGGCCGTACTCGACGCCGCGCCCACGGGTCCGCACTCGCTGGCCTCGATCGCGTTCAACGGCAACGCGGCGGAGCCGACCGACCTCGCCACTCTCCCCAACATGCCGCTGATCCGGGCGAAGGGCCCGGCGTCGGTGGGCGGGGTGGCGTCCGCGCGGGGCCTGGCGGGGATGTATGCGGCGGCGATCAGCGGGATGGGCGAACAGCCCGCGCTGCTGAAGCCGGACACCGTGGCGGAGTTCGGGCAGCTCCACTCGGCCGGCTACGACCTGGTGGCCCGGGCCCACAAGTCGTTCGGGCTCGGCTTCCAGACGACGGCTGACACGTGGCACCCGTTCCTCGGCGCCGGGACGATCGGGCACAGCGGCGCGGGCGGCTCCCAGGCCTTCGCGGACCCGCGGAGCGGCCTCGCCTACGGCTACACGCGCCGCCGGTTCGCCTTCCCGGGCGGTGCGGCCCCGGAGAACAACCGGCTGGCCCGGTCGGTGCACGCGGCGGCGCTGGCTCTCTAGTGCCGTGGCAGGCGGGACTCCACGGACACGTCCCAGGGGGAGTCGGTGCACGCGGCGGCGCTGGCTCTCCAGTGCCGTGGCAGGCGGGACTGTGCGGACACGTCCCAGGGGGCAGCACGGGGGCACCGGCCCCTGGGTCCGGGCATGGGCGGAGGCCGCACCCCACGTCCAAGGGTGCGGCCTCCGCGTAGGCAACGAGCGTGGTCAGATCAGCGTCACGGTGATGTTGCCGCGGGTCGCCTTCGAGTACGGGCAGACCTCGTGGGCCTTCTCGACCAGGGTCCGGGCGGTCCCCCGGTCCACCTTCGGGATGTCCGCCGAGATCTCGACGATGATCCCGAAGCCGTCCCCGTTCTTGCCCGGCCTCGGGAATCAATGGAACAGCGGTTGGCGCTAAGAAATGATCTTGTTCGAGTCGGGGCCACAGCAGCGTGACGTGGAGGCGTCATACTCGCTGGTAGAGCGCCGATTTGTGACGGCTGGACGTCACGCTCGCAGCCGGGCGCGGCGGGCCTCACGACGGCGCCACGCTCTCGATCGACAGCGTCCCGAGTAGTAGAGCGCGTCCTGGCGGCGGCTGGCGCCGGCAAAGGTGATTCGCCCGCACTCCGGGCAGGTCAGCAGCTGGATCATCCTCTCGTCACCGGTCCACTCTGCCTCGCCGAGCATCAGGGCGAGGACCATGATCTGATCGCTGGTCCGCCGGTCCCGGTACGCCTGGGCCCGGCACACGCCGTCGCAGTACCGGCGCCGGGCCGAGGCGTCCCTCGGCAGCCGGGCCCCGCAGGAGACGCAGAAGCGGATGCGGCCCACGCCTCCAGCATCACTCGCCCGGGTGGGGTCGGTCCGTCCCGGTCGGTGTCGGCTTCCGGCTCCAGGTCCTCGCAGCTCGGGCCAACGCCCGAAGGGGCCGATGGGCTGCTCTGGGGTAGCACCGAGCACGCCCGGTCCCTTCGTGCGATGCGATGGCATCGGGATCACGCGTCCTCCCCTTCGTGTCGGGCCTGCGCCAGCAGCGCCGCCCCGGACCCTGCTTCCACGGCCGTCCCGGACCGCGGTCCTCGGGCACGAGGACGTCGAGTTCCTCGCGGAGTGCGGGCACGAGGATGAAGCGGGCAGTGTGGTACTTCGTCGCGGTCTTCCCGCCGCGGGTCCGGCAGGCACTGCCCGCCGGGGCTTCACACTTCGGACAATCATTTCGCTCTACCGCGATTGCGGCTTGATCGGGCGTCAGATCCACCCGGGGAAGCCTGTCCGAACTATCTCGCACAACACGCGGGTTTTGAGAGGACTTCTGCGCTGAACTTCTACAAGAACAACAGCTTCGGTGACCAGTTTGGCAAGAAGCAAGCTCAGCGCATTTTGCAGGACCTGCGCGGCGCAGGGCCGCTGAAGCGGGACGTTGCCCTGGGACCTCTGGCAGCCAGAGGCACCTCTGATCGTGCAGTGCGGAACCTCGGCAAGCTGGCCTTACGACCTGGTCAAGAAGATCGACGCCGGTGTCCCTGCCAACTCAAACACTCAGCCCGCCAACTCAGCCGCTCACCCGCCACATGAAGCGCTGGGTCACAGCTCGCGGACGCACGCCGTCGCCGGTGCCGAACCTTCAATTCGAAAGCTTGTATGATCCTCTTCGCTGTCGGGGGGCGCTGAGGTCTCCCCATGTATTCAAGCGGGGTTGTCATGCGTAGTTGGTTCAAGATTGCGACTATTGCGGCAGGTCTTGTGCTGTTTGGCTCCCAGTCGGCCGTGGCCAGTGACACGGTCGGCTGGAAGACCGTCAGTAGCTCGACCTGGGCATGTGGGGACTGGGTCGCGCACGGTCAGACGTTTCAGCCGGGACTGTCCCCTTTGAACTTCAAGGCGTGCGCTGTCACGAACGCCAGTGGTGGCGCCCAGGCCGTGCTGGTTGTGCAGAACGCGAACGAGCTCCACGGCTGGGATCTCGAAAAGGGTCGCGTCGTGTTCGAGTCTCAGCTGGGGGGCGACGTCTGGTGCGCGCCGAGCCTGCTGAACTCGGGCTTCACCCGTGGGTGCTATGCGCCGACAGTGCAGGTGGGTAAGTGCCAGTACATCGACATTCCCCGAGTTGAGCTGACGATCAACGGGCACACCGGAGTCGCCTACGGAAGGAACTACATCAAGACGCCCTGCTAGAAACCAGGGCCCATCGAGCCGATCATGCGATCGCTTAGGGTCCGATCCGCATCACGACTGTGGGACTGAAACGACGTCTAAGCACTTCCCGGGAGACGTCCTGGTTCGATGTCGAGCACGGCATCGCCATACGATCGCCGGGACCGCCGTGTTGGCCCTCGGCTGGGGGCTCTGCGCGCGAGCACGCGCTGGCGGGCATCGCGCGCGTCACCCAGGAAGCCATCCTGCTCACCTTGTTGGCACTCGGCGTGGCGTTCTGTGATCGTATGACGATTTCCTCCCGCGGCCGGTGGTTGTACGATCATCACCGTCCACCCGGTGGCTTGCCGGGCGGCGCGTCGTTGCGCGACCACGGAACGGCAGAATCTGGAGAACGGGGGAGACATGCGTCTCAAGAAGGTGGCCTTGGCCGGCGCCGCGGCCGGTGTGCTTGCGCTCACCGCGACGCCGGCAAGCGCGGCCGAGGTCAACTGGAAGGCCGTGAGTACCGATTCCACCTGGAATTGCGGCACCTACAGGAATCACGTGGGTTCGCAGAACGTCAGGTTCAAGCACTGCTTCGTGATCAACTCGGGCGGCTATGCACAGTCCGTGCTTGTCGTCCAGAACAAGGCAAGTGTCGCCATCAAGATTGAGGGCGATATACGCACGAACTTCGGCAGTGATGTCGACTGTGCTCAGACGACGCTCAACCCGGGATTCACGCGCGGCTGCTTCGGCCCCACGAGGTACATCGGCTCAGAAGGCTTGTTTTCTGCCACCAGTCGTCTCAACTTCAACGGTATCGACGACCAGATGTATTCGGCGATCCAGCTCATATAGGATTCGAGCGCAGTCTGCAAGGGCCAGCCTCCTGCGAGGCTGGCCCTTGTCGAAACGCCATCCGCCCTGTGTCAGCCGCCGGGCTTTCCGTCCTTGACGGGTGGCTTGTCGTCCGGGTCCGATTACTTCGGCCTCGCGCGTGCAGACGATCATGAGTCGCCCCGGGTTTGATGGAGACATCGAAGACCGGAAGGATCCCGAGCATGGTTGCTCCACGTAATGATCCTGTCCGTGCCGTTCATGAGGATCACCGTCCGCGACGATCGTCACGCACAGCTACTTGCCACTTGGCGGAAGCTTCGGGAGCGGGCCCCGGAAGCAGAGTCGGCGCTACCGTTAATCGCTGTTCCGATGTTCCTCAACCGGGCCGCCGGTTGCGTCGGTCGTCTGTTCGTTCACCCACCGGTGGGCCTCCGCAAGGTTCGCGGCGGTACCTGCGGGCTCGTACGAAAATCCGTTCCACTGCTCCAGGGCCCGGGGCTCCTCCGGGCGGAGGTGACCACCGCCGCCGTGGAGCGGGCGGTGCCGGCGCCAGACGTCCAGCGGCGGGCGGCGCCGCTTGTTGTACGCCGCGAGCCCGTCGTCGGCGTCGAGGCGCGGGACGGCGCGGGACGGCGGGTTCGGCGGTCCGGGCCGGGAGTGCTTGCCCATGGTGTCGATGGTCTCAGGCAGCGACGGTGGTCGGCCGGGCCGCGGCAAGATCCGCCGCACGAGTGCGGACTTCGTCCACCGCGGCGGTCCGGTAGGGCCGGGCGGCGTCCAGCAGCGTGTTGAGGCGGGAGGCGACCAGCGTGGAGTTGGCACGGGTAGCCTCGTCCAGCGCCTGATGGGCCGCGGCGGCGCCCTGCTCCGGCTCGTTCTCCGTGAACAACGCGGCGGCCAGCCCGATGCGGTCCATGACCCTCACTCGGTCGAAGCCGGGCCTGCGTAGGGCGAGCGCGTCCGTGAAGTGATCACTGGCACAGCGGGTCCGACCGATGCCGTGCAGGTCGCGGGCGGAGACCGCGCGGGCGCCGGCGTGCTCGGCGGCGTCGAAGTACGCCACCCACTGCGGGACGTCGTCGCCCAGGCCGCCCGCGACCAGTTCGTCAGCGGCGGCAAGGTGCCGCTCGGCACCTTGCTCGTCGCCGAGGGCCGCGTGCACCCGGCCGGTCTGCGAGGAGACCAGCGCCCTGGTCGCGGGCAGCGTCGCCTTCTTCGCGGCCACGCCGAGGAGCCCGAGGGCGTACTGGGGGTGTTCGAGGTGGCGACGGCGGTGTACAGGACGTCGGACTGCTGGATCGGCACGCGGTTGTGTTCCTTCGGTCGTCCGCCGCGGCTGGCGCCCGGGCCGGGACGAATTCGGAAACGAGTTACCGTATGTCGGAATCCCGCCGGAAGGCGTCAGAGCTTGACGATCATCTTCCCGGTGTTGTCGCCGCGCAGAACGCCCAGGAACGCCTCCACGTTGTTCTCGATGCCCTCGACGACGGTCTCGCGGTACTTCAGCTCACCGGAGGCGACCCAGGGGGCGACTTCCTGCACGAACTGCGGCTGCAGGTCGTAGTGGTCCCCGACCAGGAAGCCCTCGATGCGGCCGCGGGTCGCGATCAGGCGGGCCAGGTTCTTCGGGCCCGGCGCGGGCTCGGTGTTGTTGTAGACGGAGATCATGCCGCAGACGGCGATCCGGCCGCCCTGGTTGAGCGAGCCGATGGCCGCCTCCAGGTGGTCACCGCCGACGTTGTCGAAGTAGACGTCGATGCCGTCGGGGGCGGCGGCGCGCAGCTGCTCGGCGACGGGCCCGTCCTTGTAGTTGAAGGCGGCGTCGAAACCGTACTCCTCCTTGAGGAGCTTCACCTTCTCGTCCGAACCGGCGGAGCCGATGACCCGCGAGGCGCCCTTCAGCCGGGCGATCTGCCCGACCTGGCCGCCCACGGCACCGGCGGCGCCGGACACGAAGACCGTGTCACCCTCCTTGAAGGCGGCGGTCCGCAGCAGACCCGCGTAGGCGGTGAGGCCGGTCATGCCCAGCACACCGAGGTAGGTCGACAGGGGCGCGGCGTCCGGGTCCACCTTCACGGCGTTCTTGGCACCGACGACCGCGTACTCCCGCCACCCGAAGAAGTGCAGCACGTGGTCCCCGACGGACAGCCCCTCGGCGTTCGACGCCACGACCTCGCCGACGGCGCCGCCCTGCATGACCTTGCCGAGCTCGAAGGGGGCGACGTAGGACTTCGCGTCGCTCATGCGGCCGCGCATGTAGGGGTCCACGGAGAGGTACTTGTTCCGGACGAGGACCTCTCCCTCACCCGGCTGCGGTACGTCAACCTCGACGAAGGCGAAGTCCTCGGGCTTCGGCCAGCCGACGGGACGGCTCGCCAGGTGCCACTCGCGGCTGACGGCGGGGAGGGCGGGGGTGTCGGTCATGGTGCGCCTTACCTCTGGCTCGATGCGGATGTTTCAGTACCTGAAACAACCATGCTCCTGAAAATTTCAGGTTGTCAAATAACCGGGTACCCTCGATGGCATGGCCTCCACCACACCGACGCCCCAAGAGATGACCAACCGCCCGGACCCGCTGACCCTCGAGGTCGTCGAGCTGATCGGGGAGGTCGTGGCGCGGTTCCACGAGGACTACGAGTCGGCGGCGGCGGAGCACTCCCTCACCGGTGCGCAGGCGCGGCTGCTCGGCCTGCTGTGCCTCGAACCGCTGCCGATGCGGAGGCTGGCCCAGCAGCTGAGGTGCGAGCCGTCGAACGTCACGGGGATCGTGGACCGGCTGGAGGCCCGGGGCCTGGTCGAACGGCAGCCGGCTCCGGCCGACCGCCGGGTGAAGGTGGCGGCGGCGACGGCGGAGGGGCGCGAGGTGGCCCGGAGCCTGCGGGAGTCGCTGCGGTTCGCCCGGGAGCCCCTGGCCGGGCTCTCCGAGGAGGAGCGGGTGGGGTTGCGGGACACCCTGCGGCGCATGCTGGGCTGAGACGGACCGCCGCCGGGGAACCCGTCAGTGGCCCCTGCGGCCCCGAGCCGGGCAAGGCGGACCGCCCGAGGCGTTCCATCCTCCGGCAGGAAGGAGCACCTCCACTCCTGCCGCACCGACGCCACCGGCCTTCTCATCGGCGGCCGGACCATGGTCGTCTTCGGCGACGGCGACGTGGCGAGGCCGGCCGGGTGGACGCTAGGCGCACCACCAGAGGAAGCGCTTGCACGGTTCGGAAGCGGAGGGTTCCGGTTCCGGGGCGCGGGTGGTCGGGTCCGAGGTCGGCTCGGGGCCCGGGCCGGAGGTCGGCGGGGCGGCCGTGGGAGAGGGCGCCGGGCCGGTGGGGGCGTCTCCCGCCGCCGCCCCGGGGTCCTTCGACGGTTCGCCGCCGTCCGGGGACTCCGACTTCTCGTTCTTCGGGGATCCGGAAGCGGACGGCGAGTCAGACGCCGTCGGTGAGGCGGAGCCTGACGGACCCTCGGCCCCGGCTCCCTTCCCGTCCGCACCGCGGCCCGGCTCGCCGGTCTCCGGTGCGGCGTCCCCGTCGGCCGACTCACCCCCGGCCGCGGCCGGTCTGGGCGTCGAACGGGGGGCGTCCATGCCGAGCTCCGCGAGGCTCAGGCCCCCGGCCGCCAGCACGAAACCGGCGGCCACGAACAGGGTCCGGCGCCGACGGCGCCGGTGGGCCGCGGCCTTGCGGTCCCGCCGGCTCGATGCGCCCGGGCCGTCGGCTGACGGGCCGCGCCCCCGCCTCCGGGCCGCGCGCCCCACGCGCTCGCCGTCGGCATCGGCATCGGCATCGGCATCGGCATCGGCATCGCCGTACGCGTCACCCTCATCGCCGTCGCTACGCGCGTCGCGGTCGTCGCCGTACGCGTCGTCGTCGTACGCGCCGTCGCCGTACGCGCCGTCGTCCTCGCCGTACGCGCCGTCGCGTGCGTGGTCGTGTCCGGTGTCGGGGGCGTGCGACTCGTACGAGCCCGACGGCCTCGCCGGTTCGTCGGCGGTGTGCCCCGGCGCGCCGGTGCCGTACCCGGCGTACACCGGATCGCGTCGGCGCAGCGATGGGGCGGGGGTGCCGCACCCCGGGCAGGCGAGGGCGCCGTTGAGGTGCCGTCGGCACGGGTCGCAGTAGTCCATGACGCGGGAAGGTTAAGTTCCGCATCGGTCACGTTCCTAGAGCCCGCTGTGAAGGTTCTGTAGGGACACGGCCCCTGGGTGGTTTCGAAACTGCCGAAACCGTTATGCGCGCGACCCATTGACACCCCCCACGCCCGATCCTTACTGTCACGCCAGCATTTCGAACGTGTGCCGAAATCTCGAACAACCGAGGCGCCGGAACGCGTGCGGGACGCTGACGGAACAGACTGAAAAGAACCGAGCCGACGAAGCTGCGAGGGACAACCGCCGTGCGCATCACCGGAATCAGCACACACGTGGTCGGGACGCCGTGGCGCAACCTGACGTACGTCCAGGTGCACACCGACGAGGGGATCACCGGAGTCGGCGAGACCCGGATGCTGGGACACACCGACGCCCTTCTCGGCTACCTGAGGGAGGCCGAGGCCAACCACATCCTCGGCTCCGACCCCTTCGCCGTCGAGGATCTCGTCAAGCGCATGAAGTACGGCGACTACGGCCGTGCGGGCGAGATCGTCATGTCCGGCATCGCCGTGATCGAGATGGCCTGCTGGGACATCAAGGGCAAGGCCCTGGGCGTCCCCGTCTGGCAGCTGCTGGGCGGCAAGGTCACCGACAAGGTCAAGGCGTACGCCAATGGCTGGTACACCACCGAGCGGACCCCGGAGGCCTACCACAAGGCCGCCCAGGGCGTGATGGAGCGCGGCTACCGGGCGCTGAAGATCGACCCCTTCGGCACCGGCCACTACGAGCTGGACCACGAGCAGACCCTGTACGCGGTCTCCCTGATCGAGGCCGTCCGCGACGCCATCGGCCCCGAGGCCGAGCTGATGCTGGAGATGCACGGCCGCTTCTCCCCCGCCACGGCCGTGCGCCTGGCCAAGGAGCTGGCGCCGTTCAAGCCGGCATGGCTGGAGGAGCCGGTCCCGCCGGAGAACCTGAAGGCGCTGGAGAAGGTCGCCGCCAAGGTCGACATGCCGGTCGCCACCGGTGAGCGCATCCACGACCGGATCGAGTTCCGGGAGCTGTTCGAGAGCCAGGCCGTCGACATCATCCAGCCGGACGTCGGCCACATCGGCGGCATCTGGGAGACCAGGAAGCTCGCGGCGACCGCCGAGACGCACTACATGCTGGTGGCTCCGCACAACGTGGGCGGTTCGGTGCTGACCGCCGCGTCCCTCCAGGTCGGCTTCACCTCCCCGAACTTCAAGATCCTCGAGCACTTCAACGACTTCGCGGACGCGGAGATCAAGAAGGTGGTCAAGGGCGCCCCGCAGGTGAACCCGGAGGACGGCTGCTTCCACCTCTCCGACGCCCCCGGCCTCGGTGTGGAGCTGGACGTCGACGCCGCCGCCGAATTCCCCCAGCAGCAGGCCCGGTTCGACCTCTGGGCGGAGGGCTGGGAACAGCGCAAGCCGAAGGGCTCGCAGTGAGCACCGCGGTCGTCGTCGACGCCCCGGGCGAGCACCGTCTCGTGCCGCACGAGCCCCGGCGGCCCGAGGCCGGCGAGGCCCTGGTCCGGGTGCACGCCGCCGGGATCTGCGGCAGCGACCGCGAGGTCTACCAGGGCAACCGGCCCGAGGGCTACGTGCGCTACCCGCTGACCCCGGGCCACGAGTGGTCCGGGACGGTCGAGGCCGTGGGCCCCGGTGTCCCGCAGTCCCTCGTGGGCCGCAAGGTCGTCGGTGAGGGCTTTCGAAACTGCCAGGTCTGCGACCGCTGCCACGCGGGCGACACGACCCTGTGCACGGCCGGGTACGAGGAGACCGGGTTCACCCAGCCGGGCGCGATGGCGGCCACGCTGACCCTCCCGGCCCGTCTCCTGCACGCCCTCCCGGACGACTGCGACCTGACGGCC
Organism: Streptomyces sp. NPDC047880; assembly: GCF_040706515.1. Lineage (NCBI taxonomy): Bacteria > Bacillati > Actinomycetota > Actinomycetes > Kitasatosporales > Streptomycetaceae > Streptomyces > Streptomyces sp. NPDC047880. The sequence goes on along the minus strand of NZ_JBEZOK010000023.1, from coordinate 91,789 downwards.
GCGGCCCTCCTGGAGCCCGCCGCCTGCATCGCGGCCGCCACGCTGAAGGGCAACGCGCAGCCCGGTGAGCGCGTCGCGGTGGTCGGCACCGGCACGCTCGGCATGTTCGCCGTGCAGTTCCTGAAGGCCACCTCACCGGCCGAGCTGCTGGTCGTCGGCACCCGCCGGGACCGCGAGGCGCTGTCGCGGCAGTACGGCGCGACGGACTTCCGGACGAAGGACCAGAGGCTCCCGGACGACTTCGACGTGGTGATCGAGACGGCCGGGTCCGCGGACGCCGCCCGGATCTCCGCCGGTCTGCTCCGGCGCGGCGGGCGGCTGGTCCTGACCGGCATCCCGGCGCCGGACGCCGACGGTCTCGACCCGACCGGCCTCGTCGTACGGCAACTGGAGGTGCACACCGTCTTCGGTGCGCCGCCGGACGCCTGGGCGCACACGGTGCGGGTGTTCGCCGCCGGTCTCCTCGACCCGCTGCCGCTGGTGACGCACGAGCTGCCCCTCACCGAGTTCTCGCAGGCCATCGAGTTGGTCGGGGCCGGCGATCCCAAGGTGGGCAAGGTTCTGCTCCGCCCCTAGCCGTACGCCGGTACGGGGGCAACCTGACGGCTCCCGTACCGGCGTACACCCAGCCTTGCCCTACCCAGAGCCGCGAACCTCGTCCGAAATATCGAACTGAAGGACATTCCTGTGACCGACGCTTCCGCCACGGCAGCCCGCCGGCCCGGTGAGCCGGCCCTCGCCGCACTGGGCCTGAGCGCACCCGACCCCGACCCCGCCGACACTTCCGCACACTCCTTCCCCGGCGGTGGACGCTGGCGCACCGAGATCCCCTCCTGCGAGGGTCCCGAGGCACTCGCGGTGGTGCTGAAGGAGGCCTCGCGGCTGGACGTGCCGATCCACCGGATCAGCCAGGGCAGCGGCGTGTGGATGCTGACCGACGCCGAGATCACCGAGATGGTCGAGTCGACCGGTGAACGCGACATCGAGCTCTGCCTGTTCACCGGCCCGCGCGGCACCTGGGACATCGGAGGGTCCACGCGCACCGACTCGCGGGGGGCCGGACTGCGCGCCCGCGGCCACGACGCCGTCGCCGGTTGCCTCGAAGACGCCGTAAGGGCGACCGAGTTGGGCGTCAAGTGCCTGCTCGTCGCCGACGAGGGCGTGCTGTGGACGCTGCACCGGGCACGGGCGGCCGGCATCATCCCGGCCGATACGACGCTCAAGGTCTCCGCGCTCATCGGTCCGGTCAACCCGGCCGCGTACGCGGTATACGAGCGCCTCGGTGCCGACTCGGTCAACGTGCCCAGCGACCTGACGCTCGATCACCTCACCGAGATCCGGCGGGTGTCGGGCGCCCCGATGGACATGTACATCGAGGCACCCGACGACCTCGGCGGCTACGTCCGCATGTACGAGGTGGCCGAACTCATCAGACGCGGGGCCCCGTTGTACCTGAAGTTCGGCCTGTCCAAGGCCCCCGGCATCTACCCGTACGGGCACCACTTGCGGGAGCTGACGCTGGCCACCGCCAAGGAGCGGGTGCGTCGCGGCCGGCTTGCCCTGGACCTCCTGGCGCGCCATGGAGCGGACGGCGACATGGCGCCGCTCGGGTCCCGGCTGCCGGGCCACCTGCAACGGTTCGAAATCTCGTCATAACGTTCCGGCTACTCGGCTTCACAAAAGAAGACACAGTCGACCACAATCCACCACATCTCTTCTCGGTCTTTCCGGCACGACCACCCCTGAGCGACTTCGCGCCTCAGACCGAGCCCTGCCACAGATCAAGGATGATGATCATGCGTATCCGCAGAGCCGCAGTCACCGCCATAGCCGGAGCCGCCTCCCTCGCCCTGACCCTGTCCGCCTGCGGCCAGAGCGGTGAGGGCGGCAGCAAGGAGAGCGGGGGCGACACCAAGGGCGCCACCATCGGCATCGCGATGCCGACCAAGTCCTCCGAGCGCTGGATCGCCGACGGCAAGAACGTCGTCACGGACCTGGAGTCCAAGGGCTACAAGACCAAGCTGGTCTACGGCGAGGACGACCCCGACCAGCAGGTCTCGCAGGTCGAGAACCTGATCACGCAGGGCGTCAAGGCGCTGATCATCGCCGCGATCGACAACAAGTCGATGAACAACGTGCTCCAGCAGGCCAAGGACGCGAACATCCCGGTCATCTCCTACGACCGCCTGATCCTCGGCACGCAGAACGTCGACTACTACGCCTCCTTCGACAACGAGAAGGTCGGCGAGCTCCAGGGCACCTACATCGTCGAGAAGCTCGGCCTGAAGGACGGCTCCAAGAAGGGCCCGTTCAACATCGAGCTGTTCGCCGGCTCCAACGACGACAACAACACCCGCTACTTCTTCCAGGGCGCGATGAACGTCCTCCAGCCCTACATCGACAAGAAGCAGCTCGTCGTCCGCTCCGGCCAGACCAAGCTCAACCAGGTCACCACCCTGCGCTGGGACGGCGGCACCGCCCAGAAGCGCATGGACGACATCCTGACCTCGGCCTACAAGAGCCAGCGGGTCGACGCCGTCCTCTCCCCCTACGACGGCATCTCCATCGGCATCCTGTCGGCGCTGAAGTCCGACGACTACGGCTCCAAGAGCAAGCCGCTGCCGGTCGTCACCGGTCAGGACGCCGAGGTCGCCTCGGTGAAGTCGATCATCGCCGGCCAGCAGTCGATGACCGTCTACAAGGACACCCGCCAGCTCGCCAAGGTCTCCTCCAACATGGTCGACGCGCTGCTCAACAAGAAGAAGCCCGAGGTCAACGACACCAAGACCTACGACAACGGCGCGAAGGTCGTCCCGGCCTACCTGCTGGAGCCGGTCGCGGTGGACAAGTCGAACTACCAGAAGGAGGTCGTCGACTCCGGCTACATCAAGGAGAGCGACCTCAAGTAGTCCCCGCCACCCACCGACGATTCACCACTGATTGGAAGGCACGACCATGGCGGGACCCGTCCTGGAAATGCGCTCGATCGTCAAGACCTTTCCCGGCGTCAAGGCGCTGTCGGACGTCACGCTGACCGTCCGGCAGGGCGAGGTCCACGCCATCTGCGGGGAGAACGGCGCCGGCAAGTCGACCTTGATGAAGGTCCTCTCCGGCGTCCACCCGCACGGCACGTACAAGGGCGACATCCTCTTCGAGGGAGAGGTCTGCCAGTTCAAGGACATCCGGGCCAGCGAGGAACGCGGCATCGTGATCATCCACCAGGAACTGGCCCTGGTGCCCTACCTCTCCCTCGCGGAGAACATCTTCCTCGGCAACGAGCACGCCACCCGCGGGATCATCAGCTGGACCGAGACCCTGCGGCACGCCACCGAACTGCTGCGCCGGGTCGGCCTGTCCGACCACCCGGACACCCGCGTCGCCGACATCGGCGTGGGCAAGCAGCAGCTCGTGGAGATCGCGAAGGCCCTGTCGAAGAGGGTGAAGCTGCTCATCCTGGATGAGCCGACCGCAGCCCTGAACGACGAGGACAGCGGCAAACTCCTGGATCTGATCCTGGAGTTGAAGAAGCAGGGCATCACCTCGATCATCATCTCCCACAAGCTCAACGAGATCCGCAAGGTCGCCGACTCGGTGACGATCCTGCGCGACGGCCAGACCATCGAGACCCTCGACGTGAAGGCCCCGGAGACCACCGAGGACCGGATCATCAGCGGCATGGTCGGCCGGGACCTGGAGAACCGCTTCCCGGAGCGGTCCCCGCACGAGCCCGAGGAGGGCGCGGCCCCGGCCCTGGAGATCCGGGGCTGGACCGTGCACCACCCGATCGACCAGCAGCGCAAGGTGTGCGACGACGTCTCGCTCCACGTGCGGCGCGGGGAGATCGTCGGCATCGCGGGCCTGATGGGCGCCGGCCGCACCGAACTCGCGATGAGCGTCTTCGGGCGGACCTACGGCCGGTACGCCGACGGCACGGTCCTCAAGGACGGCAAGGAGATCCGTACGAAGACCGTCCCGGAGGCGGTCAAGCACGGCATCGCGTACGTCACCGAGGACCGCAAGCACTACGGCCTCAACCTCATCGACACCATCAACCGGAACATCTCGCTGAGCGCCCTGGGCAAGGTCGCGAAGCGGGGTGTGGTCGACGAGCACGAGGAGCGGCAGGTCGCCGAGGGCTTCCGCAAGTCCATGAACATCAAGGCGCCGACGGTGTTCGAACCGGTGGGCAAGCTCTCCGGCGGCAACCAGCAGAAGGTCGTCCTCAGCAAGTGGATCTTCTCGGGTCCGGACGTGCTGATCCTGGACGAGCCGACGCGCGGTATCGACGTCGGCGCCAAGTACGAGATCTACACGGTCATCGACCAGCTGGCCGCCCAGGGCAAGGCGGTCGTCTTCATCTCCTCCGAGCTGCCCGAGCTGCTCGGCATGTGCGACCGCATCTACACGATGGCCGCGGGGCGGCTGACGGGTGAGTTCTCGCGGGCCGAGGCCTCCCAGGAATCGCTGATGCGTCAGATGACGAAGGACAAAGAGGTAACCCGATGAGCACGGACGTGACCGCCAAGAGCCCGGCCCCCGCGCCGCCGGGCAAGAGCGGAGGGGCCGCGGCCGACGGCCTGCTGCAGCTGGTGATGGACGGCATGCGCCGCAACATGCGGCAGTACGGCATGCTGATCGCGCTGGGCCTGATCGTGGTCCTGTTCGCCGTCTGGACCGACGGCGACCTGCTGCTGCCGCGCAACGTCTCCAACCTGGTGCTGCAGAACAGCTACATCCTGATCCTCGCGATCGGCATGATGCTGGTCATCATCGCCGGCCACATCGACCTCTCGGTCGGATCGCTGACGGCTTTCGTCGGGTCGATGGCCGCCGTGTTCATGGTCAAGCAGGACCTGCCGTGGCCACTGGCCGTGGTGCTGTGCCTGGCCGTGGGCGCGGTCGCGGGTGCCGTACAGGGGTTCTTCATCGCGTACGGCGGGATACCGTCGTTCATCGTGACCCTGGCGGGCATGCTGATCTTCCGCGGTCTGACGGAGATCTTCCTGGAGGGCCAGACCCTCGGCCCGTTCCCGGACGGGCTGCAGAAGGTCGCCAACGGGTTCCTGCCCGAGGTCGGCCCGAACACGAACTACCACAACCTCACCCTGCTGCTGGGCTTCGCGATGATCGCCTTCGTGATCTTCCAGGAGGTCCGTGACCGCAAGCGGCAGCAGGAGTTCGACCTGGAGGTCCCGCCCGCCAAGCTGTTCCTGCTGAAGCTGGTCGCGATCGGCGCCGCGGTGCTGACGCTCACCATGCTGCTGGCCAGCTACAAGGGCGCCCCGATCGTGCTGCTCATCCTGGGCGTGCTGCTCGTGGGCTTCGGCTACGTCATGCGCAACGCGATCATCGGCCGCCACATCTACGCGATCGGCGGCAACCTCCCGGCGGCCAAGCTGTCGGGTGTGAAGGACAAGAAGGTCACCTTCCTGGTCTTCCTGAACATGGGCATGCTCGCGGCCCTGGCGGGTCTGGTCTTCGCCGCCCGCTTCAACGCGGCCTCTCCCAAGGCCGGCCTCAACTTCGAGCTGGAGGCGATCGCGGCCTCGTTCATCGGCGGTGCGTCGATGAGCGGCGGTGTCGGCACCGTGCTCGGCGCGATCATCGGTGGCCTGGTCCTGGGCGTGCTGAACAACGGTATGAACCTCGTCGGCATCGGCACCGACTGGCAGCAGGTCATCAAGGGCCTGGTGCTGCTGGCGGCGGTCGGGTTCGACGTGTGGAACAAGCGCAAGGTCGGTTCGTAAGTCAGATCGGGGCCCCGCCGGAAGGCGGGGCCCTCTCCTTCATACGGGAGCCGCACGCATGGAACTGAACAGACGCACGGTCATCGCCGGAGCAGCGGCGGCGGGCATGGCCGCCACCACGCTCGGCGGCACGGCGCACGCCACGGGAGGCAGGAAGCCGTTGAAGACGCTCTTCGGCAAACTGGCCGACGGCACGAAGGTCCACCGCTGGTCGCTGGAGAACGGCGGCACCCGCCTGAAGGTCCTGTCCTGGGGCGGTGTCGTCCAGTCCCTGGAGATCCCCGACCGTCGCGGCCGGTACGCCAACGTCTCCGCGGGCTTCGACAACCTCGAGGACTACGTCGCGAAGACCCCGTACTTCGGCGCCCTGATCGGCCGGTACGGCAACCGCATCGGCAAGGGCAAGTTCACCCTCGACGGCAAGAACTACCAGCTGTCCGTCAACGACGGTGAGCAGAGCCTGCACGGCGGCGCGCAGGGCTTCGACAAGCGCGTGTGGGACGTCGAGCCGTTCGTGAAGGGCTCCGACGTCGGCCTGCACCTGTACTACACGTCCGTCGACGGCGAGATGGGCTACCCGGGCACGCTCAAGACGAAGGTGACGTACACGCTCACCCGGCACGGCGACTGGCGCATCGACTACGAGGCCACCACCGACAAGGCCACCGTCGTCAACCTCACCAGCCACGTCTACTGGAACCTGGCCGGTGAGGGCAGCGGCACGATCGAGGACCACGAGCTGCAGATCGCCGCCTCCCGCTACACGCCCACCGACGCGGGCCTGATCCCCACGGGCGAGCTGGCCAAGGTCGCGGGCACTCCCTTCGACTTCAGCCGGGCCAAGCCGATCGGCCGGGACATCCGGACCTCGCACCCGCAGCTGGTCACCGCCAAGGGCTTCGACCACAACTGGGTGCTCGACAAGGGCATCACCGCCCGGCCCGAGCACGTCGCGACCCTGCGCGACCCGGCCTCCGGCCGCACCCTGAAGATCGCCACGAACGAGCCGGGCCTGCAGTTCTACTCCGGCAACTTCCTCGACGGCACACTGACCGGCCCGTCCGGCCGCACCTACCGGCAGGGCGACGCGCTGTGCCTGGAGACGCAGCACTTCCCGGACTCGCCGAACAAGCCGAAGTTCCCCTCCACGGTGCTGCGACCGGGGCAGACGTACCGGACGACGACGATCCACTCGTTCGGCTGCTGACAAGTCTTCACAGGTACGGCACATGTTCTGACCGGTTTGCCGACGGTTGAACGGTGTCACCTCGGCCGCCGTATGTAAGGGCGGCCCGCGCTCCCCCGCGCGGGCCGCCCTTAAACGTCGGGCCCGTCCGTCCCCAACGGGCCCGCCCCATACGGAGGTTCCATGGCCGACAACGTCACGTCGCTGTTCCGCAGTACCGCGGCACACAGCCCGTCGATGGCGGCTCTGACACGTGAGGGCGGCGAGGGAGCCGGCCCCGTGGACTTCTGTATCCCCTGCAACCCGTACTTCCCGACCCCGGCCATGTTCGAGGACATGGCGGTCCGGCTGCGCGACATCATCACGTACTACCCGAGCAGCGCCGACACCATCACGGCCGAGCTGTGCAGCCTGCTCCAGCTCCCGCCGCAGTGCGTGGCCATGGGCAACGGCTCGACCGAGCTGATCACCTGGATCGACCATCTGCTGGTCCGCGAGTCCCTCGCCGTCCCCGTCCCCACCTTCGGCCGCTGGACCGACCAGCCCATGGAGACCGGCAAGCGGGTCGACATGTTCCCGCTCCAGGAGTCCAGCGGCTTCGCCCTCGACCTCGCCCAGTACGCCGAGTTCATCCGGGCCCGCGGCACCCGCGTCGCCGTGATCTGCAACCCCAACAACCCCGACGGCGGCTTCCTGCACAAGCACGCCATCGTCCAGTTCATGGACGCCATGGCCGACCTCGACCTGGTCGTCATCGACGAGTCCTTCCTGGAGTTCGCGGACGCCGAGGCCGAGCCGTCCGTCGTCCAGGAGGCGATGCTGCGGCCCAACGTGGTCGTGCTGCGCAGCCTCGGCAAGAACTTCGGCCTGCACGGCATACGCTTCGGCTACCTCGTCGCCAACCCGGCGCTCGCGGGCCGCATCCGCTCGATGCTCCCGAAGTGGAACCTCAACTCCTTCGCCGAGCACGTCGTCTTCATGCTGAAGGAGCACGGCGCCGAGTACGCGCAGAGCCTCCAGCAGGTGCGCCGCGACCGGCTCGACATGGCCGGCCAGCTGTCCTCCCTGCCCGGTCTGACGGTCTACCCGTCGCAGGGCAACTTCCTCTTCGTCCGCCTCCCCGTGGGCGCCGAGGGCACCGTGGTCCGGGACCGGATGCTCACCGAGCACCGGATCCTGGTCCGCGAGTGCGGCAACAAGATCGGTTCGTCCAGCCGCTTCCTGCGTCTCGTGGTGCGCCCCCAGGTGGACGTGCGTCGCCTGGTGTCCGGCCTGGAACAGGTGCTCTACGGGACGTCCAGGAGGGGAGCCGCCGTACCCGAGCTGGGACATGGGACCAGCTACAGCTCGGGTACGGCGGCCGTGGACCGGCTGGTGAGCGAGACGAACGGGGCAGGCGTGCGGGGGCTCGCGGCGCAGGCGGTGGGGTCGGCCCCGGCGCCGGCCGCCGCCGCGGCGACGGGGGGCCCGGGGCTCGCGCCCGCCCCGGCGGCCGCGAGTACGGGCGGGCCGGGACTCGCCCCGGCGGCGCCCGCCCCGGCTCCCGCCCCCACTCCGGCCACCGGCATCGGCATGCCGCTCCCCGCCGCCGCGTCCGCCGTACCGGCGGGTGCGGGCGGCGGGATGCCGATGCCGGCCGCGGCACAGATGCCGCAGCCGCAGATCCCCCAGCAGATGCCGCAGCCCGCGCCTCAGCCGATGGCCGCCCCGGCGCCGCCCATGGCCCCCGCGGCTCAGGCCCCCGTCCCGCCGCTGGCACCCGCGGCCCAAGCCCCGGCGCCGGTCCCTGCTCCGGCGCCGGCTCCCGCACCGTCGCCCATGGCGCCCCCGTTCACCGGGCCCACGCCACCCGGCGTCCCGGCCCGCGGCGGCCTGACGGCCGCCCAGGTCCGCGGCACGAACGGCCTGACCCCGGCCCCGGCCACGGGCTGGCCCGCCGCCCAGAACTGGCCGAACGCGGCGGGGATGGGCCAGGCCGGGTAGTCCGGCGCAGTCGGTACAGCTGAACTCGCCTCTTCTCGGCGCCAGTTCACCCGTATCCGGCCTTGCCCGACCGATCCTCCCGAACCTCCGCGATCCGGCCACGGCGGGAGCACCTGCCATGGCACAGTACAGACGTGGACATCACCATCACCGTCACGTCCAGCCAGGTCGAGGCAGACCTGCGTTCCTTGCAGCAATGGCTCCTTCGGGAGCCCGATCTGCGGCAGGTCCGTTTCACTCGCCCCGCACCCGTGATCCGACGGGACGACATGGGCGGGGTCAGCGAAATCCTCCTCGCGTCGTTCGGGGCGGGGGGTGCCGGGGCGGTGCTGGCCGAGACCGTCTCGGTGTGGCTGCAGAGCCGGGTGACGCCGGTGAGGGTGAGGGTCGAAGGCCCGCGGGGCAGCGTGGAGGTGGAGGCGAGCGTCAAGGATCCAGCCGCCTTGATCAACCGGGTACTGGAGGAACACTCCGGCCTCGAGGACGAGGCACCCGCCGACGAGGCGTCGTGACCGACACCGCCGATCCGCTCCAGTCCATGGCGGTGCTGATCGGCAACGACGTGTACGAGGACCTGGATCGGCTGCCCGCTGTCGGCAACAACCTCACTGATCTGGCCGCGGCCCTCTGTGACGCGGCCACGTGGGGGCTGCCTCGTGAACGCTGCGTCGTCCTGCCCGACAAGAGGGACGCGGCCGATGTCAGCACGGTACTGGCCGAAGCAGCGGGTGAGCCTCTGGACACCCTGCTCGTCTATTACGCCGGGCATGGACTGATCCATGAGGGCACCGGCGAACTGGTGCTGGCCACCGGCCGCACGAGCCCCGAGCTGCCGCTGCTCACCGGCTTGAGATACTCCGACGTCCGGGACATCCTCGCGGTCCGCCGTGCCCGAAGACTCGTGGTCGTCCTCGACTGCTGCTACAGCGGACGAGCGGTCGGCGTCATGGCGGACGCGTCCTCGCTCGTCATGGGGCAACTGGGCATCGAAGGGACGTACGTCCTGTCATCGACGGTCTCCACTCTGCCGAGCAAGGCCCCCGCGGGCCACCGGCACACCGCGTTCACGGGCGGGCTGCTGGAGGTCATCGGCAACGGGGTCCCCAGCGGACGGCCGTATCTCACCCCTGAAGACCTCTTCGTCTACACCCGAAAGATCATGATCGACCGTGGCTGGCCACGACCGGCGCAGTGCCACGAGGACACGATTCGAGGGCTCCAGCTCATGCGCAACCCATGGTCCGGCGCGCTGCGATGGCTTTCACAGCGTCGGCGCGTCACCACGGGGCGGGACATGGCCTCGGAGAAGGGGACGGACGCCTCGGATCTCGTCGTAGGGATCCACGTCGGTGTGAGCGCGGTGCGTCCCGAACTCGGCCCCGGCGGCGGGGACTCCCTCGCCGCACTCGAAGCGGTCGTCGAGAGGACCGTCCCCCGGTGGTTGCCGGGTATCGAACTGGTCCACGACGTGATGACGGACATGCGCCGGGACTACGGCGACGGGGCGGCTACCGCAGCGGTGGTCGCCGATGAGCTGCTCTTCGCCGTCCATACGGCGGTGCGCGCGGGCGCGCGCTGGCAGGAGGTCACCGACCGCGTCGAGGAAGAAGCCGCTGCCGTCCTGCGCCGACTGGACCGGCCGCGGCTCGACGACCCGCGACCGCCCTCTCAGGAAGAACTGCGCCGGGCCGTGTCGACGGCTCTGGGGGACTCCCAGGGAGGGAAGTTGGTGATGTCGGCGATCGCCCGCGTGGGGGTCGACCAGGTCGAGATCGCCGCCGGCACCCGGACAACCGCCCTCCCCGGACCGGGGCTCTCCGTCGTCAGCCGGCTCGCCCTGGACGCGTCGGTCCTGGTGCCGAACTCCGCCAGCCGTCCCCTGACCCTCCACGAGCCGTACGTCCTCGTCGCGCCGGAAGGAAAGTTGCCGGTCGAGGAACTGCAGGCGATCGGCTGGCTGGAGAGGAAACCGCTCCTGGTCGTCGCACCGCGGGTCGACGTCTTCGCCATGAGCTGCCTGCACGGTCTCTTCGCGCCGACCGTGGTGGTGCGTCCCACGGACGCCGTTGTCGACTGGGACGCGCTGTGCGCCCGGACGGGCCACGCCCTGTTGGCCGGGCACCCGCTCGGCCTGGCCGCGCGGGCGCTGATCGCGCCGTCCTCCACCGTCGTCACCGGGCTTCCCGGAACCGCGCCGCCCGGCAGCGGGCGGCTCCGCGTGTACGCGGGCCCGACCGGGAGTGCGGCACGCACTGCGGCGGTCCGGGCACTCGCCGTCGCCCGCTCGGCGGCCCGCTCCGGCGTACTGCCCGGGGGCGGCACCGGGCTGTATCGCGTGGGGCAGGCGCTCGGCGCGGACGCCGAACTGTTCCGTGCCGCGCTCGCTGCCCCGTTGCGGCAGATCGTGCGCAACACGGGCCAGGATCCCGGCCGTGTGACGGCACTGCTCGCCACCGGCCCGGCCGGCATGCCGGCCGGGTTCGACCGGGGCGGTGGCGCGACGGACGATCTGCGCAACGCGGGCGTCCTGGATGCGCTGGCCACGGTACGGGGCGTGGTGGAGAACGCGGCCGCCGCGGTCTCCCGCTATGTGGCGACCCTGTGACCGGCCCCTATGGGGTTGCCATGTGATCGAGGCGCGGAGCACCGCACCGCGTGCAGAAGTCGGCATCGACGGCTCGCGCTTGACCACACCGATGGCAGAACCCCGGCGCCTGGTCGGACGACTTGGCAAGCCCATCCGTGATGTCGGGCGCGCCCGCCAACCGGGACAGGCGGTTCAGACTCAGCTCGGTCACCTTGATCGCCTCGTCGTCCAGTCCGGCCTGGTTGATGAGCCCCCAGATCTGGGTCAGGAGGACCGGCCAGGTGACGAGCATGGCGATCGCGAAGGGTACCGCCTGTTTTCCGAAGATCCCCACCCCTGCCCTGACCAGCGTCCCTGTCGGCTGCGGCAAGATCTCGATCTTGAGCGCGGTGCGCAGACCCAGCGCCTTCTTGAACACGCCCCCCTTGGTGATGCTGACCTCTTGTCCGCCGCCCGGCACCGCGGCGCAGGCGGTGTCGTAGTCCCGTTCCTTGAAGTGGGCGACCACGTCGTCGGCCACCGGCGCAAGGTCGGCGACCACGACGGTGATGAGTTTCTCGCTGCTGAACGCGCTCATGAGCTCGCCTCCGCCGTGGTCCTGAGGCCGTTTCCGCAGCTCTGGCAGAACAGCCAGTCGGTGCGGACGGGGCGGCCGCATCCGCCGCAGTCGTCCGGGTCACCCTCGAAGGAGGCTGGGGTCTTTGCGGCCTGAGCGATCGCTCGGACCTGCCGGTACGTCTCCGACTGCGCCCAGCGTCCGATCTCCCGTAAGCGCAGTGCCGGGTTGGGGTGGGTCATCTCCTTGTCCATGTGGCGCAGCAGGAAGCGGTCCAGCTTCGTCTCGTTCATCGCCGCGTCGAACTCGTCGGCCTGGGCGGTGAACGCCTCGTAGTCGATCTGCTCCTTGGGCAGCCACTTGGGAATCCCGTGGAGGTGGAAGAGGGCTCTCTGCAGTTCCTCGGGGCCTCCCATGAACATCACCGCGGCCCGGTCCGCGGTGAGTTCGCTCTTGCGGTACCAGTCCAGCAGGGCCGCCTTCAGGGGTTCCGAGAACAGCGCGGCCACGATGCCCGCCTTGCCGCCCAGCGAACCCATGCCGCTGAACAGCGCGATCGACATCTGGCGGTAGAGCACGTGCTCGGCCATGATGTGGCCGCATTCGTGGGCCAGCACCGCCTGGATCTCGTCCTCGGGAAGGTCCAGGAGCAGCTCGTTGTGGATGACGACACAGGTTCTGGAGTGCCCTATGGTCATCGCGTTGGCCGGACCCGGCATGAGGTAGAGCTCGGGTTCCTCGATGCCGAAGGACGCGCAGATCGGCGGCAGCAGTCTGTGGACGTCCGGCACCTGGCGCGGGCCCAGCCGGATCGCGTTGGACAGCAGCATGGCACGGTCACGGCGGTCCGCGACCAAGCCGCGGTACTTCCTCACCGCCGCCTGCAACCCCGGAATCTTCTCCAGCTGCTGCCGGGCGGCGAGATCAAGGGGATGGAGGATGTCATGGATGTCGAAGGAAGCGTGGCTCAAGTTTTCCCCCCAGGGGTGCGGCAATCGCAGGCCGATGCCCCGGGAGCGCCCCGTTTCGCCCGGCCTGTCTGCATCGTGGTGCCGCGGCACACACGCCCGGATGCTCTTCCAGCGAGAAATACGACGCCCCGGCCATGGGATCAGCCCGTCACCGGTCAGGGGGTACGGCGAATGGCTGACGGAAAGTCATCTCGTGTTACCGCCTGGGGTCGACTTGCCCGGCACGTGTGGTTGAGCCAGGACCACTGACGCGACATTCCGAACGTTGCTCGCAATTTCGAACGGACCGTAGAGTCGAACCCTTTGCGCGTCAATGGTCCGCGCGGCAACTACCAAGCCCCGGGGCGGAATCACCGCACCGGGGCTTTCGACGTCCGCCGGGAATCAGCCGGTGCGGAGACCCAGCCCGTAGTACGTCACGTGATAGCCGTCCACGTACTCGGCCTCACCGCCGAGGATCAGATCGGTCGGTTCGCTCACCCCCGCCGCCCTGGCCGTCGCCACGAGCATCTCGGCGAGGGCGCGGCCCTTGGGCTCGCCGGGACCACCCGCGTCGACCCGCCAGACCGGATCGTCGTCGCTCCAGACCGAGGCCGTGCCCGGGTGCTCGGCGACGGTGCCCCAGCCGAGCGAGGCCGCGTCGACGCCGTCCGGCGCGAAGCAGCCGATCGACAGCCGCTCCCCGCACGTCACGTCGAAGAGGAGCGGCGCACTGCCACGGGTCCGCCCGTAGAACGGCATGCCGAAACCGACGCCGAGGGCGACGGACTCGGCGGGCAGGGCTCCCAGGAAATCTCCCAGCGACCGGGTGACGGTCTCCCAGCTGCGGGCGGTCCAGCCGCCGGGGAAGCCGAGGCCGGCGTTGGCCGGGTCGCGATTGCTGCCGAAGAAGCCGCTGATCGCGTGCTCTTCGCCGTGGCCCTGCCGCCAGAACCAGTTCTCCGCCGGGCCGGTGGGCTGCAGGACCAGCTCCGGTCCCGCCTTCCCGGCGCGCAGCTCCAGGGTGTCCCCACTGCCGCGCCAGCGCAGGAAGGGGGCGCCCCAGAACGGCCCGCTGTCGTAGAAGGGGCCCATCTCTCCGTGCGAACCCATGACGGACGGCCGCCCCAGGGCCGCGGTCAATTCCTCGCCGGCTGCGCGGAAGGCGGCGGCCTGCGCCGCGGCGTCGGATGCCGCGGTCGCCACCGGCACGGCGAGTTCCACGTACGACTCGCCTTCGGCGTACCGCTCTTCGTACCGGCCGACCGGACGCAGGCGGGCATCGCCCGCGGACCGGCCGGTGACCAGGACGGGATGGTCCGCGGTACCGCCCCGGGCCCAGCCGAGCCCGTCAGCCATGGTCTGCACCCCCTCCGGCGACCAGCCGCCGGTGTCCACCGCGAGGAGTCGCCGGGCGAGGTCCGCGAGGGTGTGTTCGTCAGTGCTGCCCCGTTGTGCGTTCATGCGCTCATCGTGCCGCAGCCCTATCCCTCGAGGTCGAGCGCGGTCCCGTACAGCCGGTCCACCTTCAGCCTGATGACGACCTGCCGCTCATCGACGAGTTGCCGCGCTCGGCAGCACGACGTCCGCCGGTTACGCGGGCACCCCGGCCCTCGGCGTGGAACAGGACTGGCGCCGGGCACACACGGCACGCGCCGCCGGGGGGGGGCCGCTCATCCACCGGGCGGCCCCCTCCCTCACCGCCGCCCGCCGAACTCCCAGTCGTGCACCTCGATGCCGGCGTACCGCTCGCGGGTCAGCACGGCCCGGGCCGCCTCGGCGTCCGGCGCCCGCAGCAGGGCGGCCGTACCCAGCCACACGGCTCCGTCGTCGGACAACAGCGGCCCGTACGCGATCAGTTCGTCGCGGCAGGACGGTACGTCGAGGTCGGCGGCCGGACCGTCGCCGAGGCCGATGACGAGGAAGCGGTGGCCTCCCGAACGGCCGCCGGGGAAGTCCCACATGGTGCGGCCCAGCAGGTTGCGCCACCGCCGCAGCAGGACGTCCCGGTACACCCCGGCCTGGTGGCTGGGCTCGTCGAAGGCGAACGCGCGGGCGGCTGCGGGGTCCGGCAGACCGACGATGTGCACGCTGCCGGTGGGCGTCTCCCCGTCCGCGGCGAAGGTCGGGCCGCGGGCGATCAGCTCCGCCTCGTAGCGGTCCATGTAGGCCCAGTGCGCCTCCCCCAGCTCCTCGCGCAACGGGAGGGACCCGGGCCGGTCCCGGTGATAGCAGAAGAACTCCATGCCGCAGGAGGCTACTGTTGACCGTCCACCGACACCGATGTCACGCCCGCAGGAGATGCCGACCGTGCGCAGCGCCGCCGTAACGCCCGAGGACGACCGAATCCGCTGGGTCGAACTGCCGGGGCAGGAGCCGCCGCGGGTCTACGTGCACGGGCTGGGCGCCACGTCCCCGGCCTACTTCACGGAAGCCGCGGTCGACCCGCGCCTGGCCGGACGCCGTTCCCTGCTGGTCGACCTGCTGGGCCACGGCATCAGCGACCGCCCGGCGCACTTCGACTACACCCTGGAGTCCCACGCCGACGCGCTCGCCGGCGCCCTGACGGCGGCGGGTGTCTCGGCCGCCGAAGTGATCGCGCACAGCATGGGCGGCTCGGTGGCGATCGTGCTGGCGGCCCGCCACCCCCACCTGGTCTCCCGCCTGGTGCTCGTCGACGCGAACCTCGACCCGATCCCGCGCGAACCCGGCTCATCGGGCAGCAGCGGCATCGCCGCCTACACGGAGGAAGAGTTCCTGGCGGGCGGCTGGGCGGAGGTCCGTGACCGGGTCGGCCCCCACTGGTGGTCCACGATGCGTCTGGCCGGCCGTGCGGCCCTGCACCGCAGCGCGTTCCACCTCACCCGCGGCACGACCCCCACGATGCGGGAGCTGCTGCTGGACCTGAAGATCCCCCGCACCTTCCTGCTTCCCGAGTCCGGCGGCCCGCTCCCCGGGACCGACGCTCTCACCGAGGCCGGAGTGTCCGTCGTCGCGATCCCCGACTGCGGCCACAACATCATGCTGGACAACCCGGAGGCCTTCGTGGAGGCCACCGCGGCGGCGCTGACGCCCCGGGGCTGACCGGCCCTCCTCCGAGGAACGGGGATCCCCGCCATGCGGTCCGTACGACGTGCCAAAGGCGCCGTCACCGTCGCCGTAGCCACCGCCGCCTGCCACGCCCTGATGACCGCCGGCTACGCCTGGGCCCGCGGCAAAGCGGCGACGGATGAGGCGACGATGTTCGCCGGCGCCTTCGAGTGGCTGGTGACCACGGCCGCTTCGTGGGCTCTCATGCCCCTCCTGCTGGGGGCGGGCATGCGCGTCCTGCGGGAGCACGGCAACACCGCGCTGATGGTCGGCGGCGGACTGATCTGGGCGGTGCTCTCCCTGGCCTTCGCCGACGAGATCGACCGCCCGGGCGGTTTCATGCCGCTGCCCGCCCTCGCCGTCTGGGTCCTGGCCGGGACGGGACTGGCCGGGGCCGGCGCGGGACGCCGCCGAGGGCGGCCCCCCGGACCGACGGCCCGGTGAGACCGCCCCGTTCACACCGTCACGACTTCTTCGGAGGGCACTCCTTCCACGCCAGGTGGTACACCGTGCTGATGTCCCCGTCCGTGGAGTCCATCGTCATGAAGCTGACCTTGTCGGCCGACTGGGTGCCGGCGTTGACCCGGAGCTCGGTGTTGATGTTGAAGTTGCGCTGCACTCCGCAGGGCGCGTAGACCAGCTGGGCCCAGTCCGTCTCGTCGGTGGCCTGCCAGTTGTCGTTGTAGGGGCCGCTGAAGGGGTGGTTCCGGTACACCGTGCTGGGCGAGCCCTGGAAGTAGTACGAGGCCCGTTGGGAGGCGCTCGCACCGCGCTGGAGCGAGGCGAAGCCGCGGTAGTCCGCGCTCGCGATGGCGTAGGTGAAGCCGCCGGGGACGTGGACGATCAGGCTGAGCTGGCAGTTCCGGCGGAAGGCGGTCGGGTCGGAGTTCCCGCCGGCCTGGGCGAGGTAGTCGCTGTAGGTCACCGTGAACGCCGTGTTGTCCTCGGAGACGGCGACCGCGGCAGTGCCCTGCGGGCAGCCGGAGCCGTTCACCGTGGCGACCTTGATGACGATCTTGTCCGGGGGCGGGTCGTCGAACCCGGAGGACGGGGATTGTGCGGGAAGTGCGCTGGTGAGCAGCGCGGCGATCGCGCCGCTCAGGAGCAGGCCACCGGCCATGGTTCTCCCATCCGTACGTGGGGGGTGGAACAGGCGATAGACATGGGCATGTCAAAGCGACAGCGCATGCGCCCCCGGGTCTGTGACCGTTCCATGAAGGAGCTGTGAAGGCGGGAGCGGTCGCATCGTACGCAGGGCGGCAGGGGCGGGCCAGGTAGCTCTCCGGCCATTCACACTGGCGGGAATTCACCCGGGCTCCGGTGGGCGCATAGGGTGCGTTGCACCAAGGCGTCAGACCGAGGACATCCCGAGGACATCCCGAGGACGGAATGAGGATCACGCACCGCGCCGCGCACGGCCGCCGCCCCTCAGGGGTTCTCCCAGGCCGCCGGTTCCGCCGCAAGCCGTTCCACCGGCTCGGGCAGCGCCCCGGCCGCGAGGTCGGCGACCGTCACGCCCTCCAGGATCCGGCGCACGTTGGCCCGCAGGGCGATCCACAACGGCAGCAGCGGCTCGGCGGTGCCGGAGTAGGCGAGGCCGGTCGGCCGTTCGCCGCGCACCGAGACGATCGGCCCGTCCACCGCGCGGATCACGTCCGCGACCGTGATCTGCGAGGCCTCCCGGGCCAGCCGGTAGCCGCCGCCCCCGCCGCGCCGGCTGTCGACGACACCGCCCCGGCGCAGATCGCCGAGGATGCCCTCCAGAAACTTGTGGGGGATGTCCTGCGCGGTGGCGACGGCCTCCGCCTTGACCGGCCCCTCCCCCTGCCGGACGGCCAGCTCCACGACCGCTCGTACCGCGTAGTCCGCACGTGCCGAGATCCTCATAGGACCATTGTCGCCGTCACCCTGTAGACATTGAGCACACGCACCGCGCACCACAGCGAGCACACCCACCCCGTACGACAAGCACACGCACCGCGCACCACGTATCGCAAGGCACAACAGGAGGCGCTCCCTTGGAGCTCAGCAGGCGCACCTTCCACGCTCTGGCCGGCACGGCGGCGCTCGGCTTCGCGCTGACCGGCAGCGGGTCGCCGACCTCCGCCAACCCGGCACGCAGCGCACCCACCGGCCCGCCGCCACCGGTGCCGAGCGCGGACGGCAGGCCGCACGAGATCGGCTTCGACCACCACTCGCTGATCGTCGACGGCCGTCGCCTGGTGCTGTGGTCGGGTGAGATGCACCCCTTCCGGCTGCCGAGCCCGTCGCTGTGGCGGGACGTCCTGGAGAAGATGCGTGCGCACGGCTACAACGCCGTCAGCGTGTACGTCGCCTGGAACCACCACTCCCCCGCTCCCGGCCGCTACGACTTCACCGGCGTGCGCGACCTGGACCTGTTCCTGCGGACGGCCGCCGAGACGGGGATGTACGTGATCCTGCGGCCCGGGCCGTACATCGACGCGGAGGTCGACGCCGGCGGCTTCCCCGGCTGGCTGACCGCCACCGAGGGACGGGCCCGGACCTCCGACCCGACGTATCTGCGCTATGTCGACGAGTGGCTGACCGCCGTCAACGCCATCGTGGCCAAGCGCCTGTTCACGCGGGGCACCGGCACGGTCCTGCTCTACCAGATCGAGAACGAGTACGACGCGCACGTCGACGAGCCGTCCGGGCGCGCCTACATGTCGTACCTGTACGACAAGGTCCGCGCCGACGGCATCGACGTGCCGCTGTTCCACAACGACAAGGGGCGCAACGGCGCCTGGACGCCCGGGTCGTTCGGCACCGGTGGCGAGAAGGGGCGCTGGCTCTACGGGTTCGACGGCTACCCGGAGCCGGACCACGTGCCGCCGGACTGGGGGTCGTTCGGGGCCGGCGGCCGCAAGGGCGGGGCGACGGCCAGTCCGCGCACGCCCGGGTTCGTGCCCGAGTTCGGCGGCGGCTGGTTCGACCCGTGGGGCGGGGCCCGCTTCGACGGCAAGGGGTACGCCGAGGCGCGCCGGACCCGGGACGCGGCGTACGAACGGCGCTTCTACCTCACCAACCTCGCCAACGGAATCACCCTGCACAACGTCTACATGACGTACGGCGGCACCTCCTGGGGCTGGCTGCCCGCGCCGGCGGTCTACACCTCGTACGACTACGGCGCCGCGTTCGACGAGGCGCGCAACGCCACCCCGAAGCTCGCCCCGATGCACCAGATCGGGCAGGTGCTGCGGTCCGTGCCCGACCTCGCCAAGCTGCACCGGGCGAAGGCGGTGCGGGCGACCGACGAGCGGATGAAGGTCTACCACCTGGCCAACCCCGACACCGGAGCCCACGTCTACGTCCTGCGCAACGACACCGACGAGGCGGTCGCCGCGACGCTGCCGGACGCCGGGATCGACGTACCGGTCACCGTCCCGGCCCGGGACGCCAAGCTGATCGCCGCCGGTCTGAGACTGGGCAGGCGGACACTGGTGCACTCCACCGTGCAGCCCATGGTGAGCCTGACCGCCGGACGCCAGGACATCGCCGTGTTCGCGGGCCGCCGGGGCGAGATGGCGCAGGTCGTCCTGGAGTGCGCGGACGAGCCGACACCCATGCGGCTGGACGCGGAGCCCGCCTGGGCCTACAACCTGGGCAAGCTGAACATCACGGCCCCCCTCGGCGCCGGCGGACTGAGCCGGGTGCGGGTCGAGGGCGACGGCGTGGACACGCCGATGCTGGTGCTGTTCGCCGACGACGCCACCTCGCTGCGGCTGTGGCCCTACGAGACCCCGTCCGGCCCGCTCCTCGTCTACGGCCCCGCCCTGCTGCGGTCGGCCGAGCTGCGCGGCTCGACGGTCCATCTCCGCGGCGACACCATCGGGCAGACCGGCCTCGAGGTGTGGGGGCCGCGCGGCATCACCCACGTCACCTGGAACGGGCGCCCGGTCGCCACCCGGATCAGCGCCTCCGGCAGTCTGCTGGCGCTGCGGCCGCTGCCCGGCGTGGCCCGGCCGGCCCTGCCCGCCCTCGACGGCTGGCGGCGGCGGGCCGGGAACCCCGAGGCCGAGCCGGACTTCGACGACTCGGACTGGACGACGGCCGACAAGGAGACGACCTTCAGCACCACGCCGGTGCCCGACGGGCAGCCGGTCCTGTTCGCCGACGACTACGGCTTCCACTACGGCGACGTCTGGTACCGCGGCGAGTGGAGCGGCGACGGCGGCATCGAGTCCGTGTCCCTCGCCTACAGCACGGGCACACAGGGCCTGCTGATGGCCTGGCTGGACGGCGAGCCGCTGGGCACGCACCGGATGCCGGTGCCGGACAAGGACCGGGCACGGCAGGGGACGTGGACCGCGAAGGCCGACTTCGACCTGCCGAAGAGGCTGCGGGAGAAGTTCCGTGAGGCGCGGGACGGGAAGCGTGGGAGGCATGTGCTCTGCGTGCTCGTGCGGCGGATGCAGCACGACATGGACGGCGAGGCGCTCGACACGCACAAGGCGGCACGCGGACTGACCGCCGTCACCTTCGAGGGCGACTCGCCCGAGGTGACGTGGCGCGTCCAGGGCGCCGCCGCGCCGGATCCCGTGCGCGGGCCGATGAACAACGGCGGCCTCCACGGGGAGCGCGAGGGCTGGCACCTGCCCGAGTACGACGACGGCGACTGGAAGGCCGCCGAACTGCCCCGGGCCGACCGGCGGCAGGGCGTCACCTGGTACCGGACGGACTTCCGGCTGGACGTCGACCCGGGCGTGGACGCCTCGGTCGGACTCGTCCTCGACGACGACCCGGACCGGGCCTACCGCGTCCAGATCTTCCTCAACGGCTGGAACATGGGCCAGTACGTCAACGACGTAGGTCCGCAGCACACGTTCGTGCTGCCGAACGGGGTCCTGCGCACCCGTGGCGCCAACACACTGGCGCTGGCGGTGCTGTCCGACGGGACCACACCGGCCGGGCCCGGTGAGGTACGGCTGACGCTGCTGGGCGCGGCGGCCGGAGGGGTGCCGGTGAAACCGGTGTGACCGGATCGGGCCGTCCGTGTGCATTGCCTTCTCCGGCAGGCTGGTTCACCGTGGTGTGCCTTCGGGCTGCCACAGGGAGGGGACTTCTGTGCGAAGACGGCGGTTCATCAGCGGTTTAGCCGGTGCCGGGGCGGGTCTGGGCCTCGCCCCGGTGGGCGGAGGGCGGGCCGCGGCGGCGCCCGCACGGGCAACCGGGGCGCCCCGGGAGTGGCAGGCCGTGCCGGTACCGGACGGCGCACCGGCCGCCCAGTTGCGGGACGTCGCCGCGGCCGGGGACGGCCTGGCGTGGGCCGTGGGTGAAGAGGGCCGCAGCGGCGGCACCCTCGGGTCGCCGCTGGCGCTGGTGTGGGACGGCGCGGCGTGGGCGCGGACCGGCGCCGGCGCTCCTGGCTTCCGCGGCTACCTGCACTCCGTCGCCGGGACCTGCGCCCGCTCGGCGTGGGCGATCGGCACCGACACGGCCGGGGCCACGCATCTGCTCGCGTGGCACGGCGGAACCTGGCGGGAGACCGACTTCCCGGGCCGCGGCCGGTCCGGCACCTCCCTCACGGACGTCGCGGTCGACCCGGGCGGCGGGGCCTGGTTCTCCGGGCGCACCTCCGACGGCCGGCTGCTCCTGCACCACGACGGCGGCACCTGGACCTGGCTCCCCGCACCGCCCGGCGCGCCCACGGCCACGCCCTCGGGGGTCCGCCTCACCCCGCGCGGCGACGTCTGGCTGTACGGCGTCGGCATCGTGGCCCGCTGGAACGGCTCCGCCTGGACCGAACTCCCCTCCTACCAGGGCATCCGGGCGACCCTCACGGGGCTGCTGCCGGTCGCCGACGACGACCTGTGGCTGGTCGGTCACGACTACGGGGTGGGCGGTCCGATCGGCAAGCCCCCGGGCGTGCTGCTCCTGCACGGTGACGGCAGCACCTGGCAGGGCGTCTCCGGACCGTTCGGCGTCGGCATGCTCAACGGGATCGTCGCCGACGCGCGAGGGCGGCCCGACCGGATCGCCGGCTGGGACTTCTGGGACCAGACCCGGGCCCACTACCTGCGCTGGGACGGCGCGGCCTGGGTGAGCGAGCGGGGGCCGGTGGCCACCACCCCCGTCGTCATGAACGCCTTGGCGAAGGTGCCGGGTTCGGACGGCTACTGGGCGGTCGGGACGACCTCGACCTCGGCGTCCTCGACCGCCCTGCCGCGCATCGAACGCTGACCGGGTCCCGGGTCCTCACCCCAGCCGGATCACGTTCCAGGACAGCGGCTCCAGGACGGCGCTCAGCGTGCCGTCCCGCAGGGCCGTGCCGTCGACGGGGTGGGGAGTGACCCGCTCGGGGTCGTCGAGGGTGTTGCGGGCGTCGGGGTCGGCGTCCGCGAGGGCGCTGTGCTCGACGACCCGCGTCAGGTCGAGGCCGCCGAGGGCGACTTCGAGCGGCAGGGCGCCGGTGCGGCTGCGGTTGACGGCGAAGACGGTGACGGTCCCGTCCTCGGCGCGCACTGCGGTGGCGTGCAGCAGGTCGGTCTCGCCGTACTTCTTCGTCCCGTACGTCGGGGAATCCACGCGGACGTCCAGGACCCGGCCGCGGCCGTACCGTGCCGCCTGTGCGAACGGGAAGAACGTGGTCTGCCGCCAGGCCGGGCCGCCGGGCTCGGTCATGATCGGTGCGATGACGTTGACGAGCTGGGCGAGGCAGGCGACCGTGACGCGGTCGGCGTGCCGGAGCAGGGCGATGAGGAGCGAGCCGAAGACGACCGCGTCCGTGACGCTGTAGTTGTCCTCCAGCAGGCGCGGGGCCTCGGGCCAGTCGTCCTGCCCGAAGGTCTTGGCCCGGGCCTCCCACTCGGGCAGGTACCAGACGTTCCACTCGTCGAAGGAGAGGTTGATCTTCTTCTTCGACTTCAGCCGGGCGCCCACGTGGTCGGCGGTCGCGACGACGTTGTCGATGAAGGACTCCATGTCGACGGCGGAGGCGAGGAAGGAGTCGAGGTCGCCGTTCTCGGGCCAGTAGTAGGCGTGCAGCGAGATGTGGTCGACGAGGTCGTACGTCTCCTTCAGGACCGTCGCCTCCCACTCGGCGAAGGTCGGCATCGACTGGCTGGAGGATCCGCAGGCGACGAGTTCGACGCCGGGGTCCATCTGGCGCATGGCCCGGGCCGTCTCGGCGGCGAGGCGGCCGTACTCCTCGGCGGTCTTGTGGCCGGTCTGCCAGGGGCCGTCCATCTCGTTGCCGAGGCACCACAGCCGGATTCCGAAGGGGTCCTTGTCGCCGTGGGAGACGCGCAGGTCGGACAGGGCGGTGCCCGCGGTGTGGTTGGCGTACTCCTGGAGTTCGAGGGCCTCGGCGACGCCGCGCGTGCCGAGGTTGACGGCCATCATCGGTTCGGCCTGGGGGCCGATCTTGCGCAGGAAGTCGATGTACTCGGAGAGGCCGAAGCGGTTGGACTCCGTGGAGTGCCAGGCGAGGTCGAGGCGGCGGGGGCGGTCCTCGGCGGGGCCGACGGAGTCCTCCCACTTGTAGCCGGAGACGAAGTTGCCACCGGGGTAGCGGACGGCGGTGACGCCGAGTTCGCGGACGAGGTCCAGGACGTCCCGGCGCAGGCCCTTGTCGTCGGCGGTGGGGTGGTCCGGTTCGAAGACGCCGGTGTAGACGCAGCGGCCGAGGTGTTCCACGAAGCTGCCGAAGAGGCGGGGGTTCACGTCGCCGACGGTGAAGGCGGGATCGAGGGTGAAGCGGGCGGTGTGCATGGTCGCCTTTCGGGGTGGGTGGTTCTGTGGTGTGGCGGCTGCGGGTCCGCGGGGGTTGATCGGGCGGTTCCCCGCGCCTCTTCGGGGGCTGTTCCACTGCCCTGCCAAGCCGGTGTGGGCCACGCCTGTCACGATCTGTCTCTATGTTCGACATCTCGAATAGCACTCGTAACTTCGAACGGGACCGTAAGTTCGAAGCGCTTGCGCGTCAATGGGTCATGCATGAAGTTCGCGCAGGACTTTTGGGCGAGTTCGGTCGTTCCCGGTTGAACTACGGACATCGGATCGCATGACGCGCACACTTTCGGGCGCGTAGTCTCGGACGCGCCGCCAAAGCCATCGGCCGGGGGCCGAGAAGGGGGAGCGATGGACATCGCGGGCGCGCGGATCAGGGCCGCCCGAGTCGCCGCCGCGCTCAGGCGCTCACGCAGCGGCCCGGCCATGCGCGGGCTGGCCGCCGAGCTCGCCACCGCGGTCCGGAAAAGACCCCGGCGGCCCACCGACGTACGGTCGCTGTGCCGGGCGCTGTGCGAGGAGATGAGCGCGCGGCGCGGCGGACGGCCCGTGGAGCTGCGGTTCGAGCGCTTCCCCGACGAGATAGAAGTGACCGGCCTGTGGGTCGAGTTCCAGGACTTCGACCTCGTCATCGTCGAGGAACGGGCCGAGGCCGTGCAGCAGCTGGTCATCCTCGGACACGAGCTGTGGCACCTGCACGCGGGACACGGGCATCACCACGGGGCGGGTGCGGCGGCGGCCCACGCGTTCGCCGACCGGCCCGGCTGGGAGGACGCCGCCCTGGCGGTGGCCGCCCGGCACGGCTCCCGGGAACGGGACGAGGCGGAGGCCGACGCGTTCGGACACCGGCTGGCGGCGGGGTGCCGGTCGCTGCTGCCGGGCGGGCGCGACCCCGACGTACCCCTCGAACCCGTGCAGCGGTCCCTGTACTACCGGGGGCCGCGAGGAGGTGCGGCGCCGTGACGACGGTGGCGCTGACCCCGGCCGAGTTCGTCAACCAGTTCTATCCGAACTTCTGGTGGATCCCCGCGGGGGTCCTGGCCGCCGCCTTGGCGATCAAACTGCCGAGCATCATCCGGCTCTGGCAGGACCCGATGCTGCGCGCGGTCGGCGGGCTGCTGCTGCTCGCCTGCGCGGTGTTCGTCTTCGTGGCGCCGTCGACGATCGCCCGGGTCAACCGGCTCACCGGGGTTTCGAACTTCTCCGGCCCCTGGGTCTACTCGCTGCTCACCGCGTTCTGCGCCTTCTGCCTGCTGCTGATCATCTCCTGGCGCAACGGCCTGTCCGACCGCTCGGACCGCACCCGGCGGGCGATGCGCGGGGTCGTCGCGGTCTATTCGAGTGTGATCGTCGCGATGTGGGTGCTGTTCGCCCTCGCGGACGTGCCGGTGGAGCGGCTGCGGGATCTCGACACGTACTACGCGAACACCCCGTACATGCGCGAGGTGATCGTGCTGTACCTGCTCGCGCACACCGTGGCCGCGCTGGTCACCAACGGGCTGATCTGGAACTGGGTCCGCACGGACGGGCTCGACTCGCTGCTGCGCTGGGGGCTGAAGTTCCTCGGCGTGGGCTACGCCGCGCAGTTGCTCTTCGACGCCGCCAAGATCAGCGCCGTGGCGGCCCGTTGGTCCGGGCGGGACCTGGACTGGCTGAGCACCGCTGTCGCCCCGCCGCTCGCCTGCCTGTCCGCCGTGCTCATCGCGGTCGGCTTCATCCTGCCGCACGCCGGGCAGTACCTGCACGGCCGCTGGCACGTCCGGCTCGCCCTGCACGAACTGCGGCCGCTGTACCTGCTGATGAGGACGGTCAACGGCACCGGGGTCCCGTTCCTGCTGCGTGCGACGCCGGAGCTGCGGCTGGTCCGCCGGGAGACGTTCATCCGCGACGTGCTGCTGCCGCTCGCCCGGCACATCGACGAGGACCGGCGCGAACGGTTCCACGACGCCGCCCTGGCGCTCGGCCACCCGCCCGACCGGGCGAAGGCACTCGCCGCCACCGCGGCGATCCTGGACGCGGCCGACGCCAGGCACCTGACGCGGGACGACGAGGGCACCGGTGCCCGTGACACCACGGACCTGCTGCGCGAGATCGGCGCCGTGTCCCGGGCCCTGCGCCGCACCGAGGACCTGCGGGCGATCCGCGCCCTGGCCCGCGACCACACGGACGGCAGGTCGCTCACCGGCTGACCGCGCCCCCGGGCCCGCCCCGCGGCCACGGTTGCCGTGGGCGGCCGAATACCCGGACGAGACCCGCACGGAAGGCCGCTCGCACGGAACGTGAAGGTACGGTGAGAGCTGTCCGGAACGAGGCCCGTATGGCTCGAAACCGGTGCCGGCGCACGGGTGTTGTGCGCCGGCACCGCTGTGGCCGGACGTCGGGGAGTGCCCTCAGGGGCGAAGGAGCCTTCATGGCTGAGTGCGAGGAGTCGCATGTCGCGTAGAGCTGTCGTCATCGGTGCGGGTCTGGCCGGCATGCTGGCCGCGGCGGCCCTGTCCGCCGTAGCGGACGAGGTGGTCGTGCTCGACCGCGACGACCTGCCCGAGGGGCCGGAGCACCGCAAGGGCCTGCCGCAGGGACGTCACGCGCATCTCCTCATGGCCGGGGGTCTGGCCCCCATGGAGGACCTGGTGCCGGGCGTGAGCATGCGCAAGCACCTGCTCGCCGCCGGGGCGCACGAGATTCCGCTCGGCTCGGGCATGGTCGCCCTCACGCCCGAGGGCTGGTTCCGGCGCTGGCGGCACCCCGGACCGCGGATGCTGACCTGCACCCGGGCCCTGCTGGACTGGGCGGTGCGGGGCGCCGTGCTGGACGGTACCGGGGTGGTGATACGCAAGGCGCGGGTGCTGGAGCTGACCGGGTCGCGGCAGCGGGTGACCGGGGTTCGCCTCTCGACCGCCGCCGGGGAGGAGGAACTCGCCGCCGACTTCGTGGTGGACGCGAGCGGACGCGGCTCGCGGATCGTGACCTGGCTGTCGGCGCTGGGCGTCCACGACGTGCGCGAGAAGACGGTGGACGCCGGCCTGGTGAACGCCACCCGTCTCTACCGCACCCCCGAGGGAGCCGAGCGTTTCCCCCTGACCATGGTGCAGGCCGACCCGTATCAGGGGCGGCCCGGGCGCAGCGGCATGGTGCTGCCGATCGAGGGCGACCGCTGGATGGTCAGCCTCGCCGGGACGCGGGGCGGCGGCGAACCGCCGTCCGACCCGGACGCGTTCCACCGGTACACCCTGGACCTGCCCGACCCCATCGTGGGCCGGCTGATCTCCGGCGCGGAACCGCTCACCGACGTCCACGTCAGCCGCAGCACCAGCAACCACCGCCGGTACCTGGAGAAGGTCCGCTCCTGGCCCGAGCGCCTCGTCGTCCTCGGTGACGCGCTGGCCATGTTCAACCCCGCCTACGGGCAGGGCATGTCGGTGGCCGCGCTGGGCGCCCGTGAGCTGGGCCGGGAGCTGCGGCGGTCCGGCCTCGGCGAGCCCGGGCTCGCCCGGCGGGTGCAGCGGCGGGCGGCCAGGCCGGTGGAGTCCGCGTGGACGATGGCCGTGAGCCAGGACGTCTGGTACCCCGGGACGCGTGGCGGTTCGCCCGGCGTCGCCGACCGTCTGGTCACCGCCTACACCCGCCGCATGATCCGCACGGCGACCGGCTCGTACACCGCGGCGTCCGCGCTCTGGGACGTGATGAGCATGACGACGGGGCCGACGCGGCTGCTCCGGCCGTCGACGGTACTGGCGACGCTGAGCGGACCGCCGTTGCCGGCGGCGGTGGGTGCGCCGCTGACGGACGACGAGCGGGCGATCCTGCGGCGGCTGGACCGGACGGGCCCCTGAACCACGGACGGGCTCCCCGCGTACGGGCCTGGCGCTGGACCGGACGGGCCGCTGAAACACGGGCGTTCGTCCCCGCGTGCGTACGGGCGTGCCGCTGGACCGGACGGGCCGCTGAAGCACAGGCGATCGTCCCCGCGTGCGGGCGCCTCGGGAGCCCGGTCGCGCCCGTACCGCCGGTCTCTCGTCAGCCGGCGAACGCGGGCTGTGCCAGTCCCTTGCCCGCCCCCGGCACCACGAACAGCGACCCCGCCAGCGCGGACGGCTCGGTCAGTCCCACCCGGGCGGTCGTCACGTACAGGTCGGTCAGCCGGTCCCCGCCGAACGCGCACGCCGTCACCAGCGGCACCGGCAGCCCGATCACCCGGTCCAGCTCACCGTCGGGCGTGTACCGCCGCACCGCCCACCCCTGCCACAGGGCGACCCACACGCACCCTTCGGCGTCCACGGTGAGCCCGTCCGGGAAGCCCGCGCCCTCCTCGATCACGGCGAGCGTCCGCCGCCCGGAGAGCCTCCCGTCCGCGTGGTCGAAGACGTCCACGCGCCGGGTCGGGGTGTCGATGTAGTACATGAGCCGCCCGTCGGGGCTCCAGCCCGTGCCGTTGCTGACGGCCACGTCGTCGAGCACGACCTCGGCCGTGCCGTCGCCGGTGAGGCGGGACAGGGTGCCTCCGCCCGGCGCCTCGTCGTAGCGCATGGTGCCCGCCCACAGCGCGCCGTCGGGCGCGACGGCCGCGTCGTTGGCGCGGCGGCCGGGGACCGGCTCGTGGTGGAGCCAGCGGAAGGTGCCGTCGGGATCGAGGAGGCCGACCCCGTCGCGCAGGTTCAGCACCAGTCCGCCGCCGGCGCGCGGCTTGGCGGCGCCGATGTGCTGTTCCGTGCGGCGCAGGGTGCGGCGCCCGGTGGCCGGGTCGTAGGTGTGCAGGCGGGAGCCGAGGATGTCGATCCACAGCAGCCGGCCGGCCGCCGCGTCCCAGGTGGGTCCCTCGCCCAGCTCGGCCTCGGCCCGCACCGCGACCTCGCAGGGCGCCGTCATGCCACGCCCCGGTGACCGAGATGCTCGGACAGCTCGGCGGCGCCCTTGGCGGCGAGCTGCTCCAGCTCGGCGCGGCGCTCCTCGCTCCAGCGGATCATGGGCACGGAGATCGACAGGGCGGCGACGACCTGCCCGGTGCGGTCGCGGACCGGCGCGGCCACGCAGGACACGTCCGGGTTGGACTCGCGGTTCTCCACGGCGAGGCCGCGCTCACGGATCTCGGCCAGGGCCTCGCGCAGGGCGGCCGGGTCGGTGATGCTGTTGGGGGTCATCGCGACCAGCTCGGCACCGTCCGGGATCCGCGCGGTGAGCTCCGGCTCCGGAAGGGAGGCCAGCAGCATCTTGCCGACGGAGGTGCAGTGGGCGGGTAGCCTGCGCCCGGCCGCCGACACCATCCGCACGGCGTGCGTGGAGTCGACCTTGGCGATGTAGATGACGTCCGTGTCCTCCAGGATCGCCACGTGCACCGTCTCGTCGCAGGTCTCGGCGACGGACCGGGCCACCTGCTGGCCCTCGGCGGCGAGGTCGAGCTGCTCGGAGTAGCGGGCTCCGAGCTGGTACGGGCGTACGCCGAGCCGGTAGCGTCCGGGCTGGCCGGGCACCGGGACGATGTACTTCCGGGCGGCGAGCGTGGTCACCAGCTCGTGCACGGTGGTGCGCGGCAGCTGGAGCCGGCGCACGATGTCGGGGGCGGAGAGCGTCCCGTCCCCGTCGAGAAAGAGCTCGAGAATGTCGAGAGCCCGGGTCACGGCTGGTACGAGGCGTCCCACGACCGGCCCCCTCCCTATACGTCTCAGGCGCCTGCGTTCGAGATTTCAACAGGCGATCGGCATGACGAACACAGGCTAGCCATAGAGGTATGCCCGGGCAATGGGCAAAGGCACGCGAGGGACCGAGGCACGCATCGGGCGAAGGCGCGCACGGGACGGACGCGCACCGGCAGGGGCCGCGTTCCTGCGGCGGCTCCTGCCGGTGCACAGGCGGGCCGTGGATCAGGGGAAGTCGGCCCTGGCCTTGCTGACGAGCCGGGTCAGGTTGTTGCCTCCGGCGATGGCGTTGTAGTTGCCGAAGACGCCGCCGTTGGCGCCGGCGCTGGCCACACCGACCACGAAGGGGCCCTCCGGCCAGAAGCCGAAGACCGGGCTGCCCGACATGCCCTTGAGGAAGTCACCGGTCTTGGTGATCAGCATGCGGCCGCCGCCGAGATCGAAGTCGTCCTCGTCGAGGAAGAAGCCGGTCTGGAAGTTCGCCGCCGTGGCGTGCAGGAGCGGCTCGTAGGCGATGTTGAACCAGTTCGCGGTCTCGTTGTCCCAGCCGGAGTCGTAGGTGCGGCAGCCGAAGGCCCCGAAGCTGTCGCCCAGCCTGCGGTCCAGCATCACGATCGCGTAGTCGTCGTCGGCGTTGCTGTACGTCACGTCCACGATGTGCTCGTAGGCCATGATGTGGGTCGCTCCGGCGGCGGCGATCTGGGTCGCGCCCTGGACCAGGGTCACGGAGACGGTGAGTTGCTGCCAGTCGATGCAGTGGCTGGCGGTCAGGACGTGCCGCGGTCCGATCAGCGCGCCGGATCCGCCGTGCGCGCCGGAGAAGACGTGACAGGCCAGCACCCAGGGGAAGGACCGGTCGTCGTAGACGCGCCGGCCGTCGGGGTTGAAGACCAGGAGCGGTTCCAGTTCCTGCCCGGCGAAGACCAGCTGCGGGGGCTCGCCGACCGGGAAGCGGTTCGGTTCGAGCCGGATGCCGTCCTGCCCGGTCGGCATCGACGGAGCGAGGTCGGGCGCCGCCGTCTCACCCGCCGCCGCAGCCCGCACGGGAACGACCGTCGACTTGGGCAGTTCGGCCGGCTTGAGGCCGTTGGAGTCCGGAGCGTCGTGCTGCGGGACCTGGAGGGGGGAGGTGCGGATCTCCGCTGCGGAGAGCGGAGGGCGGTTCGAGTCCGGGGTGCCAGGCATGAGGGTGCTCCACACAGGAGTGTGTCACTGGAGCGGCGCTGAGGGTGGTGAGTGCGAGGGCCCGCGCCGGGGATCGGGGGCGACCCGATGAAGTTGAATGTTGTGTCGTCCTGTTGAGGACTTCGCGCGGGCGGGGCGGCCCGGCGCTCCCTTCCATCAAACCTCGGATCGGCCCGGCGCGCATACGCACACCGGCGGTCCCGCGACGGGGAGATGGACCGCGCGCGGGTGCGGCCGGCCACTGCGGTTGCGACGGTTCGAGCAGCGTGCGTCACTGGCCGAAACCCGACCTTCCCACTTCGAGGGGCACCACCATGTCCGACCATCTCCCCCGCCGTAGGGGCGCCGTCGCCGTCCGGTCCGACTTCTGCGCCGTCTCCCCGAGTCCCGAACTGCGCGAGCGGCTCCAGGAGGAGCGGCTGCGCATCGAGTCCGCCTCGCCGCTGGGCGGCCAGTTCGTCGTGGGCGGCGAGCCGCACCACCCCGGCTTCAACGACGGCACGATCAAGCCACCCGACGAGTTCCCCGTGGGCACACCCCGGGAGTCCATCGCCGCAGCGGCCGCCGAACGCGCCCCGCTCACCGGCGCGGTACGTGTGGTCGTCATCCTCGCCGACTTCGCCGACAAGGAGCTGACGGCCTCTCAGGAGCACTTCGAGGAGTTGTTCTTCTCCCTCGGCTCGATGCCCCACGGCAGTGTCCGGGAGTACTTCCGGGAGGCCACGCACGGTCTGGTCGACATCGTCGGCGAGGTCGTCGGCCCGGTGAGGCTGCCGAAGAAGCTGTCCTTCTACGCCAACGGCAACTTCGGCATCGGCCGGCCCTCCGGGGAGGCCCGGGCGCAGCTGATGGCCCGGGACACCGCGATCACCGCCGACCCGCAGATCAACTACGCCCCGTACGACAACGACGGCAACGGGTTCGTCGACGCGTTCATCGTCGTGCACGCGGGGCGGGGCGGCGAGGTCACCGGTGACCCGGGGGACATCTGGTCGCACAAGTGGGTCCTGCCGGACGCCTACAACGCCGACGGCGCACGGATCTTCGCCTACCTCACCATCCCCGAGGACGCCAAGATCGGTGTCTGCGCCCATGAGTTGGGGCATCTCGTCTTCGGCTTCCCGGACCTGTACGACATCGACGGCTCGTCCGAGGGCGTCGGCAACTGGTGCCTGATGGGCGGCGGTTCCTGGGGCGGCGGCGGTGACATCCCGACGCACCCGTCGGCCTGGTGCAAGATCGGCCAGGGCTGGGCGACGGTCGCCAACGTCACCGGTTCCACGACGCTGTCCCTGCCCGACGTGAAGAACAGCCACCAGGTGCACCGGTTGTGGACCGGTGGGCTGCCGGGCAGCGAGTACTTCCTGCTCGAGAACCGCCAGCGCACGGGGTACGACGTCTCACTGCCCGGCGACGGGCTGCTGATGTGGCACATCGACGAGCACCAGCCGGACAACTCCGACGAGACCCACTACATGGTGGGTCTCGTGCAGGCGGACGACGAGCGGGAGCTGGAGCTCGGGGCCAACCGCGGTGACGCCGGGGATGCCTACCCCGGCAGTTCCGGCAACACCGCGTTCGGCCCGTCCACCGCCCCGAGTTCGCACTCCTACGCGGGCGCCGCGACCGGTGTGTCCGTCAGCGGCATCTCCGCCTCCGGTCCGACGATGACGGCCGCCGTCGGGGTCACCGTGCCGGGTCCCGTCCACATGCCGGTCCACTCCGGCGCGGGGCGCTCGGCACCGGCAGGCGAGACCGGGCTGGCCGAGACGGTCCACGCCCTCCAGGCCCGGCTCGACGCGCTGGAGCAGCGGATGAGCGGCTCCGCGCGCGGGCCCGAACCGTTCACCGAGGCGGGTTCGCGGCCGGAGCTCAACGGCACGCCGCGTGCGGCGAACGCGACCGGGGGCGGCGTGGGGCACTCGTACCGTCGGCCGTAGGCCGTCTCCGTGGAGCCCCGTCCCCCCGTCCTCCGCCCGGAGGGCGGGTCTCTGCGGCATCCGGTGCGGCGAGCGCACGGCCGGGCGTCGCGGGGGCGGGCGGGACTTGGCGGACACGGGGGGGCCGGCGGCCGGCAGCCGGCGGACACACGGAGGTGACCGGGATGGTGCAGGCGATCGAGAATCTCACCGCGCTGGAGACGCGGCTGGTCGCCTCCGGTCCGCACCCACGGCTGGACGGCTGGGACCGGCTGCTCGTCGACGTGCTCGACGCCCGGCCGGTCCCCGGCTACGCCGACCTGCTGTCCCGGTACGTGGGCGAGCGCCTGGAACTCGCGGTGCCCGGCGCACTGGTGGAGGGTCTGCCGCCGGGAACCGTCATCCGGCTCAGGGCGAAACTCGCGGGGGGCCGGGCGATGGCGGAGAAGCAGCCCCCGCCGGGCACGTTCGTGACGGAGCCGCCCCGCTGAGAGGCGCCCGCCGTGGCGTGCTCACGCTCGCCTCCGTCGCTCCGCCGACGCCCCCAGCTCTCCCCGCAACCGCTGCGCCCGCAGCACCAGTTCCAGTTCGAAGCGGCGGTCGGGGTCGTCGATCTCGTCGCCCCACAGTTCGCGGATCTGGCGCAGGCGGTAGCGGACCGTCTGGGGGTGGACGCCGAGGCGGGCGGCGACCTCCGGGGCGCCGCCGCGGGTCTCCAGCCACGCCAGGAGGGTCTCGGCGAGGCGGCGGCCGTGCGTGGGGCCGCAGTGGGTCAGGGGGGCCAGGCACCTGAGGGCCAGGTCGTCGATGAGTTCCTCCGGCTGAAGGAGGACCAGGGCCTCGGTGTGTTCGGTGCAGTGGAGGACCTCGCCGGAGGGGAGGAGGTCGCGTTCCACCAGACGGACCGCCGCCTCCGCCCAGCGCAGCGACTTCGCCGCGTCGGTGAGCGGGACCGGCGGGCCGATCGCGCCGGACCAGCCGGCCAGGGCCCGGTGCAGGAGCTCGGGGCGGCCCGCGGCGTCCGGCTCGGGCACGACCATGCGGGGCTGCTCGTACTCCATGTCGAGCAGGACGCCCTGGCCGACCGCGGGGGCCATCGCCTCCCGGGCCGGGCGGAGCAGCACGCCGACCGCGACCTTCGCCGGTAAGGGCCAGCCGATGCGGGCGGCGCGTTCGGTCAGAGCCTCGGCGGGGTCGCCGCGGTGGTGCTCGGCGAGGAGCAGTTCCATCAGGCGGCGTTGCAGGCGCAGGCGTTCACCGGCCTGGCGGGCGGCGGCCTCGGCGTAGCCGCGTACGGACTGGTCGACCAGCCCGTCGAGGTACTCGTAGCCCGCGTCGACGAGTTCGTACATGGCCGGGGGCGGGATCTCCACGCGCTGGCCGATGTCGGCGAAGCGGCGCCAGGCCAGGCGTACACCCATGCGGTAGACGGCCTGGAGGGAGTCGAGGGAGCGGCCGTTCAGGCCCTCGCCGCGGCCGAAGTCCTGGAAGACGCCCGGCGGGACGGTCGGGCGCCCCTCGGAGTGCTCCAGGTGCTGCACGAACACCTCGATGGCGCGCCGGATGCCGACCAGGGCCATCGGCTCGCCGGAGTCGTCGAGGACGACGGGCAGGTGCGGGTACTCGCGCTGGATCTCGCGGAGGATCTCTTCGGCGAGCTCGGGCGCCTCGGCCATGGCGATCGCGGCGAACCGGCGCACCTGGAAGCGCGGTACGTCGTGCCAGGCCGAGCGCGTGGTGACGGCTGCGGTGCGGGCGGCCGTCACCGTCAACTCCCCTGACCGTCTTGTTCGTACGTGATCAGGGGGGTGTTGGGCTGGTCGGGTGTGGCTTCGAGCAGCGCGACCACGCCCAGCGCGGCGCCCACGGCGAGGGCGGCGGCGAGCGCGACGGTCAGCGCGGCAGCGAGCAGTCTGGACATCGCAGGGTCAGCCTCTCTGTCCGGATTCGTCCGGAGGTCGTCCGGAGGTTGCCCCACCTCGGCACCCCGTCCCTGCCTGTCGCGCCCAGTCTCGACAAGCATTGACACCCCGTCAAGAGCGGCCTACGGTTCCCGGCCCAGCCGCACGCGCGCATCTCGCCGCCGTGCCGGCCCTCTCGTACGTCGAGCCGTCCCAAGCCACTGGAGTGCCCGGATGCGCCGTACAACCTCTCCCTTTTCCCTGGTCCTGCTGGGTCTCGGCACGTTCCTGCTGGTGCTGGCGCCCCTGCTCGCCTGGTACGTGGAGCCGCGTGCCGCGGTCAACCCGATCGACATCGACACGACCGCCGTCTACACCGGCCGGGGCAGCGTCTTCGACACCGACCGGATCGAGACGGTGCCCGACCGGAAGATCACCGTGACCCAGCGGGTGCGGGGCAACGTCGAGGACAGCGAACGCAGCGGAAGCACCGTCTGGGACGTGACGACCACGGTCGACACCGACAAGTCGCTGCCGGCCGCCGATCCGCACGACGCGCTGGACTTCGTGCCGCACCGCTGGGTGATGGACCGGAGGACCACGCGGCCGGTGCACTGCTGCGGGGAGAAGCCGTACATCGAGGGCGAGGCGTACCTGAAGTTCCCCTTCGACGTGCAAAAACGCTCCTACCAGTGGTGGGACAACACCCTCGGCGACACGGTCGTGCTGCGCTACCGGGGCACCGCGAAGATCCAGGGGTACACCGGCTACCGGTTCACCGGTTCGGTGCCGCCGACGCGGAACGGCACGCGCATGGTGCCCGGCAGCCTCGTCGACCAGCCGAACCGGCCGCAGGTGCTGGCCGAGGAGTGGTACTCCAACCACGGCTTCGAGCTGGTCGTGGACCAGGCGACGGGCCGCGTGATCTACGCGCGGACCGGCCCCCGGCGGACCCTGCGGGCGCCGGGCGGGAAGAAGGACGCGGTGGTGCTGCTGGACAGCCGGAAGGTGGCGTTCACGACCGGGACGCAGAAGGAAGCGGTACGGCAGGCGAAGCAGGGCAGCGGGCGACTGCGGCTGGTGGGCACGACGCTGCCGATCGGGGCCGCGGCGGTCGGCTTCGTGCTCGCGGTGGTGGGTGGCGCTCTCGTGGCGCGTGGGCGGAAGGAGCCGGAGAACCCCGTTCCGTCCGATACATCCGGAACACCCCAGCCGACTCTCACGAAGTGATGTGCCGTCAGCTCCAACAAAGCCCGAAATTGTCACGCCGGTGAGTAGCCGTGGCGAACGTCCGGGCGAAAACTGTCCAACCCCACCCGAGCACACCCCGTCCGCACTCCCCTCCCAGGAGAGGCTCGGGCTCCCCACGAGCCGACCCCTCCGTGACGAACACACCCCCACGTTTTCCCCACGCTGAGTTCCGCACCCCGAGACGAGTTGGAGCACCCATGCCCCAGCACGTACCGTCCACCCCCCCACTCTCGGCTGCGCTCGAGCGGGGGGTCCCCCACCGCGCCGCGTCCCCCAGCGCGCAGCACCCTCCGGCGCTCCCCCCACATCCGCGCCGGATCGTCTTCCTCGCCCACCGTGATCTGGGCAACGCCTCAGCCGGCGGCTCCGAGCTTCTGGTCGACAGACTCGCCGACGGCCTGACCCGCCTGGGCCACCAGGTGACCCTGCTGTGCGGGGGGCCTGTGGCCCTGCGCGACTACCGGGTCGTGTCGGCGGGCGGCCCGTACGGGCACTACCTGCGCGCCAGATCGGCCTTCGCGCGCCGGGTCGGCGACTGCGATCTGCTGGTCGAGGTGTGCAACGGCATGCCGTACCTGGCCCCGTTGTGGCACCGGGGGCCCACCCTGTGTCTGGTCAACCACGTCCACACGGATCTGTGGAGGATGCGCTTCGGCGGGCCGCTGGCTCCGGCGGCACGGATCGGCCGAAGACTCGAGCACTGGGCGCTGACCGGGGCGCAGCAGCGGAACCTGCTCGTCGCCGTGTCATCCTCGACCGCCCACGCGCTGCGGGCGATCGGGGTCGAGCGGGACCGGATCAGGGTGGTGCACAACGGGGTCGAGGAGCCGGGCCCGAGGGCCGACCGCTCGGCCGAGCCGCTGTTCGTCGCCGTCGGGCGGCTGGTCGAGTACAAGCGGGTCGACCTGCTGCTGAGGCTCTGGGAGCGGGTGCGGCCGGTGACCGGCGGCCGGCTGGTGATCGTCGGTGACGGGCCGGAGCGGGAACGCCTGGAGCGGCTCGCCGGTCCGGATGTGGAGTTCACCGGGTACGTGACGGAGGCCGAGAAGCACCGGCTGCTGTGCGCGGCCTGGCTGTTGCTGCATCCGTCCGCGGTGGAGGGGTGGGGTCTGGTCGTGACGGAGGCCGCGGCCCGGGAGACGCCGAGTGTGGCCTTCGACGTGCCCGGGCTCAAGGACTCCGTGGTGGACGGCGAGACCGGGATCCTCGCGCGCGGTGAGTCGTCGTTCGCCGCGGCGTGGTGTGCGCTGGCCCTGTCCGGGCGGCAGCGGGAGCTGATGGGCAAGGCGGCCCGGGAGCGTGCGGCGCAGTTCCGGTGGGACCGGACCGTACGGCAGTTCAGGGCCGTCGCCACGGAGGCGGTGAAGGGCTGGGCCCCGTGACACCGCCCACGCGCCCGCGCGGCGCAGCCGCACACGTCACCGCCCCCCGCCCGGAAGGCACCTCCCGGCGCCCCGGCTGGAGGGATCCGTCCTTCCGGCGCTCCCTCGCCCTGTTCCGCGCGTTCCGCCGCGAGCAGGACGACCCCGAGGCCTGCTACTCCCTGCTGGCCCGCGACGCCGCCGATCAGGTCGAGGCCTACGACGGGCCCGTGGCCGGGCGTACCGTCCTCGACGTCGGTGGCGGCAGCGGGTACTTCACCGAGGAGTTCCGGCGGCGCGGGGCACACGCGTTCCTCTTCGAGCCCGACCCGGCCGAGCTCGGCGGGACACCCCCCGCCGCGGCGGTCGTCGCCGACGGGTACCTGCTGCCGCTGCGGGACGGCGTCGCGGACGTCACCTTCTCCTCCAACGTGCTGGAGCACGTGGCCGATCCGGAGACGTTCCTCAGTGAGCTGGCCCGGGTGACGCGGCCGGGCGGGCTGATCTACGTGTCGTTCACCAACTGGCTGTCGCCCTGGGGCGGGCACGAGTGGGCCCCGTGGCACTGGTTCGGCGCCGAGCGGGCCCGGGCCCGCTACCTGCGGCGGACGGGCCGGCCGGCCAAGCACACCCTCGGCGAGAACCTGTTCGCGGTGCACATCGGCTCCACCCTGCGGCAGGTGCGTGCCCGGGACGACGTCACGGTCGTCTCGGCGCGCTCCCGCTACTGGCCGTTCCTCGCGGAGGCCGTCGTCAAGGCGCCCGGCATCCGCGAGTTCGCCACCTGGAACCTCCTCCTCATTCTGCGGCGGTGTCCTACATGACAACGACGGTCCAGGCTCCTCCCCCGGCAGCCGTCCCCACCACCGCGACCACCGCGGGCCCGCCCGACGGGCCGCGGTCGCGGCGCTGGCTGCTGGGTTTCTGGGCCGTGGTGTTCGTGTTGTTCCTCGCGGTGCGGCCGGGGCGGCAGACCTTCGACACCAAGCTCGGGGTCACGGTCGATCCGGGGCAGTTCCTCGCCGACCTGGGCCAGTTGTGGCACGACCGGGCCGGGTTCGGCGGGATCCAGGACCAGTACGTCGGCTATCTGTGGCCGATGCTGCCGTTCCACTGGCTGTGCGACCTCGTGCGGCTGCCGGTGTGGCTGGCGGAGCGGCTGTGGCTGTCGCTGATCGTTTCCGTCGCCTTCTGGGGGGCGTTGCGGCTGGCGGAGCGGCTGCGGGTGGGGAGCGGGACGTCCCGGCTGCTGGGCGCGGTGGCGTACGCGCTGTGGCCGGTGTTCACCACCGTCATCGGGTCGACGTCGGCCGCGGCGCTGCCGGGGGCGTTCCTGCCGTGGGTGCTGCTGCCGCTGACGAACGAGCGCTACGCCGCCCGGGTCGCGGCCCTGCGGTCGGCGCTGCTCGTGCCGTTCATGGGCGGGGTGAACGCGTCGGCGACCCTGGCCTCCCTGCTGCCGGCCGGGCTGTATCTGCTGTCCCGGCCGCCCGGGCCCCGGCAGCGCAAGCTGATCGTCTGGTGGGCCCCGGCCGTGATCGTGGTGACCGCCTGGTGGTGGGTGCCGCTGCTGCTGCTCGGCGTCTACGGCGAGAACTTCCTCCCCTATATAGAGACCGCGCGGACGACGACGGACACCATGTCGGCGACCGAGGCGCTGCGCGGGGCGGGGAACTGGGTCGCCTATCTGCACCTCGGTGAGGCGTGGCTGCCGGCCGGCTGGGCCGTGGCCTCCTCCGTCGTCGTGATCGTGTGCTCGGCGCTCGCCGCCGGACTGGGCCTCGCCGGACTCGCCCGGCGGGACATGCCCGAGCGGCGGTGGCTGGTGCTGACGGTGCTCGTGGCCGTGCTGGTGCTGCTCGCCGGGTACGGCGGGGCGTTCGGGGCGCCGTTCCACGGGGTGGTGCAGGACTGGCTGGACGGGTGGCTGTCGCCGTTCCGGAACATCTACAAGTTCCAGGCCGGCGTGGCGCTGGCGCTCGTTCTCGGTCTGGCGCATCTGGCGGGGGTGGCCACCGAGGCGCGCGGGGCACGGCAGGTGCGCGGCCGGCGCTTCGCCCCGCTGGTCGCGGCCGTGCTGATCCTGCCCGGACTGCTGTGGCCCTACCTCAACGGCTCGATCCTCAACCCGGGTTCGTTCCAGAAGCTCCCCACCTACTGGCAGGCCACGGCCGACTGGCTGGAGAAGTACTCGCCCGACTCGCGGGCCCTCGTCGTCCCGGCGACCGCGCACGGCCTGTACACCTGGGGCTCCCCCATCGACCAGCCGCTCGACGTGCTCGCCGAGTCGCGGTGGGCGCAGCGCGACTACGTGCCGTTCGGCACGCCCGGCAACCGGCG
The DNA here is from genome assembly GCF_040706515.1 of Streptomyces sp. NPDC047880. NCBI lineage: Bacteria > Bacillati > Actinomycetota > Actinomycetes > Kitasatosporales > Streptomycetaceae > Streptomyces > Streptomyces sp. NPDC047880. Next base: position 52,354 of record NZ_JBEZOK010000023.1, on the reverse strand, counting down.
CGCGATGGACGCCGTCGAGCAGGCGCTGACGTCCGGGGCCGAAGTCCCGGGACTGGCCGACTACTTGAGCCGGGCCGGGCTGTACTACGTCGTCGTACGCAACGACCTCGACCCCGACCAGATCGGCTACGTGCCCACCACGACCGTCAAGCGCACCCTCGAACAGTCGGGGTACGAGCGGGTGACGGGACTCGGGCCGGTGATGACCGGCGGCCGGATCGCGCAGGACGCGCCGCTCCAGGTCGAGGGGCTGTACCCGCGGCAGCGGGCCGTGGAGATCTACCGGCCGGCCGGTGAGGACGTGGTCCGGCCCGGGCAGGCCGGGCTCGCCCCGGTCGCCGACACGGCCGTGGTGTCCGGCGGACCGGAGACGCTGCTGCCGCTGGCGGAGCGGCTGCGCGGGCGCGCGACGGTCCTGACCGGCGACAACCACCCCGGGCTGGGCACCCCGGCCGTGCAGGTGCTGGGTGACGGGCTGCGGCGGGCGGACACCCGGTTCGGCCTGGTCAACGCCGGTACGTCGTACACGTACACGCGCGACGAGCGGAACGCGCCGGACGCGCTTCAGGACCCGGGTGAGAAGCCGCGGCAGATCCTGCCCACCGAGGGCACCGATCACCAGACGGTGGCCGAACTGCGCGGTGCCCGCTCGGTGTCGGCGTCCTCGTACGGCAACTGGCTGTTCCATCTTCCGCAGTACGACCCGGTGAACGCCTTCGACGGCAACCCGGGCACCGCGTGGGCGGAGGGCGCGCCGGACACTCCGGACGGGCAGTGGCTGCGCATCGGCTTCACCGGCCGCTACGCCATGCCGTCCTCCTTCAAGGTGACTCCGCTGCCGCAGGAGAGCGTGCGGGCGGCGGCGACGAAGGTGCGGGTGGAGACCGAGAAGGGCGAGCGGACGAGCTTCCTCCAGCCCAACGGCAGGACCCAGCGGATCAAGGCCCCCGAGGGCGCGACGGGCTGGATGAAGCTGACGATCGTGGACTCCGTGGCGCGCAGGGCCGGGCTGACCGGCGCGGGCTTCTCCGAGATCGGCCTGCCGGACGTGCAGGTGACGCGGCTGCTGCGGCTCCCGGCGGACGCCGGGGACGCCGCGTCGGCCGCGACCGTCGTCTCCCTGCACCGCGCCTCCGACCCCACGGGCCTGTCCGCGACCGGCACCGAGGCGGGCCTGCACCGCCGCTTCACGACGCCGGCCGCCGGGACGTACCGGGTCAAGGCGAGCGCGGTGCCCGTGCCGGGCACGGAACTCGACGAGTTGCTCTACGAGGTCGCGCCCGAGCAGCGGTCCCGGATCGTCGCCACCGCCGACTCCACGGCGAGCCTCGGCGCGGGCCTCGCGGCACGCAACCTCACCGACGGAGACCTGACGACGGCGTGGATCGCGGGCGACCGGCCGACGATCCACCTGCGCTGGGAGGGCAAGCAGCCGGTCGGCGAACTGGTCCTGGCCCCCGCGGGCGGCCTGTCGGCCCGCGCGTCCGAGGTGCACATCAGCTCCCCGGACGGCGCGGCCATCGCCGGCGCCGACGACAACGGCTGGGTCCGCTTCCCGCCGATCACCACGGACCGGCTCGACATCACCATCACCGGGACGGCCCCGCTGACCCTGCACAACCCGGTCGCGGACGAGGACCTGCGCCTCCCCGTGGGCCTCACGGAGGCGTACGTCCCGTCCCTCGACCAGTACCGCACCCCCCAGCCGGACGGCACCCGGAAGTTCTCCGTCCCCTGCGGCAAGGGCCCGGTGGTGGCGCTGGACGGCGAGCTGTACGAGACGGGCGCCAAGGGGACCGTGCGGGACCTGGTGGAGCGGCGGGGAGTGGAGGTGACGCTCTGCCAGGAGGGCCGCAGCGACACCGAGGTGCGGCTGGACGCCGGCGAGCACCGCCTGGAGGGCGGTGACGCGGGCCCGCTCGCGCTCACGGACGTGACCCTGACCCGCGGCACGGTCCCCGAGGCCGCCGCGGCCGGGCGTGACCTGCGGATCCGGGACTGGCTGGGCGACCGGCGCAAGGTGACGGTCGGCTCCGGCGCGGCCTCGTACCTGACGACGTACGAGAACGTCAACGACGGCTGGCGGGCCACGCTGAACGGCAAGGAGCTGACCCCGGTGCGGCTGGACGGCTGGCAGCAGGGCTGGCGGGTCCCGGCCGGGGCGGGCGGCGAGGTCACCCTGTCGTACGAGCCGGCCACGGCCTACGACGCCGCCCTGATCGGCAGCGGCGTCGGCATCGCGGTCCTGACCGGCCTGGCGCTGTGGCGCCGCCGCGCCCCCAACCCCGACGCACCCCAGCCGGCCCCGCCGCTGCCCGGGCTGTGGCTCGGCACGGTCGCGCTGACCCTGGTCGGGGTGGTGATCGCGGGCTGGTTCGCGCTGCTGGTCCCGGCGCTGGCGCTGCTCGCCGCGCGCCGGCACGCCCTGCTGGTGCCGATCGCCTTCGCCGCCCTGGCCGGGGCGGGGATCGTCGCGGCCCTCGGCGCCGGGGAGCCGGTGGGCGCGGGCGAGGGGGCGTTCGGGCACCTGGCCCAACTGCTGGCGCTGGCCGGCCTGTTCGCGGGCTTGGTGAGTCTGCGTGAGGGGCCGCCGTCGGAGGCGCCGACGCAACAGCTGCCGACGACGGACGCCGGGGAGGGCAAGACCGTATGACGGCACCGGTGCGCATCCCGTTCCCGGTGGTGGACGAGGTGTCCCGGCACTGCCTCCAGGAGGCGGAACCCGAGACGGTCCACATCGAGGTCCACCTCCCGGGCCCCCTCGACCACGCGCGGCTGCGCAAGGCGTTCCTGGAGGCCCTGCACCGGCATCCGCGGATCCTGATGCGGGAGGCGCGGGGGCCCTGGTACCGGCGGCGGTACGAGTGGGAGCTGACACCGGGGCCCGACGTGGAGGTGGTGTCCTTCGCCGCGCCCGGCCCGCGAGCCCTGCGGGACGCCAGGGCCCGGGCCCTCACCCACGCCCCGCCGCTGTCCACGTCCCCGCCGATCCGGCTCGAGGTGGTGGACCCGGTCCTGCTGCTCACCATCAACCACACCGCCCTGGACGGCCCGGCGTGCCTGCGCGTCCTGGCCACGGCCGCCGAGCTGTACGGGGGCCGGGACAACGCCCCGGCGGCGCCCCCGACCCGCCCCGCCGAACCCAGGCGGGAGGTCCCGGACACCCCGGCCGGCTGGTCGCCCCCCGCACGGGTGGCGCACGGCACGCCCGAACCCTCCCCCGGCAACGGCCTGCTGGTGACCGAGCTGCCCCTCCCGCACCGCCCCAAGGGCTCCCCGTACACCGTCAACGACCAGCTCATGGTGACCACGGCCCTGACCATCGCCCACTGGAACAGGGAGCACGGCGCCCGCCCCCGCCCCCTGCGCATCACCATGCCCGTGGACGACCGGCCCCGCGACACCACGATGCCCATCGGCAACGGCACCCGCCTGGTCGAGGTCCCGTACGCACCGGGGGAACTGGACGTCACCGACATGCCCGCCCTGCTGCGCCGCACCGCGGAGCGCACCCGGGCCCTCAAGTCCCTCCCCCGTCCCCAACTCGGCCACGGCGCCGCCCTCCTGACCGCGCCCTGGGCGCCCGTCGCTGCCCGCGCCGCCCTCACCCGCACCCTGCGCCGGGCCGCCGCGCCCTGGACATCGACGACCCTGCTCAGCAACATCGGCCGCATCCCCTACCCACTGGATTTCGGCGACGAGGCGGGCCGCGCGCACGCGGTCTGGTTCTCCGCCCCGGCCCGGATGCCGCGCGGTCTGACCGTGACCACCGCCTCCACGGCCGGCCGCCTCCACCTGGCCCTGCGCTGGTCGAAAGCCCTGCTCAGCAGCGGTGACGGCGCCCACCTCCGCGATCTCTTCGAGCACTACCTGCACACCACGGAGGTGACCGAGTGACGACACCGACCACGACCGGCCCCCCACCCCGCGACCTGCGCGACTTCTACGAGAACCCCGCCGTGCCGGTCGCCTCCGGCACCCCGCGCAGCGTCCGCCAGGCCAGGATGCTGGCCCGCGCCCTGAACAGCCCGGCGAGCGCGCGCCCGCGGACGATCCTCGACATCGGCTGCGGGGACGGCACCGCCGCCGCCACCGCCGCCCCGCTCCTGCCCGGCCACCGCGTCATAGGCGTCGACTGGTCCCAGGACGCCCTGCGCCGTGCCCGCACCCGCATCCCGTACGCGGTGCGCGGCGAACTCACCGGCGGCGGGCTGCCGTTCGCGTCCGGGTCGGCCGACGCGGTGCTGTTCAGCGAGGTCGTCGAGCATCTCGTCGACCCGGACGCGGCCCTCGACGAGATCCGGCGGATCCTGCGCCCCGGCGGGCATCTGATGCTGTCCACGCCGAACCTCGCCGCCTGGTACAACCGCGGCCTGCTGCTGGCCGGTGTGCAGCCGGTGTTCTCGGAGGTCAGCCTGCGCGGCATCCACGGCCGCCCGGGCAAGGAGGTCGTGGGGCACCTGCGGCTCTACACCGCGCGCGCACTGAAGGAGTTCGTCGCCGCGTCCGGGTTCACCGTCGTACGGCTCGAAGGGGCCCCCTTCCACGGCGTGCCGCGCCCACTGCGGCCGCTGGACCGGCTGGCCTGCGCCCGGCCGCAGCTCGCGTCGATCCTGCTGCTGCACGCCAGGAGGACGTAGCCCATGTGGTGGGGAGTGGCCGCCGCGCTGCTGGCGAACACCCTGTACAGCCTGGGCTTCGTCCTGGAGAAACGGGCGCTCACCGCCCTGCCCGAGGTGACGATCCGCCGGCCGGCCCGGCTGCTGCGCCTCGTCCTCGGCAGCCCCCTGTGGATCGGCGGGTCCCTCGCCCTCGCGGCCGGTTTCGCCGCACAGCTCGTCGTCTACCGCACCCTGCCGATCGCCGCCGCGCAGGGCATCTTCGTCTCCGGCCTGGTGCTGCTGGTGCTGCTGTCGGCGCGGCTGCTCGGGGAGGAGACGTCCGGCCGGGAGCGGTACGCACTGGGCGCGATCCTGCTGGCGCTGCTGATGGTGGTGCTGTCGCTGCGCGAGGGCACGGACACCGTCAGCCAGGACGCGCCCTACCAGCTGATCCTGCTGGTGTGCGTGCCGTCGCTGGCCGCCGGGGTGTGGCTGTACGGCTCCGCCGAGCGGCGGGCCCGCAACCGGCACCGGCGCCCGACGACCGGCGTCGAGTACGGCGTGGCGGTGGGCCTGCTGTACGGGGTCAGCTCGCTGGCCATCAAGGGCGTCTCGAGCCGTCTGACGACCGACGGGATCGGCGGCGCGGTGCTGGGCCTGCTGGCCTCCCCGTATCCGTATCTCCTCCTGTTCACCGGTGCGTTCGGCCTGGTGATGTCGCAGGCGGCGCTGCAGCGCTGCCGGGCCTCGCTGATCGTGCCGGTGTGCACGACCGTGACGTCCCTGTTCACGGCGGTGCTCGGCACGCTGTCGTTCGGCGAGGCCCTGCCGGACGAGCCGCTACGGCTCGCGCTGCGGGTGGCGGGCACGGCCCTGGCGGTGGCCGTGCTGCTGACCATGCCGAAGCACGACGCTTCTCCCCGACCCTCCCCACCCGCCAAGGAGCTGACCTCACCGTGAAGCCCGACGACCCGCTGCTGAAGATCCTGGCCTGCCCGATCGACAAGGGCCCGCTGCACCTGCTGGCCGAGGAGGCCGGGCGGGAGGAGGCGCTGTACAACCCGCGTCTGCACCGCCGCTACCCGATCACCGACGGCATTCCGCAGCTGCTGCCGTCCTCGGGCGAGCAGGTGCCGGACGACGAACACGAGGAACTCCTCAAGAGGATGGCCCGGTGACCAGCCTGGCGGCCCGCGTCGCCCCCCTCCTGCCCGCCCGCCTGGTGGCCGCGACGGCCCGGGCGCTGTACCCGCGGTTCGAACCGGAGCTGGCCCGGCTCGCCGAGCTGTGCCCGCCCCGCTGCCGCACGGCGGTGGACGTCGGCGGCTGGTACGGGCCCTGGACGCACCGCCTGTCGGGCCTCGCCGAGCAGGTCGTGACGGTCGAGCCGGTGCCCCATCTGGCCCGGCTGCTGACCGCCGCCGCGCCGTCCAACGTCCGCGTGGTCCGTGCGGCGGCCTCGGACCGGCCGGGCATCGCCCGCCTGTGGCTGCCGCCGGACGACTCCGGCGACCGGGGCGTGTCGTCGCTGGTCCGGCGCGACATCCACGGCCGCGCGCTGGACGTCCCGTGCGTCACGCTGGACGAGCTGGGGCTGCGCGACGTCGGCTTCATCAAGATCGACGTGGACGGCAACGAGCCCGCGGTGCTGCGCGGGGCGACGGGCCTGCTGGCCCGTGACCGGCCGGCCCTGTTCGTGGAGCTGGAGTCCCGCATCCAGCCGATCGCGCCGGTGGTGACGTACCTGGCCCTGCTCGGCTACGACGGCTGGGTGCTGCCCGGCGACACCTGGGTGCCGCTGGCGAAGTTCCCACTGGAGGACCACCAGGCCCGCGCGTCCTACGTCGTCTCCCACGGCCTGCTCCGCCGGGTCCTGCCCTCGCCGCACCTGCGGGGCCCGCGCTACGTCAACTCCGTCCTGTTCCTGCCCGACGGCCGCCGCCCGGGCAGGACCCCGGTGGGCGACGATGGGTCCCATGCCTTCCGGAAAGCCCCCCGCTAGCCCCTTCACCCCGCTCGACTTCCAGCTGGTGCTGCTGCGCCGTATGGCCGACCACAACCCCGGCCTGGTGGAGGACGCCCGCCATGAGCTGGGGGTGTCGATCGCCGGCATGCGCGAGGCGAACAAGCGCTGGCAGGCGATGGTCCGCTCCCCGCGCTCGCGCGCGCCCCTGTCGCGCTACCGCCAGGTGCTGGGCGAGCCGGAGTCCCGGACGCCGCGCCGGATCGGCGACCTCGACTGCGAGGCCTGGCTCTGGCCCGTGCCCCTGTGGCCCGCCTTGCGCTTCGAGGTGCTGACCGCCCCGAACCGCGCGGTGTGGAACGAGTGGCTGGTCCGCGCGCCGGGCGCGAAGGGCCCCGAGCTGCGCACGCTGGACGACCTGACCCCCTGGTCCTGCACGGTCGACGAGGTGGCCCGCGCCTTCGCCCCGGCCCGCCCTCTGGAGGGCACGGCACCGACCCGGTGGGGACTGGCGTTCACCGCGCCCGACGCCGCGGGCGTCCGGCGGGAGACGGTCGCGGAGTTCACCTGGGGGCTGCTGCAGCGGGTGGCCGTGAGCGGCGCTCAGGCCTGAGGCGCGCCGACCCGTTCGAGGGTGGGAAGGAACTGGTCGTAAAAGGCGGCCTTGAGGTGCAGGACCCGCTCCTCGGTCTCACGGAAGGCCTCGGCTCCGCACTGCCTGCGAGGAGGTGCTGATGTGGGTGGCCAGGCGGGCGCACACCGCCAGCAGCGGTGCCCAGGACCGTCGCTCGGAGGGCATGGCCCCAGCAGTACACCAAAAGCCCCATCGGAGGAGGTATGCCCCGCGTGCCGCGCTCAGCCGGCGGCGGCCAGCACCGCCTCCACCACTCTGGGCACCGAGCCCGGGTGCAGATCGAGGAACAGGTTCGGCTCGATCAGCTCCAGCTCCATCACGCACGGCTCACCGTCCGGCCCGGTGACCAGGTCCACGCGCGCGTACAGCAGCTCCGCGTCCCCGGGCACGGCGGCCAGCGCCCGCTCGGCGACGTCCAGTTCGGCGGCGGTCGGCTGCCACGGGCGGATGCCGGGGTGGGCGACCTTGTCGGCGTCGTACGGCGTGCCCTGTGCGAGTACGGCGCCCTTGACGCCGGCGTGCAGCAGGCGCCCGCCGAAGAACTGCACGGCCCGCTCGCCGTGGGTGTCGATGCTGCTCAGGTAGGGCTGCACCATGACGGTGAACCCCTCGGCGTGCATGCGCTCGGCCTGCCGCAGGGCGGCGTCCCGCTCCCCGGCCGGGTAGCGGGCGGCGTACCGGGCTCCGGCACCGGAGGCGGGCTTCACCACGTACTCGCCGTCGGCGGGCAGCTCGACGGGGTCGCCGGGCGCGAAGTACCGGGTGGGCACGGTGGGCACTCCGGCCTCCGCGAGCTGCCCGAGGTAGCGCTTGTCGGCGTTCCACCGCACGACCGAGAGCGGATTGGCGAGCCGTGTGGCCTTCGCGCACCGCCCGGCCCACGCCGTGAACTCCCCGGCGCGCCAGCTGTAGTCCCAGGTGGAGCGGAGGAGAGCGAGATCGAACCCGGCCCAGTCCACGTCCGGGTCGTCCCAGGCGACGGCGAGGGCATCGGCCCCGGTCTCCCGCAGCGCGTCCACCAGCACCGGCAGGTCGCGGTCCTTGTGCTCCTCACCGCGGGGGTCGTAGGTGACGACGGCGATGCGCGGGGCGCCGGCCACGGCCACTCCCTCTTCGTACGGACGATCGACGGGATGTCCGCCGCAGGCTAACAACCCCGCCGGGAACCGCGACACCCCGTTTGACCTTCACCTTCGGTGAAGCCCCAGCATCGGTGACGGAACGGACGCCCGGTAGCAGCCGGCCGGCGAGCCCGGCACTCGCTGTCTCGGCGCCGGTCGTCGGCGTCAGCCCGTTCTCGGCCGACGGCGTGCTCGTCCCGGCCGCCGCCCCGGACGTGGACCGCGAGCGTTTCTTCCGGCGGCCGATGGTGTACGGAGAGATTGTGGTGGCGGGCGTACCGGCGGCGGCCCGGCCGGTGATGGTCCTCCCCGGCTGGGGGTGGCCACGCCCGGCCGGGCCCACCGCCACCACCGGCATCAGCAGGCAACAGCAGGCAACAGTCAAGGAGATGTGACGCGTGCCCCCTCTCTTCCCGGCCCTGACCGACAGCCCGGCCGGCCGTCCGGCCCTCCGGTTCGGCGAGCGCTCCCTCACCTACGCGCAGCTCGCCGCCGCGGCCGGAGCACTCACGGGCCGCATCGGCGCAGCCACACGGGTCGCCGTCTGGGCGACGCCCACGATGGAGACGGCCGTCGCCGTGGTCGCCGCGCTCCTGGCCGGAGTCCCGGCCGTGCCGCTCAACCCCAGGTCCGGCGAGAAGGAACTCGGGCACATCCTGTCCGACAGCGCCCCCGAGCTCGTGCTCACCGCTCCCGACGACCTGCTCCCCGCCCCCCTGGGGGACCTCGCCCGCGTGGACGTCGACGTACACGCCACCGGCCCGGCCCCCGAGGACCGCGGCGCGGACGAGGACCCGGCCCTGATCGTCTACACCTCCGGCACCACCGGCCCGCCCAAGGGAGCCGTCATCCCGCGCCGGGCCGTCGCGAGCACCCTGGACGCGCTGGCCGACGCCTGGCAGTGGACCGGCGACGACGTCCTCGTCCACGGACTGCCACTGTTCCACGTGCACGGTCTGGTCCTGGGCACCCTCGGCCCGCTGCGGCGCGGCGGCTCGGTGCGGCACCTGGGCCGCTTCAGCACCCAGGGCGTCGCCCGCGAGCTGAACGCCGGGGCGACCATGCTGTTCGGCGTGCCGACGATGTACCACCGCATCGCGGAGGCCGTGACGAGCGACCCGGAACTGGTGAAGGCGCTGACCGGGGCGCGGCTGCTGGTCTCCGGTTCCGCCGCGCTGCCGGTGCACGACCACGGCCGGATCGCGACCGCGACCGGACGGCGGGTGATCGAGCGGTACGGCATGACGGAGACGCTGATGAACACCGCCGTCCGCGCCGACGGCGAGGCCCGCCCAGGCACGGTCGGTGTGCCCCTGCCGGGGGTGGAGCTGCGGCTGGCCGAGGAGGACGGCTCGGAGATCACCGCGTACGACGGGGAGTCGGTGGGTGAGATCCAGGTACGCGGGCCGAACCTGTTCACCGAGTACCTCAACCGCCCCGACGCCACCGCCGCCACCTTCACCGCCGACGGTTTCTTCCGCACCGGCGACATGGCGGTGCGCGACCCCGACGGCTACGTCCGGATCGTCGGCCGCAAGGCCACCGACCTGATCAAGAGCGGCGGTTACAAGATCGGGGCCGGTGAGATCGAGAACGCGCTCCTCGAACACCCGGGGGTGCGGGAGGCTGCCGTCACCGGGGAGCCGGACGCCGACCTGGGCGAGCGGATCGTGGCGTGGATCGTGCCGGACGATCCGCAGGCGCCGCCCACACTGGACGAGTTGGCCGGCCACGTGGCCGAGCGCCTCGCCCCGCACAAGCGGCCCCGGGTCGTCCACCACCTCGACGCCCTGCCCCGCAACGACATGGGGAAGATCATGAAGCGGGCGCTGGCCCATGGCTGAGCCCTTGTCCGCCCGCGCGGTCGTCACCGCCCTCGCCGACGACGCCACCTTCGCCGAACTCCCCGCCCCGGCAAGGAACTCAAGGCCCGACGGCCCGCTCGGCTGGCCCGGCTACGACGCCTCCCGCGCCCGTGCTGTCGAACGCACCGGCGAGCAGGAGTCCGTGGTGTGCGGCACCGCCCGGGTCGGCGGCACCCGGGCCGTGCTGATCGCGTTCGAGTTCGGCTTCCTCGGCGGCTCCCTGGGCGAGCGCACCGGCGACCGGCTGGAGGCGGCGTACACCTACGCCCGCGAACGCCGCTTCCCGCTGGTGCCGCTGGTGGCCACGGGCGGCAGCCGCATGCAGGAGGGCATGCTCGCGCTGTCCCAGCTCCAGCGGGTGGCACGCCAGTCGGCGCTCACCCGGGAGGCCGGTCTGGCGCAGGTCGCGGTCCTGCGCGACCCGACGACCGGGGGCGGCTGGGCCACCCTGGGCGCGGGCGCCGACGTGACGCTCGCTCTGCCCGGCGCCCAGGTGGGCTTCGCCGGCTCCCGGGTACGGCCGGCCGGCGCCGACCCGGCGGCGTACACGGCGGAGGCGCAGGTCGCGGCGGGCGCGGCCGACGCGGTCGTACGGCCCGAGGAACTGCGCGAGACGCTGGGGCGGTGGCTGCGCCTGCTGACGCGCCCGTCCACCACGCCCGCCCCGCCGCCCGAGCCGCTCGGCGAGTCCGCGGTCCTGCCCGCCACGGGCTGGGACGCCGTCCGCCGCGCCCGGTCCCCGCGGCGGCCACGCGCCGCCGCCTACCTGAACGCCTACTTCACCGACCGGGTCGCGATCAGCGGCGACCGCTGCGGCGGCACCGACCCGGACGGCATGCTGTGCGGCTTCGGCACGCACGAGGGCCGCACGGTCGCCTACGCCGCGCAGACCGGGACCGCGACCCGCCCCGCCGGCTACCGCACCGCCGCCCGGCTGATCCGCCTCGCGGACCGGCTCGGCATCCCGGTGCTGACCCTCGTGGACACCCCGGGCGCGGCCAACGACGCGGAGGCGGAACGGCAGGGCGCGGGCCCGGCGATCGCCGACCTGTTCGCCGCGGTCGCGGGCGCCCGCACCCCGGTGACCACGCTGGTGATCGGCGAGGGCGGCTCCGGCGGCGCCCTGGCCCTGGCCGCCCCCGGCAACACCTGGGCCACGCCCGACAGCTACTTCTCCGTGATCGCGCCGGAACTCGCGGCGGCCATCCTCAAACGCCCCCCACGCGAAGTGGAGACGACGGCGGACCAGCTCCGCATCCGGCCGCAGGACCTGGTGGAGCTCGGGGTGATCCGGGGAACCGTGGGACCCTGAGGTACCGGTGGCTGCCTCCCACGTCATCAAGTACCGTCCGTCACAATGGGAATGCCGGGCGCAAGGACGACGGGGGTGCCGTGGACGGGTTGGTGGAGTTCAGAACCGGTGACGGTGCGGTGGTCACGGTCGAGGCGGCCGAGGAGCGCTCCGGCTCCCGCCTGGTCTCCCGGGGCGACGGCACGGTCCGGGCGACCCGCACGTTCGAGGGTGCCCTGGACGGGGTGCGCGCGGCCGCCGAGTCCGCGCTGCGGGTGTTCCGCGACGGGTCGCTGAAACCGGACGGCGTGGAGATCGAGTTCGGGGTCAAACTGGCCGCCGAGACGGGTGCGTTCATCGCCAGGGGCACCGCCGAGGGCCACCTGGTGGTCAGACTGACCTGGTCCCCGGGCGGCACGGAGGCAAGCCCGGCCTCATGAACAGCGCCGAGTGGCACGCGCGGATCGAGTTACGGGGCCGGGTGGCCGGAGCGGGCTTCCTCGTCACGCCCCGTACGGTGCTGACGTGCGCCCATGTGGTGGGCGACGACGGGGAACCGGCGGTGAGCTTCACCGAGCTGCCGGGCACGCCGCCCGTGCCCGCCCGGGTCGTCGCCCACGGTGGCTGGAGCGGCGGCGCCGCCGGCCCCGGCGACCTCGCCGTGCTGGAACTGGACCGGGAGATGCCGATCGCCCCGGCCGCCCTCGCCCCGGTCGACGCCGCCCACGGCACGCCCCCGCGCAAACTCGTCGTCTACGGCTACCCGGCCGGCTTCGACGAGGGCACCCTCGCCGAATACCGCGTCACCGCATCGCAGTTGATCAGACGGGAGTGGCTCCAGCTGGAGGCCTGGCACGCCGGCGGGCAGCCGCTGGCCCCCGGCTTCAGCGGAGCCGCGGTCACCCTGGCCGACACCGGCGAGGTCATCGGCATGGTCACATCGGCGGCCGACGCCCGGGACGTGCGCACCGGCCGGATGATGCCCCTCCAGGTCATCGCCCGCTACTGGCCCGCCCTGCGCGGCCTGGTCCCCACCTCCGACCACACCACCGCCGACCGGGCCCGGCTGCGCGCCCTGGTGGAGAAGGCGGCCCGCGGGGGCGTCGACTGCGACCCGGTGCGGCTGTACCGCGCGTCGGCCGACCCGTTCGATCCGCCGCCGCCCGAGGAGGGGTTCGACTCCCTGTGGTCGGCGGCCCTGTTCGTGCTGTGCGAGCTCGACGGCCCGGGCGCCGCACGGACCGTCGCCCGGTTCGCCGACCGGCTCGAAGCGCTGCTGCACACCCCGGCCGTGACGCCCGCGGCGCCCGACTGGTCGCCGATCCTCGTCGAACTCGGCCACAGCGGGGCCGGCGACGGCCTGGTCCGTGTCGAGGTGTCCGCGTACAGCGAGGGACGGCGCCACCCGGTCGACTCCGGCACGGTCGAGCAGCACGGGCTGTCCGCGTACGTGCGCGACCGCATCGAGGCGGCGTTCCGGTATCTGACGCCCGGCGCCGACGAACTGGTGGCGTTCGCGCTGCCCCGGGACTGGCTGGACTGGCCCGTCGACCGCTGGGAGAGCGCCCCGGACGACACCACCCCGCTCGGCTGCCTCTACCCGCTGGTCGTCACCGACCACGCCCGGCGCAAGGCCAGCACCCGGCATGTGCTGACCCGGGCCTGGAAGCGGCTCGACGCCTTCCCGGGTGTGCGGCTGCACCGCGTGGAGTGCGGCGGCCCGGAGGAGCCCGGGCGGCTGCGGATGCGGCTGCGGATGCCCGACGCCTGCCTCGCCGGGTTCGGCGCCGCCCCGGCCGCCTCCCGCACCCGGCCGCACTTCGACGTCTCGCTCACCGCCCCGGCCCCGGTGATCGTCTGGTCGCGCGGAGGCTGCGGCTCCGGGCAGGAGGAGTGCGCCGGGGCGGACGGCTGCACGGGCAAGGCCTTCCTGGACGCGCTCGACGCGTGTGTGGCGGCCGTACCGCCGGGCGAACTCCCGCGTCACATCCTGGCGTTGCGCGAGGAGGCGCACGCGGAGGGGGACCACTGGGCGCGCGGCATCCAGCTGCTGTGGGACGACCCGCGGGTCTTTACCGACCCGCACGCCGTCGCCGCCGCGCACGCGGGGTCGCCGGTGGCCTGACCCGCCCGGGGCCGCCGGACAGCGGCCCGACACGTCCCGGAACAGCTGCACGAAACGGAGAGCGGAGAGCAACCCCCATGCCGCACTGGTCCGTCTACACCGGCGACCACGAGCCGCACGACGGCATCGACGACCTTCCGGCCCCACCGCCCTGGCGGGCCTTCGACGGTGGGCCCGCGCTGCCGCCGCCGCACGACGGCGACGACGTCTCGGCCGTCTCCCCGGACCGGGTGCACCGGGCGAAGTCGTACGTCGCCACCCCGGAGACCGTCCGGCTCGTCAACGCCGCGCTCGTGCTGCGCCGGCCGCTGCTGGTCACCGGCCCGCCGGGCACCGGCAAGTCCTCGCTGGCCTACGCGGTCGCCCGCGAGCTGCGGCTCGGTCCGGTGCTGCGCTGGAACATCACCAGCCGCAGCACCCTCGCCGACGGCCTCTACCAGTACGACCCGCTGTCCCGGCTGTACGCGGCCCGGGAGGGGCTCGACCGGCCCGGTGGTGTCGAGGACCATCTGCGCCTCGGGCCGCTCGGCACGGCCCTGCTCCCCTACGACCGGCCGCGCGCGCTGCTCGTCGACGAGATCGACAAGAGCGACCTGGACCTGCCGAACGACCTGCTGAACGTCCTGGAGGAGGGCCAGTACGAGATCCCCGAACTGGTGCGCGCCGCACGCCACTCGGGCGGCGGGGCGGCCGAGGTCCTCGCCGACGGCACGGACTCGCCCGTCACCGTCCGGCGCGGCCGGGTCCGCTGCCGGGCGTTCCCGTTCGTCGTCCTGACCAGCAACGGCGAACGCGAGTTCCCGCCGGCCTTCCTGCGGCGCTGTGTCCGGCTGAAGCTGCGCCGCCCCGACCGCGACCAGCTGACCGACATCGTCCGCGCCCACCTCGACACCCCCGACGGCGACGCGGACCGGCTGATCACCCGCTTCCTGGAACGGGCCTCCGGCGGCGAGCTGGCCACCGATCAGTTGCTGAACGCCCTGTACCTCACCGGCGTGGCCGGCCTGGACGCCGACTCCCGCGACCATCTGGCCGAACAGCTGATGCCCTACCTCAGCGCGACGGCGGACGGCGATGGCTTCTGACCCCGCCCCACCGTCCCCGCGGCCGCGGCACACCGCCGAGCCGGGACCGCCCTCGATCCCACCGGCGCCGGCCGGCAACCCGACCCCGCGGCGCACCACCGTGACCGGTCCCTCCCCCATCGCCCGGCTCGACGCCGTCCTGGTCGCGGCGGGGGCCGAGCCGACGCCGCGGGAGATCGCCGAACTGGTGTGGCTGGCAGGCCAGTTGGACGCCGAGGGGCGGCAGGGCGCGGCGCCGGAACAGAAAGCTCCGGCCGAGACACCGGCGCCTGGAACCGAGCCTCGGAACGCACCTGCCCCGCCCGCACCCCCCGAGGGCACGCCCCTCCCCCCGCGGCAGGAGCCGGCCGGGCGCGTGCCGCTGACCCTGCCCGCCCCGCGGTCCCCGGACCGTCCCCGGGGCGGCGGCGGAACCCCCGTGCTCGCCCCCGCGCCCCCGATGCTTCCCCACCCCCTCGCGCTGCAACGCGCCCTGCGCCCGCTGAAACGCACGGTGCCCTCCCCGCACGCGCGGGTGCTGGACGAGCGGGCGACGGCCGACCGGATCGCGCGGCTCGGCGCCCACCCCGACGTGTGGTTCCCGGTGCTGCGCGCGGCCCCCGACCGCTGGCTGCGCCTGAACCTCGTGCACGACACGGGCCCGACCATGCCGGTCTGGCGCCCCCTGGTGAGTGAACTGCACACGGTCCTCGCCCAGTCGGGCATCTTCCGCACGGTCACCCTGCACCCGGCCACACCCGACGGCCGGGCCCACCGGGTGCCCGACCCGGACGACGGACGGACCGTCACTCTCGTCGTCAGCGACTGCATGGGCCCGCAGTGGCGCCCGGGCGAGGCCGGCGACCGCTGGTACCGCACCCTGCGCCACTGGGCGCACCGCACGCCCCTGGCCGTCGTGCAGCCCCTGCCCGAGCACCTGTGGTCCTCGACCGCGCTGCCCGCCGAGCCGGGCCTGCTGACGTCCCCGGCCACGGCGGCACCGTCGGCGGCCCTGGCCTTCACCCCGTACGACCCCGCCGCCCCTGCCCCGGAGCGCGCCCTGCCCCTGCCGGTGCTGGAGCCGGGCGCGCCCTGGCTCGCCCACTGGGCGGCCCTGGTCGCCGACCCGGGCGGCGCCCGCACCCCGGGCGCGGCGGCCTGGCTGCCGCCCGCTCCCGCGCCGCCCGTGGAGCCGACCCCGGACATCGCCGGCGCCTCCCCCGAGGACCTGGTGCTGCGCTTTCGCGCGACGGCGTCCCCGGAGGCCTTCCGGCTGGCCGGGCACCTCGCCCTGGCCGTCCCCTCCGTCCCGGTGATGCGCCTCGTCCAGCGCGCCGTGGACCGGGACCCCCGCCCCCAGCACCTCGCCGAGGTGATCCTCAGCGGCATGCTCACCACCGTCCCCGGCCCGCCCGGCTCCTACGCGTTCCGGCCCGGCGTACGGGAGTTGCTGCTGCGTTCCCTGCCCCGCACGGCCCGCGGCCGGACCCGGGAGTTCCTCGCGGAGATCGGCGGCCTGATCGACGAGCGGGCGGGGCTGGCGGCCGGGGAGTTCCGGGCACAGACCGACGGCGGCCAGGGCGGCTCGGGCCCGGCGTTCGCCACGGTCAGCGAGGAGACCGTGCGGCGGCTGGGCGGGCAGGGGCCGCTGGAGCGGTTGTTCGCCGGCAGGTACCGGCTGACCGGCGAACGCGCGACGCACCCGACCGTGTGGGAGGCAGTGGACGTCCACACCGGCCGGCGGGTGGTCGTGCGCCCGTACCGCGACCAGCCCGCGCCGCAGGAGCGGTTCCTGAGGGAGGCCCGCACCCTGGCCGGGTTGGAGCACCCCCATGTCGTACGGGTCCTGGACTTCGGCGTGGCGGACGGCAGCCCGTACCTGGTCACCGAGTTCGTGGACGGGCTGACCCTCGCGGAGGTGCTCTCCGGGCTCTCCTTCCGGACGTTCGCCCGTCTGGTGGCCCAGGGGCTGGCCGGCCTCGAGGCCCTGCACGACCGCGGCCTGGTACGCGGGGAGCGCGGGCCCACCGGTCTGCTGCTGCGTCCCGACGGGACCGTGCTGCTGAGCCGGGTGGCGCTCGGCGAGGAGTCGCGGGACAAGGACCCCGAGGGGGACCTGGGCGAGTTCCGGTGGCTGCTCAAGCAGTTGGCGACGAGTGTGCCGGTGCCCGACGAGCACCGCGAGCTGCTCGACCTGATCGACGGGCGCAGGCTGCCCGCGGCCGCCCGGTACGCCGCCGATCTGGCCGCGACGGCCCCGTGGCCGCCTCCGCTCGACGTCACCCTGCTCGGCCCCCTGCGCATCAGCCGCGGCACCCGGCCCGTGGAGCCTCCCGCCCCGGAGGCCCAGGCGCTGCTGTGCATGCTGCTCCTCTCCCACGGGCGTCGCATGACGCACGCCGAGCTGGCCCGGGGCCTGTGGGAGGAGCCGCCGGACGAGCGCCGGGCCGCGGCCCGCATCGAGGACCTCGTCCCCGAGCTGCGCCGGGTCCTGCCCCCCGGTGCCCTGGTCAGCCTCCCGAACGCCTACGCCCTGCATGTGCCGGAGGTGCGCGTCGACGCGTTCCACTGCGAGGAACTGCTCGACGACCCGGCGTGCGGCCACGCCGAAGCCGGACGGGCGCTCGACCTCTGGTACGGCCCGGCCCTGGACGGCGTTCCCGGCCCCGCGGCGGCCGCGGCCCGGGACCGTCTGCGGGTCCTGAAGTCGAGGCTCCGGGCCCTGCACGCCGAACTGGACGAGGCCCGCGAAGCCGCCCCCGTCATCATGTTCGAGGCCGACGACCTCACCGGCCGCCCCGAGGCCCGCATCACCCTCGAGTACGCGGTGCACGAGATGCTCTCCCGCGGCGCCCTGGCCCCCCACCGGTTCGAGGTGCGGGTGCGTCCCGACGGCTACGTCGTGCACACCGAACCCGGCACCTTCGTCCTGCCCGTCCTGGTCGCCGTCCTGCGCGGCCTGCCCGAGGTCCTCACCGGGCTCGTGGACCCCCCGCCGCTGACCGTCACCTTCTGGGACCGGCCCGCCCCGCCGCCGGCGGCACCGCCCGTACCGGCCGGCATCCAGGTGATCGTCTCCCCGGCCGTGTACGAACAGTTCGCCGCCAGCTCCGCCGCCCAGGGCCCCCGGCGTCTCCAGCCCCTCTACCAGGACGGTGCCACCGACACCCCGCCCGTCGCCTGGTACTGCCCGCTCACCCCCGCCGTGGCGCCCGAACCCGGGACCCGCGACCTGGTTGAGGGTCCCTTCATCACGCACGACCTGCGCCGGCTGGGGATACCGGCACCCGGCCGCACGGCCCTCGTCCACACCCGGCCCGACGGCCCGCTCACCCTCTTCGACCCGGCCCGGCCGCACGGCGACCGGCCGTCGCGGTCCGTGACGTACTACAAGGTCGACCTCACCACCCACCAGTCCCACCACCGGGTTTCCCTGCCGAGCTCAGGCAAGGGCGCCTTCGCGGCCGCGGTGGAGCTGTCCTGGCACGTGGAGGACCCGGTCGCCTTCGTCCGCGCCGAGGTCAGCCGGGTCTCCGAGCCGCTGCTCGGCCATCTGCTGGAGGAGGCGGCCCGGATCACCCGCCGGCATCCGCTGCGCCGGGCCGGCGCGGCCCAGCGGGCGGTCAACGCGGGCCTGCGCCGCTGGCCGGTGCCGGGTCTGTCGGTGTCGGTGTCGGTGCAGCTGGCCCCGGAGGGCAGGGCCCTGCCCGGGCCGCAGGGCACGGTCCCGGCGCAGCGCCCGCTGTCGGACCTCCTCGCCGAGGCCGACTGCGTGCTGCTCGGCTTCGACGGACCTCTGGCCCGGCTGTTCTCGGCGCACGCGGCGGGCGAGGCGGTGCTCGACCTGCTCGCCCTGGTCGCCGAGCACCGCGACCCCCGGAACGTTCCGCCGACCGCGGTGCGGGAGACGTTCGCCCATCCGCTCGACGTGCTGCGGGCCTTCGCCCGGGACCCGCTGGGCCCGCTCCTGCGCGAGCGTCTCGACGCACTCGAACTGCGCGCGGTCCCGGACGCGCCGACCACGCACAACTCCGTGCCGCTGGTGCGTGCCCTGCACGACTCCGGCCGCCGCGTCAGCGTGGTCTCGGACGTCAGCGTCCCGGCCGTCCGGCGCTACCTCGCTCCGTACGGCCTGCCCCTGGCCGGCATCCACGCCCGCGGCACCGACCTCTCCCTGCTCACCCCGCACCCCGACTGTCTGCTGCGCGCCGTGGACTCCTTGGGCGGCGGCGCCGCGACGGGCGTCCTGATCGGCTCCACGGTGGCCGAACTGACCGCAGCCCAGCAGGCGGGCCTGCGTTTCGTCGGCCTGGCCCGGAACACCACCGCCGGCCGGCTGCTCGAAGAGGCGGGCTGCGAGACGACCGTCACCTCCCTGGCGCCGGTCCTGGAGGCCGCCCGCTCCCTGTAGCACGGCCCGAACCGCCCGTTCGGCGGCGCCCCGCCCGGCCCCCTACGAAAGGCGGCCCGGCCCCCTCCCGCGCACGATGCGAAGGAGGCCCGCCACCCGGCGGACCCACGTCTGCGAGGCCCGCCACCTGGCGGCCCCCCACGGTCTGTGCTCTCGGGAGGACCTGCCATGACCGCCAGTCTGGAGCAGTTGCGCCGCTGCCATTTCGCCGTCGACCTGGGAGCGGCCCGCACACGCGTCTACGTGAAGGGTGCCGGGCTCGTCGTCGACCAGCCGTCCGCCGCCGCCGTGAACACCCGCACCGGTGCGCTGATCGCCGTGGGCGAGCTCGCGGAGAAGATGAAGGGCCGCACCCCGCACTACATCCGGGTGGTCCGGCCGGTCTCCGGCGGCACCGTCGTCGACATCGAGATGGCGCAGCGCATGCTGCGCCACCTGCTCGGCGACAAGATGCGCCGCGCGCTGCGCCGCAAGCCGATCCTGCGGGCCGCGGCCTGCACCCCGCACGACGCCGACCCGCTGGCCCAGCGCGCCGCGATCGAGACGCTCGTGGGGCTGGGGGCGCGCCGGGTGGAACTGGTCGACACGCTCATCGCCGCGGCCGTCGGCTGCGGGCTGCCCGTGGAACAGCCCGAGGCCACGATGATCATGGTGTGCGGGGCGGCGGCCACGCAGGTGGCGGTGCTGTCCCTCGGCTCGATCGTGACGGCCGAGCGGGTCCCGGTGGGCGGCGAGGCCGTCGACCACGCGATCGTGCAGCACCTGCGTCACGAGCACGAGCTGATGCTGCCGAGCCAGTCGGTACGGCCGTTGCAGCTGGCCCTGTCCGGCAACGGCCTCACCGCGCAGGGCCCGGCCTCCACGGAGATCCACGGCCGGGACGTCGCCACGGGCCTGGCCCGCTCCGTCCAGGTCGACACCGCGGCCGTGCGGGACGCCATCCAGACGCCGCTGACCGCGGTCCTCGACGGCATCGGCAAGGTGCTGCGGGGCTGCCCGCCCGACCTGGTCGCCGACCTCGCCGACCGGGGGATCATGATGGTCGGCGGCAGTGCGCTGCTGCCGGGGCTGGACCAGATGCTGCGGCAGGCCACGGGCATGCCGGTGCACATCGCCGAGCGTCCGGACGTATGCGCGGTGCAGGGGCTCGGCGCGATGCTGGAGGGCAGGATCGCGCCGCTGGCACTGGACCCCCTGGGCACCTGAGCGTCGGCGACGCCGGGAGGCCGAGCGCCCGCCGCCGGGTCAGCGGGCGAACCAGCAGCGCACGGTCGTCCCGTCGTCGCCCCGGTGCACCCGCACCAGGTCCGCGATCAGGTTGACCAGCAGGATCCCGCGCCCGCCGCGCTGGTCGCGCGGCACCGGCCGGCGCCCGGCCAGGGCGTCCCCGAGGCGCCCTTCGTCGCGGACCTCGCACACCACGTACCCGTCCTCGGACCACACCCGCAGCACGCCCGAACCGCCGCCGTGGACAACGCTGTTGGTGGTGAGCTCGGCTGTGGCAAGGGCCAGGTCGTCGAGCTTCACACCGGCCAGGCCCAGCCGGGCCCCCTCCCCGACGGCCACGTGCCGGGCGTGCGGGAGGGAGTCGGACTCGAAGGCGAACGTCAGCGCCTCCGGCACCGGCGGCAGCGCCTCGTTGTAGCGCACGACCACGTCCTCGGGGGCGTACGCCGCGCTGTCCTGCTCCGCCCGGGACCCGGGGTGGATGACGGCGGGGTGGGTGGCGTACGCGTCGGCGATCACGTGCTCGGGCAGCTGCGCGACGTCGTACGGGCACATGATCGTCGCGGCGCGTCCCCGGAACGCGGCGTTGATGAGCGCCTCGTGCTGGGCGCAGGCCGGGTACTCGGTGGCGGAGCGGCCGGCCCAGATCGGCTCGCCGATGATCCGCACCCGGCGGCCGGCGGGCTGGGCGTCGGCGAAGGCCAGCAGCACACCGGGGATGATCCGCCCTGGGTTGCGTCCGGCCTCGCGCATGTCCAGCAGGCGCACGGACGCGGCGGCGTCCCCCAGTGCGTCCCTGATCAGGGCGAGGTTCTTGCCGGGCACCGCGACGGCGACCGGTTCGCCGGCCTCCAGGCCGTCGTGCACGAAGGGCAGGGTGCCGCCGAGGTACTCCTCCTCGTCCCGGTAGAGGAGGGCCGGGTGGGCGAAGGGGGCCAGAGGACCGAAGGGCTCGGTCACGGCGGCGGTCATGACGTCGACACCTCGATTCCGCTCTGGCCGGGCCACAGCAGGTCCAGCGTGCGCCGCAGGGCGGGCGGCGGCCGGCGCACCACGAACCGCCGGCCGTCCCGGAGCTGCCCGGCGGCGGCCGCGAGGGCACCGGCGCCCGCGACGTCGACGAACGTCACGTCGGACAGCTCCAGGTAGTACACGTCCTCACCTTCACGGACAGCTTCTTCCAGCACACCTTCCCAGATGGCACGCGTCGTCAGGCCGACCTCCCCGGCCGCCCGGACGCCCTGCCGGCCGGCCAGCGGAAACACCGCCAGGCCGGGCACGGGGCCGGTCGCCGAGAGTTGCTGCCGAGTCATCAAGGCCCTCTCCCCACGTTTCCGGACCACAGCGCTCGTACCCGTATGGCAAGAGCTCATTCCCCCAAGGCGGGTGTAGTAAGCCGTACGGCGGGCAGGCGCACCGTCACACCGACGTCCACGGGGGCGAGAGACGTCGTGCAGTCCGGCGAGACGCACACGACCGATGAGGACAGACAAGGCGGTGACATGACCTCAGCGGCATCACCACATCTCACAGGAGGGCTGGACACCCTGGTCATCCCCGGCCGCGTGGACGCGGACCGCGCCGAGCTCACCCCACGGGGTGAGCTCGTCCACGGTTGCGCGGAAATCCTGGCGAGAACCCTGGCCGGCCTGCCGGCCACCGTCACCCGGGTCGACCTCGACATGGCGGGCGTGCACTTCATGGACACGGCGGGTCTGCAGTTCCTGGACGTGCTGGCCGACCACGGCCGGCGGCGGGCGCTGGCGGTGACGGCGGCGAACTGGAACGGCCAGCCGCGCCGGATCCTGGAGCTGGCGGGCCTGGACACGACCGACCCGCTGAGCGGCCTGGAGACCACCGGCCCGGTCCCCGCCGCGCCACCGGCCGCCCCCACCGTCTCGGCGGTCGCCCTGGAACGCGCGGAGCGCCTGCACGTCCTCCAGGAGGAGGTGGAGCAGCTGCGCCATGCCATCGCCTCCCGCCCCGTCATCGACCAGGCACGGGGCATCCTCATGGCCACCCACGGCTGCACGTCCGATGAGGCGTGGCACATCCTGCGGGAGACGTCCCAGCTGTCGAACACGAAGCTGCGGGACGTCGCGGCGGCGGTGACGGCGAGCGCGGAGGCGGACGGCCCACCGCCGCCGGCCGAGCTGCGCACAGCACTGCGCCGGGCCGTGGTGAGGCGCCGCCGGGGCTGAGGTGCCGGGGGCCGTGCGGCTCAGGGGGCGGGAGCCGGGGGAGCGTACACCTGGGGGCCGGGGCGGGGGACACGCGCGGGGCCGGTGCGCCCCGCCCCACCGGGGCACCCGGCAGCCGACTGCTGCCGCAGGAGGTACACCAGGAGCGACCACACCCCTTCCCAGGCCGAGGGCGACCGCGGCGACGAGCGGGACACGACCCCGCGTCCCACCCCCTCCCAGGCCGAGGGGGTCCGCGACGACGCGAACGCCAGGAACGGCTCGTACATCGGAGGGGGCCACATGGAGACGGCCCCGCGGGGCACCCGTATCTCCCACACCAGTCAAGGGAGTTGCTCGTGATCGTCGCCGTCGTCATCGCCGGGTGTGTGCTGCTGGCCGTGCTCGCCTTCCTCGTCCCCCGTCTCTCGCGCCATCCCGAGCGCGGCACCCAGCGTTCGCTCGGCGCGGGCGCCCGGGCCGGCAGCAAGGCCCCCGGTGTCCTGGGCAGGCTCTTCTCCAAGCCCTTCCACTCGAGTTCCCGCGCGGTGAGCCGCAGCGGCTCGGCCGGCCGACGTACCCGCGGCCGCATGCCCTTCTGACCCACCGCGCGGCCGGCCGCCCGGCATGCTGGTCCGGTACGCACGGCAGGCAGAAGGAGACCTTTCTCGATGGGCACCGCAGTGCACGTCCCGCAGACGCGGGACATGATCGGGGAGGAACTCTCCGGGGACGAGGCGTTCACCGCGCTGCGGCGCTACGGAAGCCGTAGGCTGCTGGTCGACGCGTTCACCCGCTTCCGCTACGCCGACGGCTTCAGCAACTCCCGCTCCCTCGCCTTCCAGGTGGTCCTGGGCATGGTGCCGTTCACCATCGCCCTGGTCGGCGTGGCCACCACCGTGCACACGGAGAGTGTGGGCCGGATCATCCAACTCACCCTCGGCCGGATCGTGCCCGGCGCCAGCACCCGCCTGGTCGAGGACGCCCTGCACGGCACCGAGCGCAGCGCCGGTTCCGGCGTCTGGGGCGCCGTCGCCATGTGGCTGGGCCTGGCGTTCGCCGTGCTCAACCTCGCCTCGGCGATGGCCCAGGTCGAGCGTGGCGCCAATCGCATCTACGGCATCGAGCGCGACCGACCGTTCGTGGCCAAGTACGGCCGTTCCCTGCTGCTCGCCCTCGCGGCGGGCATGCCCATGGTCCTGGGGTTCCTCGTGCTCGTGGCGGGTGACGCCGTCGGCGGCGCGGTGGTGCAGACCCTCGGCTGGTCCCGCACCTGGCTCGACTTGTGGGGCGCCCTGGACGTGCCGCTGGGTGTGCTGCTCGCGTGGGTCGCCTCCGCGGTGATCTTCCGCTGGGCGCCCCGCCGGGACCAACCGGGCTACACATGGCTCGCGTTCGGCTCCGCGGTCCACCTGGTGCTGTGGATCACGGCCACCTGGCTGCTGGCACTCTACGTCGCCGAGAGCGGCTCGTTCGGCGCCGTCTACGGGCCGCTGACGGCGTTCGTCGCCCTGCTGCTGTGGGCCAACCTGACGGGTGTGGCCCTGTTCCTCGGCATCGCCTTCGCCGCCCAGCTGGAGGCGGCCCGGGCCGGCATCACCGAGGCCGTGCGGCCGGACCCGGGACCGGGCCCGTGACGTACGCCGCTGACGCGCGCGCCGCCCTGTGATCACCGCCCTGAACCAGGACGTATCGTCCTCGGTGTGAGCGATGTGCCCCCCGCGATGACAGCACCGGCGGACCGAGAGGCGGCCTCCGCATCGCCGGAACAAGCCGAACTCCCGGAACAAGCCGAACTCCCGGAGCCGGCCGCCTCCCCGAAGCCGGCCGAACATCCGGTGACCGGCGACGTCGCCCTGCGGGCGGCCTACCGCCTGTGCCGGCGCCGGACGAAGGAACAGGACCCGGCGGAGTACGCGCTGATCCGGTTGGTGCCCGCGGCCCTGCGGCCGCCCCTGCACGCGTTGTGGGCGGCCGCCAACGCCCTCGACGACCTCGGCGACGACCGCACGGCGCCCGCCGCCGAGCGGGCCGCCCGCGTCGAGGCCTGGATCACCGCCCTGCATCGCGAACTGCCCACCGGAGCAAGCCCGGACCCGGTCCGGCACGCCCTGGTGGACACCGCGAATCGCTGGCGCCTCGACTTGTCCGAGCTGCGGGACGCCATGGCCCAGGTCCAGGACGACACCCGGGGCAGGGACTTCACCGACTGGGCGCAGTGGCGCACCTGGGGCCGGGACAACCTCCTGCCCTGGTTCGGCCAGGTCCGCACGGTCTTCGACCGGGCCGGAGTCCCCGTGGCACTGCGACTGGACACCCGGGAGGCCTACGAGGAGTTCCTCGACGGCGTCCGGCTCACCGACATCCTCACCGACCTGTCCGCCGACCTCGCCCAGGGCGACCTGCTCCTGCCCGCCGAGGCCCTCGACCTGTACCCGGGGTCGGCCACCGACCTCACGCGGTGCCGCTGGAGCCCCGCCGTCGCCGCGCTGATCACGCACCTGACCGGCCTGGCCCGCCAGTGGGTGTCCCAAGCGGCCCTCACCCGCGGCATGCACCCCGGCCCCGCCACCGTGCTGCAGACGATGGCCGCCCTGCTGCACGCCCAGCTCGACGCCGTCGACGCGGCCGGCCCGGCCCTGCTGCGCTCCCCTCCCCGGCCCGCGCTGCGCACCCGGGCCCGCATCCTCGCCCCCGCCCGGGCCCGCGCGGCCCTGGCCTGGAGCCTGAGCCCGCTGACGGTGCCGCCGCCGCGACGCCCCGCCGCCCCCAGGCCGCCGGCACCCGCAGGGCGGGCCCCCAC
Organism: Streptomyces sp. NPDC047880; assembly: GCF_040706515.1. Lineage (NCBI taxonomy): Bacteria > Bacillati > Actinomycetota > Actinomycetes > Kitasatosporales > Streptomycetaceae > Streptomyces > Streptomyces sp. NPDC047880. The sequence continues at coordinate 27,069 of NZ_JBEZOK010000023.1, read as the reverse complement.
CGGTACTTTCCGTCGGCCGCAGCCCCACCCGAGCGGTGAGCGGCCCCCGGAGATCCCGCCCGGCCTGCTGCCCGCCCACGTCGCCGTGATCATGGACGGCAACGGCCGCTGGGCCCAGCAGCGCGGCCTGCCCCGGCACGCCGGCCACCACGCCGGTGCCACGGCCGTGCGCGAGGTGGTCCACGGCGCCCTGGACATCGGCCTGCGCCATCTGACGCTGTACACCTTCTCCACCGAGAACTGGCGCCGCGACCCGGAGGAGGTCGACGCGATCCTCGACCTGCTGCGCGGCGAACTCGCCGAGAACCCCTTCCGCGACCTCGACGTCCGGCTGCGCTGGCACGGCCGCGCCGGCCGCCTGCCCCCCGACCTCGTCGACCTGCTCCACCTGCGCGAGCGCACCACCCGCGCCCGCACCGGCCTGACGCTGACGATGTGCATCGACTACGGCGGCCGGGACGAGCTCACCCGCACCGCCGCCGCCCTGGCGGCCCGGGCCCGGGCCGGCCGTCTGGAACCCGGACTGATCGAGGAGGACGACTTCGCCCGGCACCTGCCCCACCCGGACATGCCCGACGTGGACCTGCTCTGGCGCACCGGCGGCGAACAGCGGATCTCCAACTTCCTGCCCTGGCAGTCGGCCTACGCAGAACTGCACTTCACCCCCGGTCTCTGGCCGGACGCCGACCGCCGCGACCTCTGGCAGGCGGTCACCGCCTACACCCGCCGCCAGCGCCATCACGGCGCGACTCCGGCCCCGGCGGGCGAGCCCGCCGGGGCCGACGGACCGTCAGCGGCCCACTGTGTGACGGCACCTGACGCGGGCCCGGGCGACTGAACGGGGTGTGCGGCCCCGGCGGGACACCGTGCCCTCGCCCGACGGAGCCCACATACTGAGCGCGCGGGCCGGCCCGTCAGCCCGCTCGTGCATGATCGGTGCGAGCCCCTCGACCGCGTTCAGCGCAGCGGGGAGGCGATACACCGAGCGTTGTGAGGAGATGGCGTTGTCCATCTGGGAAGCACTGGCGGTCTTCGCGGCCGGCACAGCAGCCGGCACGATCAACACCATCGTGGGCTCGGGCACCCTGATCACCTTCCCGGTGCTGCTGGCCATCGGGCTGCCGCCGGTCACCGCGAACGTCTCCAACGCCCTCGGCCTCGTCCCCGGCTCCGTCAGCGGAGCCATCGGCTATCGCGCCGAACTGCGGGGGCAGGGCCGCCGCGCGCTCGTCCTCGGTCTCACCGCCCTCGTCGGCGGACTCGGCGGCGCAGTCCTGCTGATCGCGCTGCCCTCCGAGGCGTTCGACACGTTCGTCCCGGTGCTGATCGCCCTCGCGCTGGTCCTCGTCCTGCTCCAGCCCCGCCTCGCCGACGTCGTACGGCGTCGCCGCGAGGACAACGGCACCGCCGGCCGCCCGCACGGCGGACCCGTGCTCCTGGCCGGACTGCTCCTGGCGAGTGTGTACGGCGGCTACTTCGGCGCCGCCCAGGGAGTGCTGTACCTCTCCCTCATGGGCCTGTTCCTCGACGAGGATCTGCAACGCGTCAACGCCGTCAAGAACATCCTCGGCGCCGTCGTCAACGGCGTCGCCGCCTGCTTCTTCCTCTTCGTCGCGGAGTTCGACTGGACGGCGGTCCTGCTGATCGCCGTAGGCTCCGCCCTCGGCGGTCAGATCGGCGCCAAGGTCGGCAGACGGCTCCCGCCCGCGGCGCTGCGCGCCGTCATCGTCGCCGTCGGCGTCGTCGCGATCGCCCAGCTCCTGCTGCGTTGAGACATCGCACACACCAGGCGGAGACGTTTCCGCAGGCCGAAGACCTGCGCAGTGGGGCGGGTGGGACTCGAACCCACGGCCGACGGATTATGAGTCCGCTGCTCTAACCGGCTGAGCTACCGCCCCATAGCGGCGTGTCGCGTACATGTGTGCGCGCCGTCTGCCGCAGCATAGCCGCTCATACGATCTCCTGCTTCGGCTGGGCGGCTTCGCACGACCTACGTGACCATGAGGACTGCGCCGGGCGTCACGCGGTTCCCGGAGCAGCGGAGGGGGCATGAAAAAGGACCCCTCAGAGGGGTCCTTTTCCCACCTGCTCCCCCGACTGGACTCGAACCAGTAACCTGCCGGTTAACAGCCGGCTGCTCTGCCAATTGAGCTACGGAGGACCGAGCTCCCCGGACTGGACTCGAACCAGTAACCTGCCGGTTAACAGCCGGCTGCTCTGCCAATTGAGCTACCGAGGAAGGTCTCGTTTGCATCGAACGTACCTACCTGGGTATCCGCCAGGGGGCGCGCGTTCGCTGCGACACATACATTAGCGCAAGCAGGGGGGTGCTCCGCCAATCGGTACTCCCCGGCACCGACGCCGCACCGGAGACCTACGCAAGGGAAGGGTGGCCGCCATGCGTTACCGGCTCACGTTCGTCGCCGGAGTCGTCCTGGGTTACGTGCTGGGCACGAGGGCCGGACGCGAGCGCTACGAACAGTTGAAGAAGTCAGCCCGGCAGTTCGCGCAGAACCCCGCCGTGCGCAACACCGCGGAGACGGCGGCCCACCAGGGCCGCGAGTTCGCGGGCAAGGCGTACCACGTGGTGAGCGACAAGGTCGGTGACCGTGTCCCCGACTCGGTGACGGAACGCGTCCGCCACCTCCGCGACCGCGCCACCCACAACGGCGGCGAGGACGACTGGGGCACGACCAACACGTGATCCTCTGGTGCCGAGCAGCCCCGCGCCCCTGAAAAGGGGCGCGGGGCTGCATCGATGTGCGGCTCCGCCGCGCGGGCGCGACCAGCCGCGACGAGCCCGCACCGGAAACCCGGCGACACCCCCCGCGGCGCCCACGGCTCCGGCCGGCGCAGCGGTACGGCAGAATTTTGGCCATGGGGATAGTCGCCGGGTTGGACAGTTCACCCGATTTCACTCGTATCGTCGTCTGTGACACGGACTCCGGAGCCGTGCTCAGGCAGGGATATGCACCGCATCCGGTGGAGAGCCCCGAGAGCGGCGGCCGGCCGTCCGACGTCGACCCGCAGGCCTGGCTGCTCTCCCTGGGCGAGGCCGCGGGCGGCGGGCTGCTGGAGGGCGTGCAGGCGATCGGCGTCTCGGCGCAGCAGAACGCCGTCGTGCCGCTGGACGCGCAGGGCAACACCGTGCGGCCCGCGATGGTCGGCGGTGACAAGCGGACGCAGGTCGCCGCGGCCGATCTGATCGACGCGCTCGGGGGGCGCGAGGCGTGGGCGCAGGCGGTGGGCTGTGTGCCGCAGGCCGCGCAGCCGGTGACGAAGCTGCGCTGGCTGGCCCGGACCGAACCCGAGAACGCGCAGCGCACGGCGATCCTGCTCCAGGCCCACGACTGGCTGGTGTGGCAGTTGCTGGGCCGGCCGGTGCGCCGGACGACCGACCGGGGCGGGGCGTCCGGCACCGGCTACTGGTCGGCGGCGACCGGCGGCTACCGGACCGACCTCGTGGAGCTGGCGCTCGGGCACCAGGTGATGCTGCCGGAGGTGATCGGCCCGGCGGACGCGGCCGGTACGACGCCGGAGGGACTGCTGATCTCCGTGGGGACCGGCGAGACCATGGCGGCGGCGTTCGGTCTCGGCATCGGCCTCGGTGACGCGGTGGTGTCGCTGGGCGCGTCCGGGTCGGTGATGGCCGTGCACCCCGAGGCCCTGGTCGACGGGTCCGGAATGATCACCGCGCTCGCGGACGCGACCGGCATGCACCTGCCCGTCGTCACCACGCTGAACGCCGTACGGACACTGCGCGGGGCAGCCGAGCTGCTCGGGCTGCCCGACCTGGAGAGCCTGTCCGACCTCGCGATGAAGTCGACGCCCGGGTCGCACGGGCTGGTGCTGCTGCCCTATCTGGAGGGCGAGCGGACGCCGAACCTGCCGCACACCGCCGGGACCCTGGCCGGGCTCCGGCGCGAGTCGATGAAGGCGGAGCACCTGGCACGGGCCGCGTTCGAGGGGATGCTGTGCGGGCTCGCGGACGCGCTGGACGTGCTGCGCGGCCGGGGTGTGGAGGTGCGGCGGGTGTTCCTGCTCGGGCCGGCCGCCGAACTGCCCGCCGTGCAGGCCGCGGCGCCCATGCTGTTCGGGACCCAGGTCGTGGTGCCGCAGCCCGCGGACTACGCGGCGATCGGCGCCGCCCGCCAGGCGGCCTGGGCGCTGGGGGCCTCGCAGGGCACGCTCGACGTGCGGAACCCGCCGGCCTGGCAGGGCGCGGTGGCGCAGGTGCTGGAGCCCGGGGACGAGCTGGCCGTGGGGCAGGCGGTGCGGCAGCAGTTCGTGGCGGTGCGGGAGCAGACGCACCCCGGGGCACTCTGACGGGTTCGACCGCCTCTTGGGTTAATTCGGTTGAGGTAACGCGGGTGGAGTGTTCGACGATAGGGGCCAGGGGCAACCTTCGGCCCCGTCGTCCACTCCGAGAGAAGCAGCGTGCTCATACGACTCCTGCGGACCTATCTCAGGCCCTACAAGAGACCCATCGCCCTGCTGGTGCTGCTGCAGTTCCTGCAGACCTGCGCCACGCTCTACCTGCCCACGCTGAACGCGGACATCATCGACCAGGGTGTCGTGAACGGCGACACCGGCTACATCCTGGGCTACGGCGGCCTGATGATCGGCATCTCGCTGGTCCAGGTCGGGTGCAACATCGGTGCCGTGTACTACGGCGCCCGCACGGCGTCGGCGGTTGGACGCGATCTGCGGGCGTCCGTGTTCGACCGGGTGCAGTCGTTCTCCGCGCGTGAGGTCGGTCACTTCGGGGCGCCGTCGCTCATCACCCGGACGACGAACGACGTCCAGCAGGTGCAGATGCTGGCGCTGATGACGTTCACGCTGCTGGTGTCGGCGCCGATCATGTGCGTGGGCGGCATCGTGCTGGCGCTCGGGCTGGACGTGCCGTTGTCCGGGGTGCTGGTGGCGGTCGTACCGGTGCTGGGCATCTGCGTGACGCTGATCGTGCGGCGGCTGCGGCCGCTGTTCCGGGCGATGCAGGAGCGGCTGGACTCGGTGAACCAGGTGCTGCGCGAGCAGATCACCGGCAACCGTGTGATCCGGGCCTTCGTCCGGGACGAGTACGAGCAGCAGCGCTTCCGGAAGGCCAACACCGACCTCACCGACTTCGCGCTGGGCACCGGCAACCTGCTCGCGCTGATGTTCCCGATCGTCATGACGGTGGTGAACCTGTCGTCGATCGCCGTGGTGTGGTTCGGCGCGCACCGGATCGACAGCGGCGGCATGCAGATCGGCGACCTGACGGCGTTCCTGGCCTATCTGATGCAGATCGTCATGTCCGTGATGATGGCCACCTTCATGTTCATGATGGTGCCGCGCGCGGAGGTGTGCGCCGAACGCATCCAGGAGGTGCTGGACACCTCCTCCAGCGTCGTCCCGCCGTCGGCGCCGGTGCGGGAGCTGCGCCGGCACGGGCATCTGGAGATCCGCGGGGCGGGATTCCGCTATCCGGGTGCCGAGGAGCCGGTGCTGCGGGCCGTGGACCTGGTGGCCCGCCCGGGTGAGACGACCGCCGTCATCGGCTCGACCGGCAGCGGCAAGTCCACGCTCCTCGGGCTGGTGCCGCGGCTGTTCGACACGACCGAGGGGCAGGTGCTCGTCGACGGTGTCGAAGTGGCGGACATCGACCCGAAGCTGCTCGCGAAGACCGTCGGGATGGTGCCGCAGAAGCCGTACCTGTTCGCGGGGACCGTGGCGACCAACCTGCGCTACGGCAATCCGGACGCCACGGACGAGGAGCTGTGGCACGCGCTGGAGGTGGCGCAGGCCAAGGACTTCGTGGAGCGGCTCGAAGGGGGTCTCGACTCGCCGATCTCGCAGGGCGGGACGAACGTCTCCGGTGGTCAGCGCCAGCGGCTCGCGATCGCCCGGACGCTGGTGCAGCGGCCCGAGATCTACCTCTTCGACGACTCCTTCTCCGCGCTCGACTACGCCACGGACGCCGCCCTGCGGGCCGCGCTCACCGAGGAGACCGCCGAGGCGACCGTGGTGATCGTCGCGCAGCGGGTGGCGACCATCCGGGACGCCGACCGGATCGTGGTCCTCGACGAGGGCCGGGTCGTCGGGACCGGCCGCCACCACGAGCTGATGGCGGACAACGAGACCTACCGGGAGATCGTGCTCTCCCAGCTCACGGAAGCGGAGGCTGCCTGATGGCGGGGCCCATGGGGCGGATGATGGCCGGGGGCGGCCCCGACCAGCGCTCGCTCGACTTCAAGGGGTCGGGCAAACGGCTCGTCGCACGGTTCGGGCCGGAGCGGGTCACCATCTACGTGCTGCTGCTGTGCGTGGTGCTCAGCGTCGGCCTGAGCGTCGTCGGGCCGAAGATCCTCGGCAAGGCGACCGACCTGGTCTTCGCGGGCATCGTCGGGCGGGGCATGCCGGAGGGGGCGTCCAAGGAGCAGGTCCTGGAGCAGATGCGGCAGCGCGGGGACGGTGACGTCGCCGACATGCTGCGCAGCACCGACTTCACCCCGGGCGAGGGCATCGACTTCACGGCCGTCGGGCACGTGCTGCTGCTCGCACTGGGCGTGTTCACGGTGGCCGGGCTGCTGATGGCGGTCGCGACGCGGCTGGTGAACCGGGCCGTGAACCGGACCATGTTCCGGATGCGCGAGGACGTCCAGACGAAGCTGTCGCGGCTGCCGCTGTCGTACTTCGACCGACGGCAGCGCGGTGAAGTGCTGTCCCGGGCGACGAACGACATCGACAACATCGGGCAGACGCTCCAGCAGTCGATGGGGCAGCTCATCAACTCGGTGCTGACCATCATCGGCGTGCTCGCGATGATGTTCTGGGTCTCCTGGATCCTGGCGCTGGTCGCGCTGGTGACCGTGCCGCTGTCGTTCGTCGTGGCCACGCGGGTGGGCAAGCGGTCGCAGCCGCACTTCGTGCAGCAGTGGCGCTCGACGGGCAAGCTGAACGCGCACATCGAGGAGATGTACACCGGGCACGCCCTGGTGAAGGTGTTCGGACGCCAGGAGGAGTCGGCACGGCAGTTCGCCGAGCAGAACGACGCGCTGTACGAGGCGGGGTTCAAGGCGCAGTTCAACAGCGGTGTCATGCAGCCGCTGATGATGTTCGTGTCGAACCTGAACTACGTGCTGGTGGCGGTCGTGGGCGGACTGCGGGTCGCCTCGGGCTCGCTGTCCATCGGTGATGTGCAGGCCTTCATCCAGTACTCGCGGCAGTTCTCCATGCCGCTGACGCAGGTCGCCTCGATGGCGAACCTGGTGCAGTCGGGTGTCGCCTCGGCGGAGCGGGTCTTCGAACTGCTCGACGCGGAGGAGCAGGAGGCGGATCCGGTGCCGGGCGTGCGCCCCGAGGAGCTGCGCGGGCGGGTGGCGCTGGAGCACGTGTCGTTCCGCTACGACCCCGACAAGCCGCTCATCGAGGATCTGTCGCTGAAGGTCGAGCCGGGGCACACGGTCGCCATCGTCGGCCCGACGGGCGCCGGCAAGACGACGCTGGTGAATCTGCTGATGCGGTTCTACGACGTCACCGGCGGGCGCATCACGCTCGACGGGGTCGACATCGCGCGGATGTCCCGGGACGAACTGCGGGCCGGGATCGGCATGGTGCTGCAGGACACGTGGCTGTTCGGCGGCACGATCGCGGAGAACATCGCGTACGGCGCGTCCCGGGAGGTCACCCGCGGGGAGATCGAGGAGGCGGCCCGGGCGGCGCACGCGGACCGGTTCGTCCGGACGCTGCCGGACGGGTACGACACGGTGATCGACGACGAGGGCACGGGGGTGAGCGCGGGCGAGAAGCAGCTCATCACCATCGCCCGGGCGTTCCTGTCCGACCCGGTGATCCTGGTGCTGGACGAGGCGACGAGCTCGGTCGACACGCGGACGGAGGTGCTGATCCAGAAGGCGATGGCCAAACTGGCGCACGGGCGTACGTCGTTCGTCATCGCCCACCGGTTGTCGACGATCCGGGACGCGGACACGATCCTGGTGATGGAGAACGGGTCGATCGTGGAGCAGGGCGCCCACGAGGAGCTGCTGGCGGCCGACGGTGCCTACGCGCGGCTGTACAAGGCGCAGTTCGCGCAGGCGGTGGCGGAAGTGGACTGAGCCCCGTCCGGTGCCGGGTGGGTCGTGGGGCGGCTGCGGGTCCGGTGGGGGCGGATCGCGCAGTTCCCCGCGCCCCTGAAGGGGCGTCAGCCGCACGTATCCAAGGGGCGCGGGGAACTGCGCGGCCAGCCCCCACCGGGCCCGCGACGGCCTCAGTCCAGATAGCCCCTCAGCTGGTCCGCAAAGGCGTGGTCCCTCAGCTTGTTCAGGGTCTTGGACTCGATCTGCCGTATCCGTTCCCGCGTCACGCCGAAGATGCGGCCTATCTCCTCCAGCGTGCGGGGGCGGCCGTCCGCCAGCCCGTAGCGGAGTTGGACGACCTTCCGCTCCCGCTCCCCCAGGGTCGACAGGACCGCCTCCAGGTGCTCCCTGAGCAGCAGGAACGCCGCCGACTCCACCGGGGAGGCCGCGTCGCCGTCCTCGATGAGGTCGCCGAGCGCGACGTCGTCCTCCTCGCCGACGGGCGCGTGCAGCGACACCGGCTCCTGGGCCAGCCGCAGGACCTCGCTGACCCGCTCCGGCGGCAGGTCCAGGTGGGCCGCGACCTCCTCGGGGGTCGGCTCGTAGCCCCGCTCCTGGAGCATGCGGCGCTGGACGCGGACGACCCGGTTGATGAGCTCCACGACGTGGACCGGGACCCTTATCGTGCGGGCCTGGTCGGCCAGGGCGCGGGACATGGCCTGGCGGATCCACCAGGTCGCGTACGTGGAGAACTTGTAGCCGCGGGCGTAGTCGAACTTCTCGACCGCCCTGATCAGGCCGAGGTTGCCCTCCTGGACGAGGTCGAGCATGGTCAGGCCGCGGCCGACGTAGCGCTTGGCGACCGAGACGACCAGGCGCAGATTGGCCTCGATCAGACGGCGCTTGGCCATGCGGCCCATGACGACGAGGCGGTCCAGGTCGAGGGCGAGCTGGCTGTCCAGGTCGGGGGTGAGCCGCAGCTTCTCCTCCGCGAACAGGCCGGCCTCGACGCGGCGGGCGAGTTCGACCTCCTCGGCGGCGGTGAGCAGGGGGATGCGGCCGATCTCTCTCAGGTACTGGCGGAACAGGTCCGAGGAGGGGCTGCCGGACTCGGTACGGGTAGGGGTCGGTACGACGACCTCGGGGGGCTCGGCCGCCTCGACGGCCTCGGCGGGCGGCTCCTCCGGCTCCGGCCCCGACTCGGGGTGGTGCGCGGCGCGGCTCTGCGCCGGGACCCCTGACAGGGCGTCGGCCTCCGCGTCCGGCGCGGCACCGTCGGCGTCGGCGGGGGCACCGGCGTCGGTCTGGGCGAGGGTCTGGGTCTGCACGGGGGCGACCTCCAGGATGATCGCTGCCAGGGGGTACGGCAGCGGTACTTCGGGGGCGGAGTCGACGGCCTCGCCGCTTTCCGTCCCGTACGCGATGAGCGGAACCGCGGGGGTCTGGGACCCGTGGGTGACGGATCGGCCGCGCTCCGAGGACTCAGGCACCGGAACCCAGTGTGGGGTAAGACACATCGTCGCCACGAGGGGCGTGCGATGACTTTTTGCTTCCGGTCCGTGACCGCGTGGTGACCTCAGAGCGCGGCGGCGCCGTGCTCCCTGAGGCTTTGGTCGTACTGCTGGAGGACCCACAGTTCGTTCTGGACGGCGGCCAGCTGGGCCGGGTCGCCGTGGGTGCCGAGACGGGTGAGCTGGCTTGTGATGTCGCGGATGCGGCGCTCCACGGCGCGGCGGCGGACCGTGACGAGCTGGGCGCCCGCGTACACCTCGTCGGCGCCCTTCACGCCCTTGTGCAGCAGGATCGCCTCGACGGCGAGCTCCGTCACCGTCGCGCGGACCGCGTCGTCCGGGGCGGCTTCGCGGACCTTGACCAGGTAGTCCTGGGGGTCGGCGACGCCCAGTTCGGCGCCGCCGGCGTCCTGGATGGCCTGGCGGACGGCGGCGTAGGGCGGGGCGGTGAACTCGTCCACCCCGTATGCGTCGAAGGCCGGGGACACCAACTCGGGCCGTTGCAGGGCCAGTTTGAGCAGCTCGCGTTCGGTGGCGAAGACCGGGTTGCGGAGGTTCAGGGCCGGGCCGCGGGAGGCGGCGGGCCGGGGCGGGCCGGCGTACTGCTGTGCCTGATGGTGCCGCTCGGGGGCCGGGCCCTTGCCGCCGCGGTCGCGGGCCCAGCGGGCCAGCTGGGCGACGCGCTTGACCACGAACTGGGTGTCGAGGATGCCGAGCATGCCGGCGAGCTCGACGGCGACCTCGTGCTGGGCGCCGCTGTTCTTGATGCGGGCGACGATCGGCGCGGCCTCGTCCAGGGCGGCGGCGCGGCCGGCCGGGGTGTCGAGGTCGTAGCGGCTCACGATCTGGCGCAGGGCGAACTCGAACAGCGGGGTGCGGGGTTCGACCAGGTCGGCGACGGCCTCGTCGCCCTTGGCGAGCCGCAGGTCGCAGGGGTCCATGCCGTCGGGGGCGATGGCGATGTACGTCTCGGCGGCGAACTTCTGGTCGTCCTCGAAGGCCCGCAGAGCGGCCTTCTGGCCGGCGGCGTCGCCGTCGAAGGTGAAGATGACGCGGGCCGAGCCGTTGTCCATGAGCAGCCGGCGGAGGATCTTGATGTGCTCGCCGCCGAAGGCCGTGCCGCAGGTGGCGATGGCGGTCGTCACACCGGCGAGGTGGCAGGCCATGACGTCCGTGTAGCCCTCGACGACGACCGCGCGGGACGCCTTGGCGATGTCCTTCTTCGCCAGGTCGATGCCGTAGAGGACCTGGGACTTCTTGTAGATCGCCGTCTCGGGTGTGTTCAGGTACTTCGGGCCGTTGTCCGCCTCGTAGAGCTTGCGGGCGCCGAAGCCGACGACGTCGCCGCCGATGTCGCGGATGGGCCACATCAGACGGCCGCGGAAGCGGTCGATGGGGCCGCGGCGGCCCTCTTGGGAGAGGCCGGAGAGGATCAGCTCCTTGTCGGTGAAGCCCTTGCCGCGCAGGTAGCGCGTGAGGTGGTCCCAGCCCTGGGGGCTGTAACCGACGGAGAAGTGCTGGGCGGCGGCCTGGTCGAAGCCGCGCTCGGCGAGGAACTGGCGTCCGGTGTCGGCCTCCGGACTGGTCGCGAGCTGTTCCTCGTACCAATCGGCGGCGATCTTGTGGGCCTCGACCAGGCGGATCCGCTCGCCGCGCTGGTGGGAGGGGTTGTAACCGCCCTCCTCGTAGCGCAGGGTGATGCCCGCCTGGCCGGCCAGGCGCTCGACCGCCTCCGAGAAGGTGAGGTGGTCGATCTTCATCACGAACGTGATGGTGTCGCCGCCCTCCTGGCAGCCGAAGCAGTGGAAGAACCCCTTGCTCGGGCTGACCTGGAAGGACGGTGACTTCTCGTCGTGGAACGGGCAGAGACCCTTGAGGTTCCCGCCGCCCGCGTTGCGCAGCTGGAGGTACTCGGACACCACGGCGTCGATCGGGACCGCGTCCCGTACCGCCTTCACGTCCTCGTCGTTGATCCGTCCTGCCACGCGTGAAGTCTACGGTGGCGGACCGACACCCCTGACAGCCCCGGCGGCTATGAGGCGAGGCTTTCCAGCGGCACGTGCGGGTCCGCCAGGGACTCCGTGTTCACCCCGGCCTGGGAGCGGATCAGGCGCTGGATCTTGTCCGTGACGTCCCACACGTTCACGTTCATCCCGGCCAGCACCCGGCCGTCCTTCACCCAGAACGCGATGAACTCGCGCTTCCCGGCGTCGCCCCGGATCACCACCTCGTCGTAGCTGCCGGCGGGGGCCCAGCCGGAGTACTCCATGCCCAGGTCGTACTGGTCGGAGAAGAAGTAGGGCACCCGGTCGTACGTCACGTCGTGGCCCAGCATGGAGCGCGCCGCCGCCGGGCCGCCGTTCAGGGCGTTGGCCCAGTGCTCGACGCGCACCCGCGTGCCGAACAGGGGGTGCGGGAAGGAGACGACGTCACCGGCCGCGTAGATGTCCGGGTCGGAGGTGCGCAGCCGCTCGTCGACGACGATGCCGCCGCCGTCGGCCCGGTCGGCGATCTCCAGTCCCGCCGCCTCCGCGAGGTGGGTGCGCGGGGCCGCGCCGATCGCCGCCAGCACGTCGTGCGCCGGGTGCTCCTCACCGTCGTCGGTGCGGACCGCGAGCACCATGCCGTCCTGGCCGACGATCTCCGTCAGCCGCCTGCCGAAGTGGAACCGCACCCCGTGCTCGCGGTGCAGCTCGGCGAAGAGCCCGCCGAGCTCCGGGCCCAGCACGCCGTGCAGCGGGGTCGGGCCGTGCTCGACGACCGTGACCTCCGCGCCGTACTCGCGGGCCGCCGCCGCGACCTCCAGGCCGATCCAGCCGGCACCGGCGATGACGAGGTGGCCGTTGTCCCGGCCGAGGTTGGTCAGGACGTGTTTGAGGCGCTCGGCGTGGGCGAGGCGGCGCAGGTGGTGCACGCCGGCCAGGTCCGTGCCCGGGATGTCGAGACGGCGGGGCTCGGCTCCGGTGGCCAGGAGCAGCTTGTCGTAGCGGGCGACGGTGCCATCCTCGCCGAAACGGACCGTCTTGGCCGTGCGGTCGATCGCGTCGACGGTCTGGCCCAGGTGCAGCTCGATGTCGTTGGCCGCGTACCAGGCGGGTTCGTGGACGAAGACGCTGTCGCGTTCCTCCTTGCCGAGGAGGTAGCCCTTGGACAGGGGCGGGCGCTCGTAGGGGTGGTCGCGTTCGTCGCAGATCAGTATCACGCGGCCGGTGAAGCCCTCCGCGCGGAGCGTCTCGGCCGCCTTGGCGCCGGCCAGTCCGCCTCCGACGATCACGAATGTCTGATCCGCGTCGACCACTTGTTGCCTCCTCGTCAGGGTGCCGCCACTTGCGAGCGTCCCGCACGGAGCGTGATGCGGGAAGAGGGAGTGACCCGATCAGGCCACGGAGGGTCACATTCGGGGGTGCTCCCGTCCCGTCCGTCGCGTCAGTCTCATCCCTGCCCCGTCAGACGGGCGTGAAGCGAACGGGCGGAGGCGTCGGTGAGGGAGGCGATCTGGTCGACGATCACCCGCTTGCGGGCGCGGTCGTCCGCCGCCCGGTCGAACAGGGCGCGGAACTGCGGGTCCAGGCCGTCCGGGGCGCGGGCGGTGAGCGCCTCGGCCAGTTCGGCGACGACGATCCGCTGGTCGGCGCGCAGCCGCTCCTGTTCGGCACGCTGCATGACGTAGAGGTCGGCGACGGCCTTGAGGACGGCGCACTCCATCCGCGTCTCGCGCGGGACGACCAGCTCGGCCGCGTACCGGGTGAGCCGTCCGGCCCCGTACGCCGTGCGGGTCGCGGTCTCGGCGGCCAGACAGAAGCGGCCGATGAGCTGGCTGGTGGCGTCCTTCAGGCGGGCCTGGGCGACGGCGGTGCCGTCGTAACCGTGCGGCCACCACTCCTGGGCGAGGAGCCGGTCCAGGGCGGCGGCGAGCTCGGCGGGGTCGGTGCCGGCGGGGACGTAACGGCCGCGGGCCACCTCGAAGACGTCCCGGCGTTCGGGGTCGGCGTGCAGGCAGTTCGGGTCGATGTGGCCGGCGTGCAGGCCGTCCTCCACGTCGTGCACCGAGTAGGCCACGTCGTCGGACCAGTCCATGACCTGCGCCTCGAAGCAGGTGCGGGCGCCGGGGGCGTCCTTGCGGAGCCAGTCGAAGACGGGGCGGTCGTCCTCGTAGACGCCGAACTTGCGCGAGGCCGGGTCGGTGGGGTGGGCGCCGCGGGGCCAGGGGTACTTGGTTGCGGCGTCGAGGGCGGCGCGGGTGAGGTTGAGGCCGACGGAGCCCTCGGGGGTGAACCGTTTGGGCTCGATGCGGGTGAGGAGCCTCAGGGACTGCGCGTTGCCCTCGAAGCCGCCGCAGTCCGACGCGAACTCGTTGAGGGCCTGTTCGCCGTTGTGGCCGAAGGGCGGGTGGCCGAGGTCGTGGGAGAGGCAGGCGGCTTCCACGAGGTCGGGGTCGCAGCCGAGGGCCGCGCCCAGTTCGCGGCCGACCTGGGCGCATTCGAGGGAGTGGGTGAGGCGGGTGCGGGGGCTGGCGTCCCAGGCGGGGCCCATGGTGCCGGGCGTCACCACCTGGGTCTTGCCGGCGAGGCGCCGCAGGGCGGCGGAGTGGAGGATCCGGGCGCGGTCGCGCTGGAAGGCGGTGCGGCCGGGGCGTTTGTCGGGTTCCGGGGCCCAGCGGTCGACTGACGTCGGGTCGTAGGCCGGGGGGTTCTGTGCGGTGCCTGCCATGTGTCGACAGTACGGGCACGGGTGTGTTGTGCGCCGTCGGGTGTGCCGAGTCCGGCGGTGTGGCGTCTGCGGGCTCGGTGTGGCCTGTCGCGCAGTTCCCCGCGCCCCTGAGGGCGTGCCCTCGCGCCCCGTCTTTCAGGCCGAGGCCAGTGCCGGTTCGGCAGCCGCCGTCAGGGCTTCCTCGTAGCGGTGGAGGACGAGGTCGGCCATCGACGGGTGGGTGCCCAGGGGGGCCGCTGCTATCCAGGGGGCCTTCTGGGTGCACTCCGTGGCGAAGCGGCCGGGGGCCGTGAAGTAGGAGGCCAGCGCTATGTGGCGGCGGCCCCTCGCCAGGAGGGTGCGGACGGCCGTCTCGACCGTCGGGGTCGCGGCCGAGGCGTAGGCCGGGACGACCGGGACGCCGAGGCGGGCCGCCAGGAGGTGGGCCGTGCGGGCGGTGTCCGTCTTCGCGTCCGGGTCGCGGGAGCCCGCCGCGGCGAGGACCACCGCGCTGGTGTGGTGGGGTGTCCCGCCCCAGCCCGCTTCCTTGAGGCGGGCCTGGAGGGCGTCGACCAGCAGGGGGTGGGGGCCCAGAGGGGCGGCGAGGTGGGTGCGGGCCCGGGAGGCCGCCGCCATCTCGGGGATGTCCTGCTTGACGTGGTAGCCGCGGCTGAGGAGGAGGGGGACGAGGACCGCCTCCGAGTCCCCGAGGGCGGCGAGCGTGTCGGGGAGCAGCGGGGCGTTGAGTTCGATGTGGCCCAGGTGCACGGGCACGTCGGGGCGCAGGGCCCGGACCTGGTCGAGGAGCGCCCTGACGGTGCTCAGCGCGCGGGGGTCGCGGCTGCCGTGAGCCACGACCACGAGGGCGGGCGGGGCCGGGCGGCGCGGGGCGGGCGGCGGGACGAGGCTGAGCTGACTGGGCATGTACCGATGGTCGCGGCGCCACGTTGCCTTCCCGTTGCATGGGCGTCACGGGTGTTTTCCAGCGGTTCACGATGCGGGGCAGGGGGTGTGTGAGGGGGCGCGACCTGCGGTTTCCGCGAATCCAGTGAAGCTGGTCACGCGGCGGCGGATGAACCGGGCGGCCCGGGAGGACGTCCCTGCCTGTCGAGGGACCGACCTGGGGAGGGACCGTCCGATGCGTCGTGTGGTGTTGCGCAGACCGCGGCTGCCGCGTTCCCGGCGGGGACAGCGGCGGCTGGTGCAGGCCGTGATGGCCGGGTGCGTGCTCGCGTTGCTCCCGGCGACATGGATGTACGCCGTGGCGGGTGACCGGCTGCGTACGGCGGCGGATGTGCCGCGTACCGAGGTGGCCGTGGTGTTCGGTGCGGGGCTGTGGGACGGCGAGCCCTCGCCGTATCTCGCGCACCGGCTCGACGCCGCCGCGAAGCTGTACCGGGAGGGGCGCGTCGAGGTGGTGCTCGTCACCGGGGACAACAGCCGTGCGGACTACGACGAGCCGGACGCGATGCGTGGGTATCTGACGCGGCACGGGGTGCCCGACGGGCGGATCGTCAGCGACTACGCGGGGTTCGACACCTGGGACTCCTGCGTGCGCGCGAAGAAGATCTTCGGGGTGGACGAGGCCGTGCTGATCAGCCAGGGCTTCCACATCCGGCGGGCGGTGGCGCTGTGCGAGGCGGCGGGGGTCGCGTCGTACGGGGTCGGGGTGGACGCCGTGCACGACGCGACCTGGTACTACGGGGGCACCCGGGAGGTCTTCGCCGCCGGCAAGGCCGCGCTGGACGCGGCCTTCCGGCCGGACCCGCGGTTCCTCGGGCCGCGGGAGCCGGGTGTGGAGAGGGCCTTGGCGACAGCCCGAGACCCTCTCCGTTGACCGGGCCGGGCTCAGCGTCCGTGGAAGCGCGGGGGGCGCTTCTCCAGGAACGCCGTCATCCCCTCCTTCTGGTCGTCGGTGGCGAACAGGGCGTGGAAGACGCGGCGTTCGAAGCGGATCCCGTCACGCAGACCGGTTTCGAGGGCGTGGTCGACGCACTCGCGGGCCGCCCGGACGGCCGCGCTTGGGTAGGAGGCGATCGCCGTCGCGGCTTCGAGGGCCTCGGGCAGGACCCGGTCGTCCGGGACCACGCGGGAGACGAGACCGCAGCGTCCAGCCTCCTGTGCGTCCATGGTGCGGCCGGTGAGGACCAGGTCCAGGGCCTTGGCGCGGCCGACGAGCCGGGTCAGCCGCTGGGTGCCGCCGATGCCGGGTATCACGCCGAGCTTGATCTCGGGCTGGCCGAAGACCGCCGACTCCCCCGCGACGACCAGGTCGCACATCATCGCCAGCTCGCAACCGCCGCCCAGCGCATGCCCGTTGACGGCGGCGATCTTCGGGGTGCGGAGGTCGGCGAACTCCTCCCAGGCGGCGAAGTAGTCCTCGGCCATCATGGCGACGGCCGACTTCCCCGCCATCTCCCTGATGTCGGCGCCGGCCGCGAAGACCGTGTCCGAGCCGGTGACGACGAAGCATCCGGCCCCGGGGTCCGCGTCCAGCGGGCGCAGCACGTCGAGGAGTTCGGACAATAGCGCCGAGCTGAGCGCGTTGCGTACGTGCGGGCGGTGCAGACGTACGGTCACGACCCGGCCGTCCCGCTCCCACTTGAGGTGGTTCATCGGCATCCCCTTCTACGAGTCCCAGATCGCGCCGTACGCCGGAATCCCCCGCCGCTCCAGGCCGTGCACCACCTGCCAGGTGAGCTTCTTGTTGGAGATGCAGATGACCGCCTCGGCGCCGAAGTCCCGGTGGGCCTCGTGGGCGAGGCGCACCATGTCGGGCTTGCCGTGCCGGGAGGTGTCCCAGATGCGGGCGTCGGGCTGGACGGCGAGGATCTCGTCGACCAGGGCGTCTCCGTAGGTCGCGCGGGGGTCGCGGGTCGCCCATACGAGCAGGGAGGGCACCTGGGCGGCGAGCAGGTGGGGCAGGCAGGGGCCGATGCCGCTGCCGGTGGCGACGTAGACCACCTTGGTGAACAGGACCTCTATGTTGGCGACTCCGGCGGTGGTGATGCCCTTGACCCACACCTGCTCGGGCAGGTCGTCGATGAAGGAGCCCGTCCAGTCGCCGGCCCGGGAGTTCGACGCGGAAGCCGCGCACCTTGACCTGGTCGTCGGTACGGCCGAGGTGCTCCAGCTCCCCGTCGGGGGTCCAGCGGCCGAGGTCGCGGGTGCGGAACATCCGGTGGCCACCGCTGAGGAAGGGGTCGGGGGCGTAGCGCTCGGCGTTGAGGGCGTCGTCGCCGAGGCAGCCGGCGGAGACGCAGTCGCCGCCGGCCCACATCTCGCCGGGTTCGCCGACGGGCAGGGGGCGGCGGTCGGCGTCGAGGACGTAGACGGTGTTGTTGGGAGTGGGGCGGCCGATGGTGAGCAGCGGAGCGGACGGGTCGTGGCGGCTCATCGTGTTGACGATCGTCGTCTCGGTCGGGCCGCAGCCGTTGAAGAAGGCGGCCTGCCGGGCCCAGCGGTCGGCCAGCGGGCGCGGACAGGGCTCCCCCGCGACGGCGACCCTGCGCACCCGGGGGCAGGCCGCCGGGTCCAGCCCGGACAGCACGGTCGGGGTCGCGATCAGCACGTCGGCGGTGCGGGCCGCGGCGGCGATGTCATGGCCGCGGATGACGAGGGGGCCGCCGTGGGTGAGGCAGCCGAGGATCTCCCAGGCGGCCATGTCGAAGGCGATGTTGAGGAGCTGTGCGACGCGGTCGCCGGGCCGGACGCCGAGGCCGCCCGGTTTCGTGAGCAGGAGGTTGGCGACGTTGCGGTGGGTGACCTTCACGCCGTTGGGGCGGCCGGTGGTGCCGGAGGTGAACAGGACGTAGGCGCCGTGGCCGCCGGTGACGCGGACGCGCGGGGCCGGGGCGCAGGGCAGTGGCTCGTCGAGGGGAAGCAGCAGGTGGCCGTCCGGCAGGGGCACGCGGTGGGCGTGTTCGGCGACGGTGAGGACGATCCGGGTGCGGGCGGTGCGGATGACGTGGGTGAGCTGGGCGGGGGGCGCGAGACCGACGTCCTGCGGAACGTAGGCGGCGCCGGCCTTGAGGATGCCGAGCAGGCCGACCAGCATCGGGATCGAGCGGCGGACGAACAGGCCGACGTGGTCGCCGGGGCGGACACCTTCGCGGACCAGGCGGGCGGCGAGGGCGCCGGCGTAGCGGTCGAGTTCGCCGTAGGTCATGCGGGCGTCCCGGTGCTCGGCGGCGACGGCGTGCGGGGTGGCCGTGGCGTGCCGGGTGACGGCGTGGTGCAGGAGCGGGTCGGGGACGGGGACGGTGGGGCCGTAGCCGTACTGGCGGAAGAGCCGCTGGTCGTAGGGGGTCAAGTGGCGCAGAGGCATGGTCGGGTGGCCTCCTGGCTGTTTCGAGGTCGGATTGCCACCCGCGGTCCGGCCGCGGATGGATGCTGCCGTGAGCGGCGGGCATGCCCGGGTGTCGAACGCCGTGCGGAGTCGTGCGAGCGCTGCGCGTAGCGAGAGCGTAGTGCGGCTGCTTCAACTCTCAACGAGGTTGGATCGGCCAAGAAAGGAACGCAATGAGCCACATGTGGCGTTTCCCGTCCCATGGGCAACGTCCGGGCCGGTCGGCGGCGACGTGAAGGTGGGCAGGCGTGTGCCTCACCCGGCGGCGGGCCTGTGTCTCGCCGGGCAGCGGGCTCCTGCCTCACGCCCGCGGGGCGGCGGCGGGGAGGTTGCCGTCCCGGCCGCGTAACAGGGAGCCGTCCCCGGCGTAACACGGCCGACGCACGCTGGACGGCATGCAGAACACCGCGACGCCCACGCACTGCCCGTACTGCGCCCTGCAGTGCGGGATGAACCTGACGCCCGCCCCGGACGGGACCGTCGAGGTGAGCGAGCGCGCGGACTTCCCGGTGAACCGGGGCGCGCTGTGCGGCAAGGGGCGCACGGCCGCGTCGGTGCTCGCCCGGAACGTGCGTCTGACCTCCCCGTTGGTGCGCGGCGAGGGCGGCACGCTGGTGCCCGCCTCCTGGGACGAGGCGCTGGAGAGGATCGCCGCGGGGCTGGGCCGCACCCGCGCGGAGCACGGCCCGGACGCGGTCGGGGTGTTCGGCGGGGGCGGGCTGACGAACGAGAAGGCGTACACGCTCGGGAAGTTCGCGCGGGTCGTGCTCGGCACCTCGCAGATCGACTACAACGGGCGTTTCTGCATGTCCTCGGCGGCGGCCGCCGGCATCAAGGCGTTCGGGCTGGACCGGGGGCTGCCCTTCCCGCTGGAGGACATCCCGAAGTCCGGCTGCGTGATCCTCGTCGGGTCGAACCTCGCGGAGACCATGCCGCCGTCGCTGCGGTTCTTCACCGAGCTGAAGGAGAACGGCGGCACGCTGATCGTCATCGATCCGCGCCGCACGAAGACCGCCGAGCAGGCGGACCTGCACCTGGCGCCCCGGCCCGGCACGGACCTGGCCCTCGCCCTCGGCCTGCTGCACCTGGTGATCGCCGAGGGCCGGGTGGACGAGGAGTACGTCGGGGAACGCACGGCCGGCTGGGAGGACGCCCGGGCCGCCGCGATGGCGCACTGGCCGGAGTACGTGGAGCGGATCACGGGGGTGTCCGTTCCCCAACTGCGCGAGACCGTGCGGCTGTTCTGCGAGCCGGAGTCGGCGATGGTGCTCACCGCCCGGGGGCCCGAGCAGCAGTCCAAGGGCACGGACACGGTGGGCGCGTGGATCAACCTGTGCCTGGCCACCGGCCGGGCGGGCCGCCCGCACTCCGGGTACGGCTGCCTGACCGGCCAGGGCAACGGGCAGGGCGGGCGCGAACACGGGCAGAAGGCCGACCAGTTGCCGGGCTACCGCAAGCTCGACGACCCGGCCGCCCGGGCGCACGTCGCCGGGGTGTGGGGCGTCGACCCGGACAGTCTGCCCGGCCCGGGGCGCAGTGCGTACGAGCTGCTGGACGCGCTGGGCACCGACATCAGGTCGCTGCTGCTGATGGCGTCCAATCCGGTGGTGTCCGCGCCGCGTGCCGCGCACATCGAGGAGCGCATCCGGTCGCTGGACTTCCTGGCGGTCTGTGACGTGGTGCTGTCGGAGACGGCGGAGCTCGCGGACGTGGTCCTGCCGGTCACGCAGTGGGCCGAGGAGACGGGCACGACGACGAACCTGGAGGGCAGGGTGCTGCTGCGGCGCCGGGCGGTCACCCCGCCCGACGGCGTGCGCAGCGATCTGGAGGTGCTGCACGAACTCGCCGCCCGCCTGGGCGTGGAGAAGGGCTTCCCGACCGACCCGGAGGAGGTCTTCGAGGAACTGCGCCGGGCGTCGGCGGGCGGGGCGGCGGACTACTCGGGGATCACGTACCGGAGGCTGGCCGAGGAGAACGGGGTGTTCTGGCCGTGTCCCGCGCCGGTGGAGCAGGCGGGCGAGGGCGGGGACGCCCTGCCCGGTGGGGAGGCACCGGCCGGGGAGGCACCGGCCGTGCACCCGGGCACGCCCCGCCTCTTCCTCGACCGCTTCGCGACCCCCGACGGCAGGGCCCGGTTCGTCCCCGTCTCGCACCGGGCGAGCGCCGAGGAACCCGACGACGAGTACCCCGTGCTGCTGACCACGGGGCGGGTCGTGGCGCAGTACCAGTCCGGGGCGCAGACCCGGCGCGTGGCGGAGCTGAACGCCGCCGCGCCCGGGCCGTTCGTGGAACTGCACCCGAGGCTGGCGGCCCGGATCGGTGCGGCCGAGGGCGATCCGGTGGCCGTCATGTCGCGGCGCGGCCGGGCCGTGGCGCCCGCGCGAATCACGCACGCCATCCGGCCCGACACCGTCTTCATGCCCTTCCACTGGCCGGGCGAGGGCCGCGCCAACACCCTCACCAACCCCGCGCTCGACCCGACCTCCCGGATGCCGGAGTTCAAGACGTGCGCGGTGCGGCTGGAGGCCGTCGAGCGGTAGCGGTCAGCTCACGGCGACGGCCTTCCAGGCCGCCGCCACCGCCTTCTGCTCGATGCTGTCGGCGCCGTAGAGGTCCTTCGCCGCGCTCAGGGTCGCCGTGCGGGCGTCCGCGTAGTCCGTCGAGGACGTCATGTAGACCGTCAGCGCGCGGTACCAGATCTTGCCCAGCTTGGCGCGGCCGACGCCGGTCACCGTGGAGCCGTCGCAGGTCGGGGAGTTGTAGGCGACGCCATTGAGGGTCTTGGCGCCGCTGCCCTCCGCGAGCAGGTACGCGAAGTGGTTGCCGACGCCCGAGGAGTAGTGCACGTCGAGGTCGCCGAGCTTCGCGTTCCAGCAGTCCGCCGACTTGCCGTCCTTGGACGGCTTGTCCATGAAGCGCAGGGCCTCGCGGCCGAGGCCGGAGCGGACGACCTTCTCGCCGATCAGCCAGTCGCCCCGGTCCTCGGCGTTCTCGGCGTGGAACTCCACCAGCGTGCCGAAGATGTCCGAGGTGGCCTCGTTCAGACCGCCGGACTCGCCGGAGTAGGTCAGCGCCGCCGTCTTCGACGTCACGCCGTGGGACATCTCGTGCCCGGCGACGTCCAGCGACACCAGCGGGCCCATGAGCTTGCCGTCGCCGTCGCCGTAGGTCATGCAGAAGCAGTTGTCGTCCCAGAAGGCGTTGTTGTAGTCCTTGCCGTAGTGGACGCGGTTGAAGGAGCCCTTGCCGTCGCCGCCGATGCCGTCGCGGCCGTGCACCTTCTCGTAGTAGTCCCAGGTGACGTCGGTGCCGTACTGGGCGTCCACCGCGACCGTGGACCGGTCGGCGGCCGCGCCCGTCCCCCACTGGTTGTCGGCGTCCGTGAAGAGCGTCGCGGGGGCGCGGGTCAGGCAGACGGTGAGCAGGCACCTGTCCGTCTTGTTCTCGGCGTCGCCGGTGTAGGTGCCGCCGCGCGTCGCGTCCTTCAGCTGGTACGACGAGCCGGACGCGGTCGTCTCCAGCGGGACCGTGCCGCCGTAGAGGGACTTGCCCTCGCCCGACGCCGACTCCATGGAGTCCCAGGCGTCGATGCGGGCACCGGTCGTCGCGTCGGTCAGCACCGTGCGCCCGACCGGGTTGCCGAGTTCGTCGTGGGCCACCGCGTCGGTCTGCCAGGCCAGCTTCGGGGCGCCGTGCAGGGCGTCGACGACCAGCCGGGGCTTGGCCGTGAGCTTCTTCAGGGTCTCGCCGAGGTGGGCGGCGCGCAGCAGGTTCGCCGCGAGGCCGGCGGCCTTGGGGGCGGACACCTTCGGGGTGACGCTCGCCAGGGAGAGCGCGGACTTCGTCGCGCGGCTCGTGCCGCGGTAGGTGCCGTCCGGGTTCAGGTGGAGCACGAAGTCGCCGCCGAGGACCGGGAGCCGGTGGTAGGTGCGGTCGTAGCGCACGTGCCGGGTGCCGTCCTCGTCGACGACGACGTCCCGGACCTTGGCCTCCTGGGCCGGGGTGAGGCCCAGGGCTGCGGCCCGGTCCGCGAGCACCGCCTCCGCGTCCTCGATCGCGCCCGACCTGGCCGGCAGGTCCGCCGCGCCGGCGGACGGGGAGAGAACGGCGGCCAGCAGGGCGGTGGTGCCGGTGACGGCCACACCGGCGAGGGCGAGACGGGAACCGCGGACATGACGTATCCGACTCATCGGTCTCCTCATACGGGCGCACCCGGTCGTGTGGGGTCGACCGGGGGCGGCGTTGATGTTGACCGCGAGTAAATTCGGCCCGGACCTGGCATGTCCATAGCCCCGCTGTGGAGGTGTGTGAGGGTGCAGAATCGTTCCTGTGACCCTCCCTTTCTTCGTCTACGGCACCCTCCGTCCGGGGGAGGTCAACCACGACCTCTTCCTGCGCGGCCGCACCCACTCCGAGGAGCCGGCCGGGCTCGCGGACGCGGTGCTCTACGACGGGCCGGGCTACCCCTACGCGGTCGAGGAGCCGGGCGGCGGCACGGTGAGCGGGGAGCTGGTGACCGCGCTGCCCGGGGCGTACGCGGGGCTGCTCGCGGAGCTGGACCGGCTGGAGGAGTACGCGCCGGGGGATCCGCGCAGTCTGTACCTGCGCGTGGAACGGAAGGTCGTCCGGGCGGCGGACGGGGGTGCCGTGCGCGCGTGGGTGTACGTGGCCGCGCCCGCCGTCGCCGCGCGGCTGCGGGCCCGGGGGCGGGCGATCGCGGGCGGGGACTGGCGGGCGCGGGTGTGAGGACTTCGGCGCAGGAGCGCTGCGGGACGCAGGATGGGGGTGCGCCGCAGGAAGGGTGTGCACCCCGGCGGGCTCAGCCCCCGTACGGCCGCCTCTCCCGGGCCTCCCGCAACGCCCTCCCCCACCAGACCAGTTGGTCCAGCATGGTCTTCGCCGCCGCGTCCGCGCCGGACGGGTCGCGCAGGGCGCCCCGGTCGTCGAAGGCGGCGCCGGCGTTGTGGAAGGAGACGGTGTCGCGGACCGTCACGGCGTGCAGCTCCGCGAAGACCTGACGCAGGTGTTCCACGGCGCGCAGACCGCCGGACAGGCCGCCGTAGGAGACGAGGCCGACGGGCTTGGCCTGCCACTCGGTGAAGTGCCAGTCGACGAGGTTCTTCAGGCCCGCCGGGAAGGAGTGGTTGTACTCGGGGGTGAGGACCACGAAGGCGTCCGCGCGGGCCAGCTTCGGGGTGATGCCGCCCAGTGCGGCGGTCGCCTCCGGGGTGGGTTCCAGGGACATGGGCAGCGCGGCCTCGGCGACGTCCACGACCTCGGCGACCAGGTCGTCCCGGTCCCGGATGCGGGTGAGGAGCCAGTCGGCGACGACGGGGCCGAAGCGGCCGTGCCGGTTGCTGCCCACGACGAGGGTCAGACGGAGCGGGTCGGTCGCGGCGGCGGCTGATGCGGTGGCGGTCGGGTTCATGCGGTACAGCCTCGTACCTCAACCATCGTTGAGGTCAAGTGGCGATACGTACGCCGGGGTCACCCGTTCACACGCGCCCCCGGCGCATTTCCCCGGCCCACCCCATCGCACGTCTGTGACCTGGCGAAACGACCGTGAGGAGCAGCCCGGTTCGCCTGTCCCTGACACCCGTTCACCCCAATTCTGACGCTCCCTCAGGGGGCGCGGTCGACCCGCTGCCCGTTACCTCAAAAGGGCAGGCGCACGACCCACCCGCTCGAAGGAGCACCGATGCGACGTACCGCCCGGCAGCTGACCGCCACCGCGCTCACCGTCGCCGCCGCGGCCCTCGCCGCCGCTCCCGCGTACGGCACGTCGGGCGGCGGTCTGGAGGTGTCCCCGGCGTCGGCCGTGCCCGGGGGCGGGGTCACGGTGCGCACGGCGGCCTGCGACGGCGGCTCGGTGACGGGTGACGCCAGCGCGGTCGGGGCGGGCTCCCTCAGCCTGGTCCCGGACCCGCACGGGCAGGACGCGACCGGGCGGTTCAGGGTGCCGCCGAGCGCGCAGCCGGGCACGTACGAGATCACCGCGACCTGCGGCGGCAGCGGCCGGCGGATCACCGGGGAATTGGTGGTCACGCTGACGCCGGTGCGCGGGCAGATCCATCCCCGAGGAAGTGTGAAGACGGGGGTCGGCGGCGCCCTGGGCCCCGATCCCGTGCAGACCGCGGCCGGTGTGGCGGCCCTCGCCGTCGCCGCCGCGGGCGGTACCTGGCTCCTGCATCGCCGGGCGAGAGGCGACGGGATCTGACGGACACCCTCCGCTGTCCGTCGCCGGTACCGCATGTCCCCTCCCCCTCCGGGTCCGACGCCCCTCGCGGCCCGGAGGGGGGTACGGGGCCGCAGCTCAGAAAGGGGTGGGTGTGCGCAGGTTCCCCGGGTTCGGCAGTGGGGTCCGCAGCCCCGCCAACGCGGCCATGGCGGCCGTCACGGTGTTCGCCCTGTGCTCGGGGGTGTGGCTGCTGCGCGACGCCGCCGGGACACACGCGCCGCCGCAGCCCTCCGCCGCGCAGGCCCGGGCCGGGGTGGACGGCGCAGGGCTGGACGGCCGGGCCGGTGAGCGGCCCGCCGTACCCGCGCTGCCGCCCTCGCCGCCCGACCGGATCCGCATCCCGGCGATCCGGGTGGACGCCCCGCTGACCGGGCTCGGCCTGACGAGGACGGGCAGCCTCGACGTACCGCCCGCGGCGGACGAGAACCTCGCCGGCTGGTACGAGGCCGGCACCACCCCCGGTGAACCGGGCACGGCGATCGTCGCCGGGCACGTCGACAACGCCGACGGCCCCGCCGTCTTCTACGACCTCGGCGCCCTGGCCCGGGGCAGCACCGTCGAGGTGGACCGGCGGGACGGCGGCGTCGCGGTGTTCACCGTGGACGCCGTCGAGGTGTACGCCGCGAAGGACTTCCCCGACGAGAAGGTCTACGGCGCCGCCCGCCGCCCCGAACTGCGGGTCATCACCTGCGGCGGCGGGTACTCACGCGGCACCGGGTACCAGGGGAACGTCGTCGTCTTCGCGCACCTGACCGGCAGCCGGTGACACACCCAGGACATGGGCCCGCCCCCAGGCCCCCAGCGGTTCCAGCGCCTCGTTCAGGGACACGCCCCGGGGCGTCAGCGAGTACTCCACCCGCGGCGGCACCTCGTCGTACGCCTCCCGGTGCACCAGACCGTCGGCCTCCATCTCCCGCAGGTGCGAGGCGAGCACCTTCTCGGTGACGCCGGGCAGTTCGCGGCGCAGCTCCCCGAAGCGGCACGGCCGCTCGTTCAGCGCCCAGAGAATCAGCACCTTCCACTTGCCGCCGATCACGTCCATCGCGGCGTCGATCCCGCACACGTACGCCCCCGGCCGCCGCCCGGTCGTCCCCATGCCGCCCCTCCCCTTGCGCTGCCTGCACCCTTCCCCCGGAGTAACCACCCACTATGAAGTGCGTACTTGAGCGGGTGCTTCCCCTGCGACGAGCCTAAACGGCATGACCGACACCGCAGTTGCTCCCCGCACTCCTCTGACCCTTCTCGGCACCGGTGCCATGGGCACCGCCCTCGCCCGTGTCTGGCTGGCCGCCGGGCACGAGGTGACCGTCTGGAACCGCACCGCCGCCCGTGCCGAGCCACTCGCCGCCGAGGGCGCCACCCTCGCCGCGAGCGCCGCCGAGGCCGTGGCCGCGAACCGGCTCGTGATCGCCTGTCTGCTGGACGACGCCTCCGTGGGCGAGGCCCTGGACGGGACCTCACTCGCCGGGCGGGACCTGGTGAACCTCACCACCGGCTCCCCGGCCCAGGACCGGGCGCGCGCCGCCTGGGCCGGGGAGCGCGGCGCCCGCTTCCTGGGCGCCGGGATCATGGCCGTCCCCCCGATGATCGGCGCCCCGGGCTCCGGCGGCTACGTCCTCTACAGCGGCTCGGCCGAGTTGTTCGAGGAGCACCGCGACACGCTCGCCGTCCCGGCCGGCACCCGTTACGTCGGGGCCGACCCGGGCTTCGCCGCGCTGCACGACGTGGCGCTGCTGAGCGCGATGAGCGGCATGTTCGCGGGCGTCGCCCACGCCTTCGCGCTGATCCGCCCGGAGGACATCGCGCCGAAGGACTTCGCACCGCTGCTCGTGGACTGGCTCACCGCGATGGCCCCGGCCGCGCACCAGAGCGCCGAAGGGCTCCACAGCGGCGACTACACCCGCGACGTCGTCTCCAACCTCGCGATGCAGGTCGCGGGCAACGCCACCCTGCTGCGCACGGCCGAGGAACAGGGGGTCAGCCCGGAGCTGCTGACGCCGTACATGCGGCTCATGGAGCGCAGGCTCGCGCAGGGGCACGGGGACGAGGACGGGACGGGCGTGGTCGAACTGCTGGACGCGCGACGGTCCTAGGGGGTGCCGGCAGGCACCGTGCGCTCCGCCGCGGTGCCAGTGCCGCGGCAGGCAACGTTCGCCCCGTCGCGACGCCCGGCACGCCCTCTCGCCGCACCGGCCGAAAGCCCGAGTACGCCCAAGTACGAGG
>NZ_JBEZOK010000022.1:0-154943 GCF_040706515.1 Streptomyces sp. NPDC047880 | reverse complement strand
GAGCGAGTAACTCCCACTCCTGGTCCGTGAGTTCATGACGGCGTACCACGCCACCATGATCCACCATCTAGCGATCTTTGAAGACGGACCCTAGTGCCGCGGCAGGCAGCGTTTGGTCGCGACGGGGCGAACGTCGCCTGCCGCGGCACCAGGTCGTGTCCGCCGCAGGCGGGACTTTGCGGACACGACCTGGGCGGGCCGGTTCAGGCGAACTCGGGTTCCGGGGTCGCGGGGCCGCCGAGGGCGTTGCGGCGCTCGGGCGGCGTCAGCGACACCATCCGGCGCCATCCGCCCATGCGTTCGTAGGCGTACATCGCGTGGATGCCCGCCGCGAGCACGGCCGACTTGGCCCTGGACCAGCCGAGGATGCGGCCCATGTGCGCCATCACGGCGAGACTGACGTCCCGGTAGATCCGGATCTCGGCGAGCGCGCACGCGCGCAGGGTGCGCTGGATGGCCCGGCCGTGGCCCGCGTAGGCGAAGCGCAGCAGCTCCTCGTGGCAGTAGGCGAGGTGGTTGTCCTCGTCGTTGGAGATCTGCTTGACCGCGCGGCCGACGTCGGGGTGGTCGGCGAAGTGCTTGCGGAGCAGGTCCATCTGCTCCGAGGCGCGCTGCTCGGTGACCCGGCTGTGCGAGAGGTAGGTGACGATGTCCTGGACCGTGAGCCGCTCGTCGCGCCTCAGCTGCTCGTGCGCGAGGCCGATGCCGTTCTTCTCCAGGAGCATGGTGTAGTCGGTCTCGGGCGGGACCGGCACGGGGTCGAGGCCGCGCTTCTTCATGAGGGCGCTGAAGATCCGGCCGTGCTTGTCCTCGTCGGCGCCGTGCCGGCTGATCTTGGGGGCGAGTTCTCGCTCGGCCTCGGGCACGAGGGCGGCGATCCGGGCGTTCTCCCAGCCGCCCTGGGACTCACCGCTCGCGGCGATGGAGCAGAACAGGGCGAAGGACTCGTCGTTGTCGAGGATCTCCTGGAACAGACTCTTGGCCGAAAGCATCGTGGGCACCTCTCCCGCGCGCGTGGGCGTACTGCGACATTCCGCAGGTTTCCGCGAAGAACGAGTCAAGTGCGGGGTGGGGGGCGCTGCAACAGGTGTGAGGGACAACTCCGCCGAATGGAGGATGCGGGGGCCGCGGGGCCCCGGTCGGCAAAGAGGCCGCTGTGCCGTAACCGAGGGCGGCCCCGGCGCGTTGTTCCGCGTGACGGCCGTGGCGGGGAAGACCCCCGAGCCCCCACCACGGCCGCGGAACTTGGGACGCGCGACCGTCGAAGCCGTCAGGCGAGCCCGGCGCGCTCCAGGGCCTCCGTGCCGGCCCTGAGGGAGGCGAGCCGCTCGTCGAGCGTGAAGCCCGCCGGTGCGAGCGAGAGGGTGGTGACCCCGGCCGCGGCGTAGGCCTTCATCCGGTCCGCGATCCGGTCGACGGAACCGAGCAGTGTCGTCTTGTCGATCAGGTCGTGCGGTACGGCGGCCGCGGCGCCCTGCTTGTCGCCGGAGAGGTACTTGCTCTGGATCTCGGCGGCTTCCCGCTCGTAGCCCATGCGCTGGGCGAGCTGGTTGTAGAAGTTCTGCTTGGGGCTGCCCATGCCGCCGACGTACAGCGCGGTGTAGGGGCGGAAGGTGTCGGCGAGCGCGGCCACGTCCTTGTCGTCGCCGACGGCGAGCGGCAGGGTCGGGCAGACGTCGAACCCGTCGAGGGTCTTGCCGGCCTTCTCGCGCCCGGCGCGCAGGTGCGTGATCGTGGTGTCCTCCAGGTGCTCGGCGGAGGGGAAGATCAGCAGGGCGCCGTCGGCGATCTCGCCGGTCTGCTCGAGGTTCTTCGGGCCGATCGCGGCGATGTACAGCGGGATGTGCTCGCGCTGCGGGTGCACGGTGAGCTTGATGGGCTTGCCGGGACCGCCGGGCAGGGGCAGGGTCCAGTGCTGTCCCTCGTAGGACAGGCGCTCGCGGGTCATGGCCTTGCGGACGATCTCGACGTACTCACGGGTGCGGGCGAGCGGCTTGTCGAACTTGACGCCGTACCAGCCCTCGGAGACCTGCGGGCCGGAGACACCGAGGCCGAGGCGGAATCGGCCGCCGGAGAGGGAGTCGAGGGTGGCGGCGGTCATGGCCGTCATCGCGGGCTGGCGGGCCGGGATCTGGAAGATGGCCGAGCCGACGTCGATGCGCTCGGTCTGGGCGGCTACCCAGCTCAGCACGGTGGCGGCGTCGGAGCCGTAGGCCTCGGCGGCCCAGCAGACGGCGTAGCCGAGCCGGTCGGCCTCCTGAGCGACGGCCAGGTTGTCCGCGTCCATTCCCGCACCCCAGTAGCCGAGGTTGATACCGAGCTGCATGCCACATCCCCTTACTGATCAGTAACGTGCCTGTGCGGGCACCCTAGCGCGCGGGCCGGGGGCAGGTACACGGCCACCGCCGACGCATTGTCTACGTGGATGAACAGAAATCATGGTCGCGACCATTGACGCGTCCACGGCACGTTCTTACCTTTCGGCATGGAAAGCGCTTTCCAGCACCCACCTTCCGAAGACGGACGGAGAGGCAAGGATGAAGCGAGCACTCCCCCTGGGGCTCCGCGCGGCGTCGGCCGCAGCGATCCTCGCGGCAGCGCTGGGCACACTCGGCACGGCGCCCGAGGCCGCGGCGGCGGCCGGCACTGCAACCGGTTACGCGGCCCAGAACGGCGGGACGACCGGCGGCGCAGGAGGCGCGACGGTCCGGGCGACGACGGGAACGGCGATCCACCGGGCGCTGTGCGGCCGGGCGAGCGCGAGCACCCCGATCACCATCGAGGTCACCGGGACCATCAACCACGCCAACACCAAGAAGGTGTCGGGTGGCAGCTGCGACACCGCGGACGGCGTGATCGAGCTGAAGAAGGTCAGCAACGTGACGATCGTCGGGGTCGGCGGCGGCGCCCTCTTCGATCAACTGGGCATCCACATCCGCGAATCGAAGAACATCGTCGTCCAGAACGTGACCGTGCGGAACGTCAAGAAGTCGGGTTCCCCCACGTCCAACGGCGGGGACGCCATCGGCATCGAGCGCGACGTCCGCAACGTCTGGATCGACCACACGACCCTGGAGGCGTCGGGCGGCGAGCCGGAGGGCTACGACGGGCTGTTCGACCTCAAGGACAACACCCAGTACGTGACGCTGTCCTACAGCGTGCTGCGCAACTCCGGCCGGGGCGGCCTGGTCGGGAACAGCGAGAGCGACCGGTCGAACGGCTACATCACGTACCACCACAACCGGTACGAGAACATCGACTCCCGCGCCCCGCTGCTGCGCGGCGGCATCGCTCACCTCTACAACAACCACTACGCGCGCCTCAACGAGTCCGGCATCAACTCCCGGGCCGGCGCCCGCGCCAAGGTGGACAACAACTACTTCGAGGACTCCAAGGACGTCCTCGGGACCTTCTACACCGACGAGGCCGGGTACTGGCAGGTCGGGGGCAACATCTTCGACAACGTGACCTGGTCCGCCCCCGGCGGTGAGAACCATCCGGCCGGCCCGGACCCGAAGTCGAACACCACGGTCGCCATCCCCTACTCCTACGCCCTCGACGCGGCGGGGTGCGTACCGGCCGTGGTGAGCCGGACGGCGGGCGCGAACAAGGGGTTGCTGGTGTCGGACGGGAGGTGCTGACCGAGGACGGCGGCGGGCGGCCGGTGCCGGAAGGGGGGGTGCCGGAAACGGGGAGGTGACCGCCGAGGACGGAGGCGGGCGGCCGGTGCTCGGCAATCGGCCGGCCGCCTCCGGAAATCCGTCGTCCGCGGCCACTCACACGGCAGGTTCTGGCCAGTAATCTCGGCGTTCATGGAGCAGAGGCATCTCGGCCGCACCGGCCTTCGTGTGTCCCGCATCGGACTCGGCACCCTGACCTGGGGGCGGGACACCGACGAGCACGACGCCGCGGACCTCATGAAGACGTTCTGGGAAGCGGGCGGGACCCTCGTCGACACCGCGGACGTGTACGGGGACGGGGAGGCCGAGTACCTGCTCGGCAGGCTCATGGAAGGGCTGGTGCCCCGCCGGGACCTGGTCGTCTCGACCAAGGCCGGCAGCGTGCCGGACCCCGACCGCCGCTTCGACGGCTCCCGCGGCCATCTGCTCGCCGCGCTGGACGCCTCGCTCTCCCGGCTCGGCACGGACTACGTCGACCTGTGGCACGTACACGCCTTCGACCCACAGACCCCTCTGGAGGAGACCCTCCAGGCGCTCGACCTGGCGGTCTCCAGTGGGCGTGCGCGCTATGCGGCCGTCTCCAACTTCTGCGGCTGGCAGCTGGCCAAGGCCGCGACCTGGCAGCTGGCGGCCCCGGGCATCCGGACCCGGCTGGCCGGGACGCAGCTGGAGTACTCCCTGCTCCAGCGCGGTGTGGAGCGGGAGGTGCTGCCGGCCGCCATGGACCTGGGGATAGGACTGCTGCCCTCCTCGCCGCTCGGGCGCGGAGTGCTGACGGGCAAGTACCGGGGCGACTCGATGCCACCGGATTCACGCGGTGCCTCCGAGCACCTCGCGCCCTTCGTCGCGCCGTACCTCGACGACACGGCGAGCCGCATCGTGGACGCCGTGGCCACCGCGGCCGACGGGCTTGCGGTGACGCCGCTCCAGGTGGCCCTGGCGTGGGTGCGCGACCGGCCCGGCGTCACCGCCCCGATCGTCGGCGCGCGCAACGCGCAGCAGCTCACGGCGGCATTGTCAGTGGAGACCCTTAGTCTTCCTGACGAGATCTGCCGGGCGCTCGACGATGTGTCGGCGCCCGTGCACCGCTATCCCGATCACGACTGGAGCACGCTGTGAGCACGGAGCCCGAGACCACGGAGGACACCGAGCCGGGGACGCCGGGCGCCGAAACCGCACACGCCGCACAGGCCGACAGGACCGGTAGCCCCGACGAGCCCGGTCCCGAGCAGACGCCCGGCACCGGGGGCGGTGACGCGGAGGCCGGGCAGATGGCCGGGGCGGAGAGCGGCGACGCGGAGGCCGGAGGTCCAGCCGCAGCGCAGCGCAGTGACCAGGGCGCCGGGCAGGTTTCCCCAGCGGAGAGCGGTGACCCGGACGCCGGGCGGACCGCCGGGGCGGAGAGCAGTGACGCAGGCGACGGCGACGGTGACGGTGACGGTGACGCCGGGCGGACCGCCGGGGCGCAGAACAGTGACGCAGGTGACGCTGACGCCGGGCAGATTTCCGAAGCGGAGGCCGAGCTTCGGGCCCAGCAGGCCGAGCGGGAGCGCATCGAGCAGCGCAAGGCCGGGCGGAAGGGCCCGATCCGCAGCGGCACCAAGCTGAGCGGCAAGGCCGCCGATCTGCTCGCGGCCGTACGGGCCGTCGAGAGCGGCGAGAAGCCGGAGGCCACGGTGTTCGAGGAGCCCCGGCCCGCCCCCCGCCGCTCCGCCCCCGAGCCGGAGCCGCGGACGCAGCCGGTGACACCGGAGCCGGTCGTCGCGCAGACTGCTCCCGCACCCCAGGCGGTGCAGGCCGTCCGGCAGGTGCTCGGCGAGGGCGGAGCCCCGGAGGTGCTCGCGCCCCAGGTCGCCGCGGCCCTGGGCGAGGGCGCGGACGCACAGCTGCGCGCCGACCCCTGGCAGTTGCTGCGGATCCCCGGCGTGCGCCCCGAGCAGGCCGACGGTTTCGCACGGGCGCTCCTCGGCGCCGAGTGCGGCCCGGACGACGAGCGGCGCGGCCGGGCCGTCACCGGCTGGCTCCTGGAGCAGGCGGCGCTGGCCGGGCACACCGCCCTGGAGATGCCGGCGCTCCTCACGGCCCTGGCACAGCGCGGCGTGCCGGAGCCCGAAGGTGCCGTGCAGGGCGCGATCGCGGAGGGCGAGGCCCTGGTCTTCCAGGACGCCTTGGAGGAGGCCGGTGCTCCGGCCCGGACGGACGAAGAGGGCGAGCAGGACGACGAGGAGCGTCCGGTCCGCGTCCTCGTCGGGCTGGAGCGGTACGCGCTGGCGGAGGAGAGCCTGGCCGACGGCCTGGCCCGGCTGGTCAACTCGACGCCCAAGCAGGACGGTTCGGCAGCGGACTGGGAACGGGCCGCCGCGGCGGCCCGGGGCTCCACGGCGGAGCTGATCCGTGCGGCGGCCGGTCAGGGCCTGGTGCTGCACACCGGCGGGGAGGCGTCCCTGGCCGAGCCCGCGGCGCTGCTGGACGCCGCGCGTTCGCTCGGGCTGCGGGCCTGGGCTGCCACGCACGGCCCGCTCGGCCGTACCCGTTTCGCGGCCCTGCTGCGACGGACCGGCGGGCCGGCGGACGGGGCAGACGCCTCCCGGCAGCCCGGCACGCCCGCCGGGGACGCACCGGACCGCCCCGGGACGGCCGACGGTCCGGGCACCGGCCTCCCCGTCGCCACCGTCTCCGGGCTGCTCGCCGGCCGCGAAGGTCCCGGCCGGGACGCGGACGGCGCCCTCGATCTCGACCTGCTCGTCGTGCTCGACGCGCCCCAGCTGGACGTCGAGACGGCGGCTCTGCTGACCGAGTCGATGCCGGACGGGGCCCGCCTGGTCCTGTCGGGCGATCCGGCGGTGTTGTGGTCGGTGGGGCCGGGCCGGGTGTTCGCGGATCTGCTCGCGGCGCGGATCTGCCCCCAGGTGGCCTCACGGCGGCCGGATCCCGGGCCGCTGGGCGAGCTGGTCTCCGGTGTCGGCGTCGGCGAGCTGAACCAGGTCGAGGCCCCCGGCAAGGAGATCGTGATCGTGCCGGTGCGGGACGCGGGCGAGGCCGTGCACCGGACGGTGCAGCTCGTCGTGGACTCCGTGCCGCGGGCGATCGGTGTGCCGGCCGCACAGACGCAGGTGATCACCCCCGGGCACGGCGGGGCCGTGGGGACGCGGGTGCTGAACGCCGCGCTGAAGGAGCGACTCAATCCGGGCCCGGGCCGCTTCGGCGGCTTCGACCCCGGTGACCGGATCGTCTACTCCCCCGTTCCGGGCCGTGCCCTGCCGGGCCATGTGGTGACCGCGGACGCCGAGGGACTGCACCTGTCGTGCGAGGGCGAGACCTTCGTCGTCCCGAAGGAGCGCGTGGAGCAGTCGGTACGGCACGGGTGGGCGCTGACCGCGCACCAGGCCGTGGGGAGCCGGTGGCCCGCGGTGGTCGTGGTACTGCCCGGCGACGCGGCGCAGGCACTCAGCCGGCCCTGGGTGTACACGGCGTTCGGGCGGGCCGACCGGCATCTGTCGGTGGTGCACGGGGTGGAACAGGCGCTGCCCCGTGCCGTGGCCGAGGTTCCGGCGAAGCCGCGCACGACCCGGCTTCCGGTGCTGCTCGCGCCTCAGATCAGCGGCACGTGACGGGGGTGGGGGTCAGGAGCCGTCGCTCCTGACCCCCACCCCTGTGATCGCCGGCGTGTGCGCTCAGCGGCGGTCCGCGTCCAGCGGCTCCAGGTCCTCGTCTTCGTCCAGGTCGCCGACGGCATCGTCCTCGAAACCGTCGCCGTCCTCGCCGTCTTCGTCGTCCTCGTCATCGTCGACGTCGTCGATCTCGTCGTCGAAGACGGCGCTGACGTCGAAACGGCAGACCACCTGCTGCGGATCGACCTGCTCGAACGGCTCCTCCAGCCACTCACCGGGCTCGGCCGGTTCGTCCGCCGCCGTCACCCAGAGCGTGGAGTCGCCCTCCTCCAGCCCGAACTCCTTGTGCCGGGAGGCGATCTCGTCGGGCTCGAACTCCCCGAAGAGCAGCCCGAGCGCCCCGTGCACCGTCCCGGAGGCCGGAGTGCCGTCGTCACCCTCCGCGGCCTCGATCCGCTGCGCCTGGGCGAGCAGGCGCTGCGGTTCGGCGACCGCGTAGTCGCGGCGGATCAGGACGCTCAGCGCGTTCGGTTCCTCTGGTCCGGTGTACGGGGGCAGCGCGTCCTCGGCGCCGGGGATCTCGAAGGGTGTGACCTCGTCATAGCGGTCGTAGAGCAGTTCGTCGTACACCTCTGCGGCCGCGGCCAGCTGGTTGAACGCCTCGTAGACGGCCGGGTCGTCCTCCCCCGACCTGCGTTCGACAGCGGCCAGGTGGCGGTCGAGCGCGGTCTTCACCGCCTCGGCGGCGGCGCGTACCTCGGCAGCGGTGGGCTGCGCAGCATCAGACATAGTGCAGACGCTATCCGTACCGGGGCCCAGCCCGCACAATAGATGCGATGCCGGAATACGAATTTGTCGACGTGTACGTGCCGCGCGGGGTCTCCCGCAAGGAAACGGCACGTCTGCTGACGGACCACGCGGAGTACGGACACTGGGAGTTGTACCGTCTGAGCCTGCTGCGTGACGGCAGCCGCAGGGTGCGGTTGCGCCGACGGATCATCCGCCAGGTGCGGGCCACGTGGTGAGCGAAGACGGAGCACGGGAAGAAGACACATGACGGAGCGGGCCCCGCGTCGGCGGGGCCCGCTCCGTTGTGCGGGGGGGTCAGGCCGAGGCGCGTGCCTTGCGGTAGAGGACCGCGCCCGCGAGCAGCGCGCCGGCGCCGGCCGGGAGGACCAGGCCGAGCGGCAGGTCGCTGCCGGTGCTGGCGAGCTGGGCATCGCCGTCGGGCTGGGTGACCAGCCGGCCGCCCGGCTTGTTGCCGTGCGAGGAGCCGCCGGGGGACTCGCCGCCGGTGCCGGGCGGGGTGTCCGGGGTGCCGGGGTGTCCGGGCTCACCGGGGTTTCCGGGGTGACCCGGCGTCCCGGGGCCCGGGTTGCCGGGGTTCCCCGGGTTGCCGGGTTCACCCGGGTTGCCGGGGTTCCCCGGGTTGCCGGGTTCACCCGGGTTGCCGGGGTTCCCCGGGTTACCGGGGTTGCCGGAGCCGCCGGGCTCGCCCGGGGTTTCGTGGCCGCCACCGGGCGGGGTGCCGTGGTGGGCACCGCCGTTGGAGCAGTCGTTGCCCGTGCTGGGGTTGGCGACGCCGATGACGTCGACGCTGTTGCCGCAGACGTTCACCGGTACGTGGACCGGCGCCTGGACGTGGTTGCCCGAGCCGGCTCCGGGCGAGTCGGTGGCGTGCCCGCCCGCGTGGGTACCGCCGTGACCGCCCTGGTCGCCGTACCCCCCCGAAGACGGTCCACCGCCCTTGGCGGCGCAGGAATTGCCCACCGACGGGTTGAGCACACCGACGACGTTGACGGTGTTCCCGCACACGTTGACCGGCGCGTACACCGGCGCCTGCACGGAGTTTCCGGACAGCACGCCGGGCGAGCCCGACGCCGCGCCCTGGGCGCCCGAGTCGGCGTGGGCGGAGCCGCCCGCCGCGGCGATCACGCCGGTCGCGGCCGCCACGGTCATCAGACCCTTGCGGGTGACCTGTCGCATTTACTGAATACCTGCCTTCGACCCTGTCTCGAATTCTTCTTGAATTCCCCGAAAGAAGCGTTCGGTCCCGGAGTGCTTGGCACGCTCTCCGGGACCGATGGCTTTGGACTCCCCTCACCGAGGGGAAAGCATCACTTGTTGATGCAGGTGTTGCCGAAGGCGGGGTTCAGCAGCCCGATCACCGAGACCGTGTTGCCGCAGACGTTCACCGGGGCGTGAACGGGCGCCTGGACAACGTTGCCCGACAGGACGCCCGGGGAGTGCACGGCGGCACCCTGAGCACCCGAGTCGGCGACGGCCAGGCCCGCACCCGCGAGAACCAGTCCACCGGTGGCGGCAGCAGCAGCGACGACCTTCTTGATCATTAATCCTCCTAGTTAGCAAAGCGACCCATCTTGCGATCGCATTACCTGTAACGAGGAGGGAGTAATGAGGCTACGAGCTTATCGGCGCATTCACTCTTCCCAGTCGATCCCGCACGCGCGACCGAATACCACGGTTCCCCGGCGCCCGTTCAGGACAAGTCGATGAAACGGTCGAGCACCCGCACACCGAACCGCAGGCCCTCCACCGGCACCCGCTCGTCCACGCCGTGGAACATGCCGGCGAAGTCCAGCTCCGGCGGCAGCTTCAGCGGCACGAAGCCGAAGCCGCGGATGCCCAGGTCGTCGAACGACTTGGCGTCCGTCCCGCCGGAGAGCATGTAGGGGATCGCCTTGGCGGTCGGGTCCTCCGCCAGCAGCGCGGACTGCATCGCCCCCACCAGCGCACCGTCGAAGGTGGTCTCCACGGCCTTGTCGGCGTGGACGTCCTCGCGCCGCACGTTCGGGCCGAGGATCCGGTCGAGGTCGGCGAGGAACTCCTCCTCGTGGCCGGGCAGGAACCGTCCGTCGACGTGGGCGGTCGCCTCGCCCGGGATGACGTTGACCTTGTAACCGGCGCCGAGCTGCGTCGGGTTGGCCGTGTTGCTCAGGGTCGCGCCGATGAGCTTGGCGATGCCGCCCAGCTTCGCGAGGGTCGACTCCATGTCCTCCGCGTCGAGTTCGGTGCCGAGCGCGTCACCGAGTTCGTCGAGGAAGGCGCGGGTGGTCTTGGTGACCCGCACCGGGAACTTGTGCCGCCCCAGCCGCGCCACGGCCTCCGACAGCTCGGTGATCGCGTTGTCCCGGTGGATCATCGATCCGTGCCCGGCCGTGCCGGCCACGGTGAGCTTCATCCAGTGCATGCCCTTCTCGGCCGTCTGGATCAGATAGAGCCGCCGCTGCTCGCTGACGGTGAACGAGAACCCGCCCACCTCACTGATCGCCTCGGTGACGCCCTCGAACAGCTCGGGGTGCTTGCGCACGAGGTGCTTGGCCCCGTAGGTGCCGCCCGCCTCCTCGTCGGCGAGGAAGGCGAGGACGATGTCCCGCGGGGGCTTGCGCCCGCTGCGCAGCCGGTCGCGGACCACCGCGAGGGTCATCGCGTCCATGTCCTTCATGTCGACGGCCCCGCGGCCCCATACGCACCCGTCGGCGACCTCACCGGAGAAGGGGTGGTGGGTCCAGTCGTCGGCGTTGGCCGGGACGACGTCGGTGTGGCCGTGGATGAGGAGCGCGGGCCGGGAGGGGTCCTCGCCCTCGATCCGGGCCACCGTGGAGGCGCGGCCCGGGTGGGACTCGAAGATCTGCGGTTCGAGCCCGACCTCGGCGAGCTTCTCTGCGACGTATTCGGCCGCCTTCCGCTCGCCGGGACCCGAGTGGTCGCCGTAGTTGCTGGTGTCGATCTGGATCAGCTCGCGGCAGAGGTCCACGACCTCGTCCTCGCCGGTGACGCTCCTGGCCGTGTCCGTCTCGCTCACGTGCTTCCTCCCGGTGTCACTGCTGGTGGGTCCCCCTCATCCTCTCTCTCCCCGGTCCGCGCCCCAAGAGCGCTACAGGCCCGTCACACGCCGTTCACGCCCTGCCGGGGTGCGGACGGGGGTGATCGGCCACCCCGGAAAGCCTGGTAATGTTTACGTCGTCGCCGCGGGGATAACCCACGCGACAGACACCTTGTCCGGGTGGCGGAATGGCAGACGCGCTAGCTTGAGGTGCTAGTGCCCTTTATCGGGCGTGGGGGTTCAAGTCCCCCCTCGGACACATGAAACTGAGGGCCGTGACCGCGAGGTCACGGCCCTCGGGCGTTTCCGCGGAGAGGTGACCATGACCAGGCGTTCCTGCCCGTGCGGGCTCCCCGAGGCGTACGAGGCGTGCTGCGGGCGCTTCCACTCCGGGGCGGCCGCCGCTCCGACCGCCGAGGCGTTGATGCGGTCGCGCTACTGCGCCTTCGTGCGGGGGGACGTGGCGTACCTGCTGCGAACTTGGCATCCGCGGACGCGGCCCGGGACGCTGGAGCCGGACCCGGGCATGCGGTGGACCGGACTGGCGATCCTGGGCGCGAGCGGCGGCTCGGCCTTCCACACCAGCGGGACGGTGGAGTTCCGGGCGTCGTACCGGGGCGGGTCCCTGCACGAGCGGAGCCGGTTCGAGCGGGTCGACGGGGCCTGGGTGTACGTCGACGGGGAGTTCCCGGCGTAACGGGGAGCAGCAACAGCGGGACGACGCGAAGTGCCGGCCCCCGGCCGGGGCTACGGCGCCAGGATGTCGAGTTCCTGGAGGGCGCCGACCGTGATCTCGCGGGTCAGTTCCTCCGCCCGGGCGGCGTCGCCCGCGCGGACCGCCTCGGCGACCTGGACGTGCAGGGTGACGGCGGCCGGGTCGGGGTCCTCGAACATCACGTCGTGCTGGGTGCGGCCGGTCAGGACCTCCGCGACGACGTCGCCGAGGCGGGCGAACATCTCGTTGCCGGAAGCCTCCAGGATGACGCGGTGGAAGGCGACGTCGTGCAGGAGGTAGCCCTCCAGCTTGTGGCCGCGTGAGTGGGCGACCATGCCGAGGGCGCATTCGGTGAGCTCGGCGCACTGCTCGGCCGTGGCGTGCCGGGCGGCGAGGCCGGCCGCGACGGGTTCGACGGCCGAGCGCAGCACCGTGAGGGACCGCAGCTGCCGGGGCCGGTCCGCGCCGGCCAGGCGCCAGCGGATGACCTGCGGGTCGTAGACGTTCCACTCGGACCTCGGGCGGACCGTCACGCCGACGCGGCGGCGGGACTCGACCAGGTACATGGATTCCAGGACGCGGACCGCCTCGCGCATCACGGAGCGCGACACGTCGAAACGCTGGGCGAGCTCGTCGGTGCGCAGGACACTGCCCGGCGGGTACTCACCCGCCGTGATCTCGGGGCCCAGGGTGTCCAGTACATGGCCGTGCAGCCCCCGGCCCGGTGTGCTCATGCACTCAGCGTACGGGGTAGATCACGGAGACAAAAAGTCAGACTTATTCATGACGGGCTCTTGAATTAGTCGTACCTAATGGGTTTCAGTTGCGTCGACATCACGTGTCGACCTCGGACAGCAGACAGTGAGGCAGCGATGAACACCCCCCACGTCGTCGTGGTCATGGGCGTAGCGGGCACCGGCAAGACCACCATCGGTCCCCTGCTCGCAGCCCGGATCGGCGTCCCGTACGCCGAGGGCGACGACTTCCACCCGCAGGCCAACATCGCCAAGATGTCGGCCGGTACCCCGCTCACCGACGAGGACCGCCAGCCGTGGCTGGACGCCATCGGCGCGTGGGCGCACGGCCGGGCGGGGCTCGGCGGGGTGGTCAGCTGCTCGGCGCTGAAGCGGTCGTACCGCGACCGGCTGCGGGCCGCCGCACCCGGCGTGGTCTTCGTGCACCTCGCCGGTGACCGCGCGCTGATCGAGGACCGGATGTCGCACCGGCAGGGGCACTTCATGCCCACGGCGCTGCTCGACTCCCAGTTCGCCACGCTCCAGCCCCTGGAGGCGGACGAGGCGGGCGTCGAGGTGAATGTCTCGGGCAGTCCGGAGGAGATCACCCGGCGGGCGGCGCTCGCCCTGGAGGACCTCCCCGAACCCGTGCAGTAGCCCCAGCCGGCCGTCTCCCTCCCCCTACTCCCCAACGCAAGGGAACCCACCCGTGACCAGACTCAGCGTCGAGATGCTGGCAGCGGACGCACCCGAGCCGATCACCTCGGCCGGCCACGCTCAGCTGGGCATCGCCGTCCTGGCGGGCATCGCCGTCATCGTCCTGCTCATCACCAGGTTCAAGCTGCACGCGTTCCTGTCCCTGACCATCGGGTCACTGGTGCTCGGCGCGATCGCCGGGGCACCGCTGGACAAGGTGCTCACGAGCTTCAGCGCCGGCCTCGGCACCACCGTCGCCGGGGTCGGGGTGCTGATCGCCCTCGGGGCGATCCTGGGCAAGATGCTCGCCGACTCCGGGGGCGCCGACCAGATCGTCGACACCATCCTGGAGAAGGCCGGCGGGCGGTCGATGCCGTGGGCGATGGTGCTGATCGCCTCCGTGATCGGACTGCCGCTGTTCTTCGAGGTCGGCATCGTGCTGCTGATCCCCGTCGTGCTGATGGTCGCCAAGCGCGGCAACTACTCGCTGATGCGCATCGGCATCCCGGCGCTCGCGGGCCTGTCCGTGATGCACGGCCTGGTGCCGCCGCACCCCGGCCCGCTGGTCGCGATCGACGCCGTCGGGGCCGACCTCGGCGTGACGCTGGCGCTCGGCGTCCTCGTCGCCATACCCACCGTGATCATCGCCGGCCCGCTGTTCTCGAAGTACGCCGCCCGCTGGGTCGACGTGCCCGCCCCCGAGAAGATGATCCCGCAGCGCCCGTCCGAGGAGCTCGACAGGCGTCCCGGCTTCGGCGCCACGCTCTTCACCGTGCTGCTGCCGGTGATCCTCATGCTGGCCAAGGCGCTGGTCGACATCGTCGTGGACGACCCGGAGAACCCGGTGCAGCGCGTCTTCGACGTGATCGGCGCGCCCATGATCGCCCTGCTCGCCTCGGTGCTGCTCGGCATCTTCACGCTGCTGCGGCCCGCCGGGTTCGCCAAGGAGCGGATCTCACCGCTCGTGGAGAAGAGCCTCATGCCGATCGCGGGCATCCTGCTGATCGTCGGCGCGGGCGGCGGCTTCAAGCAGACGCTGATCGACACCGGCGTGGGCCAGATGGTCCTGGACATCTCCAAGGACTGGGCCGTTCCCGCCCTGCTGCTGGCCTGGCTGATCGCGGTGGTGATCCGCCTGGCGACGGGTTCGGCGACGGTGGCCACGGTCTCGGCGGCCGGTCTGGTCGCCCCGCTCGCGGCCGACATGTCGACCACGCACGCCGCCCTGCTCGTCCTCGCCATCGGCGCCGGCTCGCTCTTCTTCAGCCATGTCAACGACGCCGGGTTCTGGATGGTGAAGGAGTACTTCGGGCTGAGTGTCGGCCAGAACATCAAGACCTGGTCCGTCATGGAGACGATCATCTCGGTGGTCGCCGGCGGCCTGGTCCTGCTGTTGTCACTCGTGATCTAGGAGTACGGCGATGACGGCTCACCCCCTCTTCGACATCGGCGGCCGTACCGCCCTGGTGACCGGCTCCAGCCGGGGCATCGGACTCGCCCTGGCGCGCGGTCTCGCGGAGGCCGGCTGCACGGTCGTGCTGAACGGGCGAGACGAGGACCGGCTCGCCGAGGCCGCCGCCACGCTGCCCGGCGACCGGGTGCGCACGGCCGCGTTCGACGTGACCGACGGACCGTCGGTGGCCTCGAGGGTCGCCGAGGTCGAGGAGCGGGTGGGCCCGCTCGACATCCTGGTCAACAACGCGGGCATGCAACTGCGCGCCCCGCTGCTGGAGTTCACCGACTCCGACTGGCACCGGATCCTGGACACCAACCTGACCAGTGCCTTCCTGGTCGGCCGGGAGGCGGCGCGCCGGATGACGGAACGCGGCCACGGGAAGATCATCAACATCTGCTCGCTGCAGAGCGAGGTGGCACGGCCCGGAATCGCGCCGTACGCGGCCGCCAAGGGCGCGCTGAAGATGCTCACCAAGGGCATGTGCGCGGACTGGGGACCGTACGGGGTGCAGGTCAACGGGCTGGGGCCGGGCTACATCGAGACCGAGCTGACCCGGCCGCTGGTCGAGGACGAGGAGTTCAGCGCCTGGGTGCGTCGGCGCACCCCGGCCGGGCGCTGGGGGCGCACGCAGGACCTGGTGGGCGGAGTGCTGTTCCTCGCCTCCCCCGCGGCGGACTTCGTCAACGGGCAGGTGCTGTATGTCGACGGCGGTATGACGAGCGTGCTGTGACCTGCCGGGAGGTGGCGTGATGCGGGGTTGTGTGATCCACGGTCGGCGCGAACTGCGGGTGGCGGAGCTGCCGGTGCCGCGACCCGGGCCGGGGCAGGCGCTGGTCGCCGTGCGGTACGGCGGGGTGTGCGGGTCCGATCTGCACTACTGGCGGCACGGCGGGGTCGGTGACTTCCGCCTGCGGGAGCCGATGGTGCTCGGGCACGAGGTCGTGGGGACGGTGGTGGAGTACGGCACCGGTGCCGCGGGGCCGGCTCCGGGCAGCGCGGTCGCCGTGCATCCGGCAACTCCGTGCGGGGTGTGTGCGGAGTGCGCGGCCGGGATGCGCAACGTCTGCCGCGACACCCGGTATCTCGGGAGCGCGGCGCGGTTTCCGCATGTGCAGGGGGGTTTCGCGGAGCAGGTGGTCGTGCCCGCCGGGCAGCTGCGGGCGCTGCCCGCCGGACTGGAGCTGCGGCGTGCGGCCCTGGCCGAACCCTTGGCGGTCGCCCTGCACGCCGTGCGGCGGGCCGGGGGGATCGCGGGGCGGCATGTGCTGGTGACGGGCGCCGGGCCGATCGGGTGCCTGGTGGTCGCGGCGGCGAAGGCGGCCGGGGCCGCGCACGTGACGGTGTCGGATCTGCTGCCCGAGGCGTTGGAGTACGGGCGGATCGCCGGGGCGGGGACGATCGTACGGGCCGATGATGCCGATGACCGTGGCTGGCCGGACGAGGTCGACGTGGCCGTCGAGGCGTCCGGGGTGGCCGCGGGGCTCGACACGTGTCTGCGGCGGGTGCGGCGGGGCGGGACCGTCGTGCAGCTGGGGATGTTGCCGGCGGGGCACAGTCCGTTCGCCGGGAATCTGGTGGTGAGCCGGGAGATCGAGCTGCGGGGGGCGTTCCGCTTCGACGGGGAGTTCGACGAGGCGTTGGTTTTGCTGGGTACGGAGGCGGCGTTCGACGGGCTGATCAGTGCGGTGGTTCCCGTGGGGGAGGCCGAGTCGGCGTTCGCGCTGGCCGCTGATCGGAGTCGGTCCTGCAAGGTGCTGTTGGATTTCGCGGCTTCGTCGTAGGGGTGTGCGTCGTCGGGCGGGTGCGGGTGCGCTGTGGTTGTTCGCGCAGTTCCCCGCGCCCCAGGGGTGAGGAACTGCGGGCGCCTTGCGAAGTGCGGGAGCATCGTGGCTGATCGCGCAGTTCCCCGCGCCCCTGAGGGGGGAGCACTAAGGGCGCCATAGGGGGTGCTCTCGCTCCGCCCAGTCTCTGGGCACCTTGCCTGTGCGCATGCCCCGTCTGGATTCCGGGTCCGCCAGGGCCATGCCGATGTGGCCGGCCAGGACGATGCCGATGGTGAGGGCCAGCCAGTCGTGGACGAAGGTCGCGCTGGTGCGCCAGAGCAGGGGGGTGAGGTGGGTGAACCACATCATCAGGCCCGTGGCGAGCATGACCAGCGTGGCGCCGGCGATCCAGGCGGCGTAGAGCTTCTGCCCGGCGTTGAACTTGGCCGCGGGGCGGGACGCGGGGCGTTTGTCGCGGTG
Organism: Streptomyces sp. NPDC047880; assembly: GCF_040706515.1. NCBI lineage: Bacteria > Bacillati > Actinomycetota > Actinomycetes > Kitasatosporales > Streptomycetaceae > Streptomyces > Streptomyces sp. NPDC047880. The sequence goes on along the minus strand of NZ_JBEZOK010000022.1, from coordinate 137,961 downwards.
CAGGGCGGCGCGCAGCCAGGTGCGGTCGTGCGGGCCGAAACGGTTGAGGCGGCCGAGGTCGGCGCGGAACGCCCGGGAGGCGAGGCCGGCCAGGACGGGGACGGGCAGGGCGAGACCCGACCACTGGTGCACGGTGACGAGCAGGTCGCGGCGTCCGACGAGTTCGGCGAGCTGGGGGACGTAGAGGCAGGCGGCCGTGGCGACGCAGACGCCCATCAGCGCGGCCGTGGTGCGGTGGATCCAGCGCTGTGCGGTGCTGAAGCGCCGGACCTCCGCCGTGGCCGGGGGCGTGTCAGCTCGTAGGGTCATCGTCCCGTCCGTTCGAGCGGCCCACCCAGGCGTCGACGTCGTAGCCGCGCTCCTCCCAGTAGCCCGGCCGGACCTCGTCGGTGACGGTGATGCCGGAGAGCCACTTGGCGGACTTGTAGAAGTACATGGGGGCCACGTAGAGGCGGACCGGGCCGCCGTGGGAGTGTCCGAGGTCCTTGTCCTGCATGCGCAGGGCGACCAGGACGTCCGCGCGGCGGGCCTGGTCGAGGGTGAGGCTCTCGGTGTACGTGCCGTCGAAGCAGGTGAAGCGGACGGCCTTGGCCGTGGGGCGTACCCGGGCGGTGTCCAGGAGCCGGGAGAGCCGTACGCCCTCGAAGGGGGTGTCGGGGACGCGCCAGCCCGTGACGCACTGGACGTCGCGGACCATGCGGGTCTGGGGCAGGGCCTTGAGGTCGTCGAGGGTGTAGGTCGCGGGGCGCTCGACCAGGCCGTCCACGGTGAGGCGGTAGCTGCCGGCGTTCTTGCGCGGGACGGACGAGGCGACCGAGTAGTAGCGGAAGCCGCCGCCGTTGGGGAGCAGGCCGGTCAGGCCGGTGGGGTCCTTGTCGGCCGCGCCGCCGAGGAAGCGCTCCAGGCCGCGTTGCAGCGGGGGCGCGGCGACCACGCCCGCGGCACCCAGGGCGAGGGTGCCGAGGAAGACGCGGCGGCCGATCGGGGTGCCCCGCTCTTCGGGGTGCTCGTCGTTCACACCCGGGTGTACGTCCTCGTTCACGTATTCATTCGAACACCCGCGGCCCCGGCAGGACAGGGACCGCGGGTGCTCGTCAGATTTCCGTAACCACTTCTTGCGCCGAGCGGGTCAGACTGAGGCGGCCTTGTCCAGCTGGAACGCCTCGTTGCCGAGGCCGATCCGGGCGTGCTTCTCGGGGGCGCGGGTGCGCAGCACCAGGCCGAGGACCACGCCGGCGAGCGCTGCCAGGCCGATGATGCCGGGCAGTACCCAGCTGAGCGAGGAGTCGGGACCGGCGCCGACCAGCACCTCGAAGTCCTTCACCGTGTATCCGGCGATCACCAGCAGGGCGCTGCCCGCCAGTGCGGAGGTGACCAGCCGCCAGGCCTGGGCACCGGCGGCGCCGCGGCGGACGAAGAAGACGACGACCGACAGGGACGCCGCCGCCATCAGCACGATCACGCCGAGGGCGCCGACGTTGCCGAACCAGGTGAACAGCTGCAGCACGGGTGCGGTGGGGTCGCCGGCCGGCTTGTCGTCGACGACCGCGAAGGCGGCCACGACCAGCACCGCCACGACGGTCTGGAGCAGCGAGCCGGTGCCCGGCGCGCCGCTGCTGCCGCTGGTGCGGCCGAAGGCGGCGGGCAGCAGGCCCTCGCGGCCCATGGCGAAGGCGTAGCGGGCGACGACGTTGTGGAAGCTGAGCAGCGCGGCGAACATGCCGGTGACGAACAGGACGTGCAGCACGTCCGTGAAGGTGCCGCCGAGGCGGGAGTCGGTGAGGAAGAACAGCAGTCCCGCGCTCTGCTTCCGGGCCGTGCCGACGATGGCGCCGGGGCCGGTGGCAACGGTGAGGGCCCAGCTGCTCAGCGCGAAGAAGACGGCGACGCCGCCGACGGCGAGGAACATCACGCGCGGCACCAGGACGTGCGGGCGGCTGGTCTCCTCCGCGTAGACCGGGGCCTGCTCGAAGCCGAGGAACGCGGCGATGCAGAAGCACAGCGCGGTGCCGACACCGGCGCCGCTCAGGGTGTCGGGATTGAAGGCGTGCAGCGACAGGCCCTCCTTGCCGGGGTCGGCCAGGGCCGCGACGTCGAAGATCACCACCAGGAGCACCTCGATGACGAGCAGCACGCCGAGGACGCGGGCGTTGACGTCGATCTTGAGCCAGCCCAGCAGTCCGACGGCGAGCGCGGCCACGAGTGCCGGTATCCACCAGGTGATCTGCACGTCGGCGTAGGTGGCGAGGAGCCCGGAGACCTCGAAGCCGAAGATGCCGTAGATGCCGACCTGGAGCGCGTTGTAGGCGACGAGAGCCACCAGGGCGGCACCCGCACCCGCGGTGGCGCCCAGGCCGCGGGATATGTACGCGTAGAAGGCGCCCGCGTTGTGGACGTGGCGGCTCATCTCGGCGTATCCGACGCTGAAGAGGATCAGGACGACGCCGAGGAGGACGAAGAGCAGCGGCTGGCCGACGATGCCCATCACCGCGAATGTGGTGGGCATGACACCCGCGACGACCATGAGCGGAGCGGTCGCCGCGAGGACGGAGAGGAGCAGGCCGCCCGTGCCGAGCCGGTCGGCCCGCAGGGCACGCTCCTGCCCCTTGAACGTACTGATGCCGCCGGGGGCGGACGGGCTCGTTCTCGAACTGTCGGTGGTCATCGGGGGAGCGTCCTCACTTCTCGGGTCGGGGGTGTCAGGCCGTGCCGAGCGCGGCGGCGCGGGCGGCGGCGAAGGCGGTGTGCGGATCGCGGTCCGGGTACGACCAGGGAGCCGGTGTGGCATACCGGCCGATCCGGTTGAAGAGGGCGGCGGCCTCGGCTCCCCGCCCCTCGCAGAACTTGGCGTGGGCGAGGAAGTTCAGGTCGACCAGCCGCCGCGGGTGCCCCTCCAGCTCCCACTCCAGCCACCAGTCGAAGGCGGCCTTCATGACCTGCCGTGCCCGGCGGCCCGCCCAGTGGCCCGAGGCGGCGGGGTCGGCCGGTTCGTGGCCGGCGGCGGCCAGCACGCGGTAGCGCTCGGCGTGCGCGATCACCGGCAGGATCGCGAGCGGCGAGTCGGCGGGTGCCTGTTCGGCGGCCCAGTTGGCGAAGTCGTAGACCTCGTGCAGCGGGTCGGGGCCGGCCTCGGCGCGGCGGCCGGCGAGCCGGGCGACCATCAGATGGTGGGCGTGGTGGTGGTCGGCGTACCGGCCGCGGACCGCCTCGAAGCTGCGAACGGCGTCCTGGTCGCTGCCGAGCGCGCACTCCAGCATGAGCAGGCCCAGCCAGGGGGTGGGGTCGGCGGGGGCCCGGTCCGCGGCGGTCCGGCACGCCTCCCGGGCGCGGTCGGGCTTGGCCTTGCCGTGCAGGGCGCGCCTGACCTGGGCGAGCGCGAGCAGGACGGAGGCGTCGGCGGACTCGGGTTCGGCGAGCAGCCACTCCCGGGCCCACGCGGCGCAGTAGGACTCCCCGGCGAGGACGCTGACGCGGTGGCCGCGCCGGTCCCAGTCGTCCCCGGTGTGCACCAGCAGGGAACGGGCGTTCTGCCAGCGGCCCTGTGCCAGTGCGGCACGCGCGGTCATGAGGTCCGCGTCGTCGAGGGCCTCGTCGAAGGCCTGGGCCGCGCGTCTGCGGCCACGGCCGAGGGGAGGCGGGGGTGGGGGCACCGCGGGACTTCCTCACGCGCTCTTCTGGTGTTTCGGCTCACGGCGGCAGAAGGAGCGCGTATGTGCGCATCGCCATGAACTGATCACGCACAGCAAACCCCCAGCCAACGGTTGCCGTCAAGGCCCGCCAGGGCGTTACACGCGTCAACTGCCGGTATTTGTGAGGGATTTGTGATTCACGAGACCCATGAGGCCAGCGTGACCGGCATCCGTTTTTTCCGTTACGTCCAATGTGACGTACGTCATAGCGCGGGTCGGTACCGCCCCCGACGATGGCATGACGTACGGGCGCGCCGGGCGGAGCCGGCCGGTACAGTCGGCCCCTACGCAACCGTGACCCGACCTGACGATCGAGGTACACCGCGTGTCGGTTCTTGTTCTGGCGCTCGCCCTGGGTGCCGCCTGCTGTCTCGGCTTCGGCTTCGTCCTGCAGCAGAACGCGGCCCAGCGGGCCCCGCTGAGCGACTTCCTCTCCTTCCGCCTGCTGATCGACCTCGTGAAGGTGCCCCGCTGGCTCGGCGGCATCGCACTGATGGCGGTCGGCATGGGGCTGGGCGCCGCCGCGCTGGGACAGGGCGAGCTGTCCCTGGTGGAACCGCTGCTGGCGACGAACCTGCTGTTCGCGCTCGCGCTCTCCCGCAGGCAGAGCCGGCAGCCGCTGGGCCGTCAGGGCTGGTCCGGCCTCGTGCTGCTGGCCGGCGGAGTGACCGCGTTCATCGTGGCGGGCCGGCCGGAGGGCGGCGCCGCGACGGCCGATCCGGTGCGCCAGTGGGTGATCATCGGGGTCATGATCGGCCTCGCCCTGCTGCTCACGACCCGCGGCAAGCGGTCCCGGCTGAGCTCCGGTCCGGTGCTGCTGGCCCTGGCCGCCGGGCTGCTGTACGGCGTGCAGGACGCGCTGACCCGGGTCAGCGGGCAGAAGGTCTCCGACGGCGGCTTCGCCGAGCTGCTCACCGGCTGGGAGCCGTACGCGGTGCTCGCGCTGGGCGTCACGGGGCTGGTCCTCGTGCAGAGCGCGTTCGAGACCGCGTCCCTGCGCAAGTCGCTGCCCGCCCTGACCGCGGCGCAGCCGCTCGCCGGGATCGTCTGCGGCGTCGGGTTCCTGGGCGACCGGCTGCGCACCGACGCGGTGGCCCTGAGCTGGGAGGCCGGTGGCCTGCTGGCCGTGGTCGCCGGGATCGTGCTGCTCGGTATGCATCCGGCGATGCCGCACGGAGCCTCCGAGCACGCCCGGGTGGCCGCCCCGGCGGTGAGCCCGGCCTCGTCCTGAGGGGCCCCGCCCCGCGGTGCTCCCGTGCCCTGCTTGGATGAGGACATGAGCGCTGCTGAGGAGATCCTCGACGTCGTCGACGAGCACGACCGGGTCGTCGGGCAGGCCCCGCGCGGCGAGGTCTACGCCCGGGGCCTGCGCCACCGCTGCGTGTTCATCCAGGCCCGGGACGCCGAGGGCCGGATCTTCGTGCACCGGCGTACCGCGACCAAGCTGGTCTTCCCTTCCCTCCACGACATGTTCGTCGGCGGGGTCGTCGGCGCGGGCGAGTCCTACGACGAGGCGGCCCTGCGCGAGGCCGAGGAGGAGCTGGGCGTGACCGGTCTGCCCCGGCCGCGCCACCTCTTCACGTTCCTCTACGACGACGGCTCCGGCCGGACCTGGTGGTCGGCGGTCTACGAGGTGCGCTGCGAGCTCCCGGTGCGGCCCCAGGCCGAGGAGGTGGCCTGGCACGGCTTCCTGACCGACGCCGAGGTCGAGCGGCGCCTGGGCGACTGGGAGTGGGTGCCGGACGGGCTGGCCGCGTACGAGCGGCTCAAGGCGTTCCGGACGGCGGCCGGAACCGGGCGGGGCGGGGCTCCCGGGTAGGGTCGCGCACGTGATCGAGTTCGTACGGAACGTCCGGTTGTGGTTCGCGCCCGCGGAGATCCGGGAGGACGGCGAGACGCCCGACTACCGGTTCTCGCTGGCGAACGAACGCACCTTCCTCGCCTGGGTGCGCACCGCGCTCGCACTGATCGGCGGCGGTTTCGCCGTGGACCAGTTCCTGCCGGACCTGCGCTGGGCCTGGCGGGCCGGGCTGGCGCTCGCGCTGCTGGCCGCGGGCGTGCTGTGCTCCCTGCGGGCGGTCAACCACTGGGTGCGCTGCGAGCGGGCCATGCGCCGGGGTGAGGACCTGCCGGTGTCCCGGTTCCCGGCGCTGCTGAGCCTCGTCGTCGCGGTCGTGGCCGTCGCCATGGTCGTGGTGGTGCTCGTGGGGTGGGAGGGGTGAGCACGCCCGTCGCCGGGCGGCGGGACCCCGACCGGGATCCCGGGCTGCAGCCCGAGCGGACCCGGCTCGCGTGGCGGCGTACGACGCTGTCGGGCACCGTCGTCGCGGTGCTGGCGGTCAAGGCGGCCCTGCACGGCGGGACCTCCGCGGCCGGGGTCGTCGCCTGTGCCGTGTGCTGTGTGCTCTGGCTGGGCTTCCTGAGCGTGGCCCATCGGCGCGTCCGCGCTCTCGCGACCGCCGCGAGCCCCGCGGCGTTCGCGCCCCGGCACGCGGCAGCCGCGGTGCTGTGCACGGTGGCGATGGCACTGTGCGGAGCCGCCCTCGTGCTCTGACCTCCGTCCGGCACACCGTCCCGCCCGGACGTCAGTCCCACGCGTTGAAGAGCACTCCGCCCAGTGTGGTGATGCCGTGGAGGCGTACCAGGCGCCATTCGTCCTGGGTCAGGACCGAGGTGTCGACCTCGGACAGCGGCAGGGTGAGCCGCACGCGATCGAGCACGGTGAGACCCAGGTCGGTGAAGGTCCGGGCCCACGGTGGCGGTGCGAGGAACTCGTCGGTGTACCAGTCCCGGCGTTCTCGGGCGAAGGCGGTCCAGGGGTGGTGCGCGTGACAGAGGACGACGCGCTCACCGGCGCCCTCGACGACCGTCGCGATGTGGAACGAACGGGGGTGTTCCTGTGCTTCCATCCCGCCCACTCGGCCCCGGGCCGCCCGGGCGGCCGCGTACAGCGCTGTCCGGAACGCCCGCGTGCCGGTTTCCGGCAGCGGTCCGTCCTTCGGCCGGAAGAAGCCCGTGGCACCTCTCGGCAGGGTGAACACTGCGTTCTTCTCCACGGCCACGGGCCCATTCTGCCCGGGAGCTGCCCGGCCGAAGTCCCGGGTGCGCCGGGGGGACCCTAGGCCGGTGCCTCGCCCTCGCTCGCCCAGTCCACCGTCACGACGATCTTGCCGCGGGTGCGGCCCTCCTGGTTCAGCCGGTACGCGTCGGCCGCACGCTCCAGGGGAAACGTCTCGTCGACGTGCACGCTGATCACGCCCTGCTCCGCCAGGTCGGACAGGCGCTGGAGGTCCTGGGCGTCGGGGCGGACGAAGTAGTAGCGGCCGCCGTAGGTCACGACGTCGTTGTCGGCGATCGAGGCCAGGCGGCCCTCGGGCGCCAGCAGGTTCGCCGACACCTTCAGAGCGTCGCCGCCGACAGTGTCGAACACCGCGTCCACGCCCTCCGGGGCCAGTCCCCGCACCCGCTCGCCCAGGCCCTCGCCGTACACCACGGGCTCCCCGCCCAGGCCCCTCACGAAGTCGTGGTTGGACTCGCTCGCCGTACCGATCACCCGGGCGCCGAGGTGGACGCCGAGCTGGACGGCGATCGAGCCGACGCCGCCGGCCGCGGCATGCACCAGCACGGTCTCGCCCCGCTTCACCTGCAGCACCTTGGCCAGCACCTGGTAGGCGGTGAGCCCGGTGAGCGGCAGCCCGGCCGCCTCCTCGAAGGAAAGGTTGCGCGGCTTGCGCGCGAGCGCGCGCACGGGTGCGGCCACGTACTCGGCGAAGGTGCCGCGGGAGAGGAAGTCCTCGCGCACGTAGCCGATGACCTCGTCGCCGACGCCGAACTCCGAGACGGCCACGCCCGGCCGCACGACGACGCCCGAGAGGTCCCAGCCGGGCACCACAGGGAAGACGGGGGCGAGAATCCCGTCGAGGTATCCCTCGCGGGCCTTCCAGTCGACGGGGTTCACGGCCGCCGCCCGGACCTTGACCAGCACCGCGTCCGGACCGACCTTCGGATCGCGGACCTCGCCGAACGCCAGTACCTCGGGACCGCCGTACCGTGAGTAGCTGATGGCCTTCATGGGTCCGACCTTCCGGGGTCGCCGCACGACACGCAAGCCGGATGACCTGAACGAACCGGCCGGGACCTCCCCGGGCTCCTCGCGCGAGGAGGGGTCGGCCTATCGTGGCTCCGATCACGTTTCGGTCCCGCTCTGGACGACATACCGACCGGTCGGCATCATAAGTCGGGAACTGTTCACCTGCCCGTAGGAGCCACGCATGAGCCCCGACCATCCGCCCGGACTCGATCTCGAACGGTTGCGCGACCTGCTCGAGCGCGAGAGGCCCGGTCTGGTGAACGGCCCGCTGTCCGGCCGGCTGATCGAGGGCGGACGGTCGAACCTCACCTACGCGCTCTCCGACGGCACCTCCCGGTGGGTCGTGCGCCGTCCCCCGCTCGGCCACGTCCTGGCCACCGCGCATGACATGAAGCGCGAGCACCGGGTGATCAGCGCGCTGCACCCGACCGCCGTACCGGTTCCGCAGCCGGTACTGCTGTGGGAGGACGAGGAGGTGCTCGGAGCGCCCTTCTACGTCATGGAGTTCGTCGACGGCACGCCCTACCGCACCGCCGACCAGCTCGCCCCGATCGGCGCGGAGCGGACCCGGGGCGCGGTGCTGAACCTCGTCGACACGCTGGTGGAACTGCACGCGGTCGATCCGGGCGAGGTGGGCCTGGCGGACTTCGGCCGGCCCGAGGGCTTCCTGGACCGGCAGCTGCGGCGCTGGGGCAAGCAGCTGGACGCCTCCCGCAACCGGGACCTGGACGGCATCGACGAGCTGCACTCCGCCCTCGGGCGCGAGCTGCCCCACTCCCCCGCGCCGGCCGTCGTGCACGGCGACTACCGGCTCGACAACGTCCTCATCGGCGAGGACGACCGCATCAAGGCGATCCTCGACTGGGAGATGTCGACGCTGGGCGACCCGCTCACCGACCTCGGCCTGCTGGTGATGTACAGCATGCCGCTCGGCATGCCCGACTCCCCCGTCTCCACGACCGCCGAAGCGCCCGGGCATCCGGCGCCGTCGGAACTCATCGAGCGGTACGCCGCGCGCTCGGGGCGCGACGTCTCCGCGGTCGCCTGGTACACGGCGTTCGCCTGGTTCAAGCTCGCGGTGATCCTCGAGGGCATCCACTACCGCTACACCCTGGGCCAAACGGTCGGGCGCGGCTTCGACCGCATCGGCGACCTCGTCCCCGTCTTCGTCCGGCACGGACTGACCACGCTCCACGAAGGCCTCCAGGAGGGCTGATCCACATGGACTTCGCTTTCGACGCGCGTACCGAAGAGCTGCGCGCCAAGCTCCTCGCCTTCATGGACGAGTACGTCTACCCGGCCGAGGCCGTCGCGCACGAGCAGCGGGAGCGGCTCGACTCGCCGTGGGAGACGGTGCCCGTGGTCGAGGAGCTGAAGGCCGAGGCCCGCAGGCAGGGCCTGTGGAACCTCTTCCTGCCGGACTCCGAGTACGGGGCCGGACTCACCAACCTCCAGTACGCGCCGCTCGCCGAGATCATGGGCCGCTCCCCGCAGCTGGCGCCGACGGTGACGAACTGCGCGGCGCCCGACACGGGGAACATGGAGGTGCTCACCCAGTTCGGCGACGAACAGCAGCGCAAGCAGTGGCTGGAGCCCCTGCTGGCCGGCGAGATCCGCTCGGCGTTCGCGATGACCGAGCCGGACGTGGCCTCCTCCGACGCCACCAACATCACCACACACATCGAGCGGGACGGCGACGAGTACGTCATCACCGGGCGCAAGTGGTACATCTCCGGGGCGATGCACCCCGACTGCAAGATCTTCATCGTGATGGGCAAGACCGACCCGGACGGGGACGACATCCGCCGCCAGCAGTCGATGGTGCTGGTGCCGCGCGGCACCCCGGGCGTCACGATCAAGCGGGCCATGCAGGTCTTCGGGTACGAGGACCACTACCACGGCGGCCACGCCGAGGTGATCTTCGACCACGCGCGCGTGCCGGTGTCGAACCTGGTCGGCGAGGAGGGCGGCGGCTTCGCCATCGCGCAGGCGCGGCTGGGCCCCGGGCGCATCCACCACTGCATGCGGCTGATCGGCATGGCCGAGCGGGCGATCGAGCTGATGTGCCGGCGGGCCGTGTCCCGGACCGCGTTCGGCAAGGCGCTGGCGCAGCAGGGCGTGGTCCACAACTGGATCGCGGACGCCCGGGTGACAGTGGAGCAGTTGCGGCTGCTGGTGCTGAAGACCGCGTGGCTGATGGACACGGTGGGCAATCGCGGTGCGCACACCGAGATCCAGTCGATCAAGATCGCCACGCCCCGGGCGGTGGTGGACATCCTCGACCGGGCGATCCAGTTGCACGGTGCCGGCGGGGTGAGCCAGGACCTCCCGCTGGCGGAGCTGTACGCGGGGGCGCGGACGCTGATGATCGCGGACGGGCCGGACGAGGTGCACCAGCGGTCGCTGGCGCGGCGGGAACTGAAGCGGTACCTGTGACCCGGCGCGGGCGGCGGGGGTGCGCACTTCCGCCGCTCCGCTCCCTCCGGCAGCCGGCAGCGGGGAGAGGCCGCCCCGGTTGTGTACGAGGTGTGAAACATCGCACGGTCTCATGACAGGCCGCCGGGGTAGGAAGGCCGTTTCGGGTGGTTTTCCGCCCCGGACTCTCCCCTCGTCTCATCCCGGGGGACTCCGGTGGTTGCACCACACACCCGGACTGCGGGACTGTGCACCGAGACAGTCCACGTTCGTCTTCGCAGAGTGAGGTGTGGGTCACGCGTAGGGGCCCCGTACATGACTTCTTCCCCGGCCAGGACCCGCACCGGTGCGCTGAGCACGGCGAGCGTCGCCGCCGCCCCCTGCCCGGTGGTGGTCCTGGACGCGGACGGCCACGTCGCGGAACTCAACGACGCGGCCCGCACGCTGCTGCCCGCCGCCCGTGCCGGGCGGCCCCTGTCCTCCCCCACCTGGCTCGCCACCGCCGACGGCACCCGGCCGGAGCCCGTCGGCGGGGAGGTGGGCGAGCGGTGGTTCTCGGCGCATCCGTCCCCCCTGGTGGGCGGCCGGACGGTGTGGTGGCTGATGGAGGAGACCGCCTACCGCTCGGCGGTCGGTGAGCTGGAGGCCGAGCGCGGCCGCACCCGCTTCCTCACCGACGCCTCCAGCGCGCTGCTGGCCTCGCTGAACCTGGAGCGGTCCATGGAGGTGACGGCGCGCCTCGCCACCGAGCACCTGGCCGACGCCGCGCTGGTCATCGCGCCCACCGCCGCCAGGACACTGCCGATGGTCGCCTGTGACCACCGGGGCGAGCTCACCCGCAGCACCGTGACCGAGGCACCGGACACCGTGCCGGGCCTCGCCGAGGCGCTGCGGGGCTTCCCGCCGGTGCCCTCGCGGTGGATAGACCCGGCGACGGCCCCGGACTGGCTGATCCCGCCGGGGTTCGGCGAGGTCGGCTCCCTGGTGATCACACCGCTCCCGGGCCTCGGCGTACCGGCCGGGGCCCTGGTCCTGCTGCGCCGGGCGCAGCAGGACGCGTTCACCGAGGCGGAGGAGTCGCTGGCCGGGTTGTTCGCCGCCCGGGCCGGCGCGGCGATGTCGGCCGCCCGCCTCTACGCGGAACAGAACTCGATCTCCGACACCCTCATGCGGGAACTCCTGCCGCCCACCCTGCGGCAGGTGGAGGGCGTGGAGTTCGCGGGCGGCTACCGGGCCAGCAAGGACACCGAACGCATCGGCGGCGACTTCTACGACGTCCACCCGCCCACCGAGGACTCCCCCGAGACCCTCGTGGTGCTGGGCGACGTGGCCGGCAAGGGGCTGGAAGCGGCGGTGCTCACCGGCAAGATCCGCAACGCGCTGCACGCGCTGCTGCCCATGGCCGACGACCACGCCCGGATGCTGCGTCTGGTGAACAACGCCATGCGGACCAGCCACCACACCCGGTTCGCCACCCTCGTGATGGCGTCGGTCCGCCGGGAGGAGCGCGAGGTCGTGCTGCGGCTCACGTCGGCCGGGCATCCCGCGCCGCTGATCATCCGGCGGGACGGCACCGTGGAGGAGGCCGACACGCGCGGCACACTCATCGGCGTCCTGCCGGCCGTCACCTCCCGCACGGCGCGGGTCAGCCTCGCTCCGGGGGAGACCTGCCTGCTGTACACCGACGGCGTCACCGAGGCCCGGGGCGGCCCGCTGGGCGACACCATGTTCGGCGACCGGCGCCTCAGGCGCGCCGCGGCCGAGTGCGCCGGCATGCCGGCGGAGGCGGTCGTGGAACGCGTGCAGATGGTCACCTCGCAGTGGATCGGCGACGGACGCCACGACGACATCGCGGTCCTGGCCATCACCGCACCCCGCGGTGCCCACCTCAGTGCGGTGGACGGCGCGACCCGGGGCAGGTACACCGCATGACCGGGCACCTCACCGAACGCACTGACAGACCGGGCCGCCACGACGTGGGCGGCCGCCTCCCCGCACCGCACGGCGACGACCGGGCGGCTCCCTGGGCGGACACGCTGTGGGCCGCCGTCCGGGCGGCGGACGAGTACGCGGCCGTCGACGTCGTCACCGACGCCCTGGCCGCGGGACTGGATCCCGAGTCGGTCCTGCTGGACGTGATCGGCGCGGTCCAGCGCAGGGTCGGCACCGAGTGGGCAGCCAACCGCATGAGCGTGGCCGACGAGCACGCCGCCACCGCCATCAACGACCGTGTCATCGCCGTCCTGCCGGCCCGGCGCCCGGAGGGCATCCGGGGCCGGATCACGGTCGCCTGCGTGGACCAGGAGTGGCACGCCCTGCCCGCGCGCCTGGTGTCCGAGACGCTGCGGCTGCGCGGCTGGCAGGTGGACTACCTCGGGGCGCAGGTCCCCACCGCCCACCTGATCAGCCACATCCACCGCACCGGGCCGGACGCGGTGTGCCTGTCGAGCTCGCTGCCCACCAGGCTGCCTCTCGCGCACAGCGCCATCACCGCCATCCAGGCCGCCGGCACCCCGGTCATGGCCGGTGGCCCCGCCTTCGGTGCCGACGGCCGCTACGCCCGGCTGCTGGGCGCCGACGCGTGGGCGCCCGACGCGCGCGCGGCCGCCGAGCGGCTCGCGGCCGGTCCCTTGCGCCGGCCGACGTCCGCCCACCAGGCGACCGACGACCTGCCGCACCTGCGCGACCAGGAGTACACGCTGGTCGCGAAGTCCTCGACCCGTCTGGTGCGCGACACGTTCCGGTCGCTGGAGCAGCGCTTCCCCGCGATGCGGGACTACGACGACGAGCAGCGTGAGCGGACCGCCGAGGACATCGCCCACATCGTCACCTTCCTGACGGCCGCCCTGTACGTGGATGCCGACGAGGTCTTCGGCGACTTCCTCGTCTGGACCGCCGAGGTGCTCACCGCCCGCGGCGTCCCGGCGCGCTCGCTGCTGCCGTGCCTGGACCTGCTGCAGGAGCAGTTGCACGACTTCCCCCGCGCCTGCCGGCTCCTCGACGCCGGGCGCACCGCGCTCACCCCCCGCCCCTGACCCCGACGTGCTGGACGAACCGTGACCCTCTCCATCGGCTCCGGCCCGCACACCGTGCGGCTGGCTCTCACCGGCGATCTGGACTACGACACCTGCGCGGAACTGCTCCAGCGGGTGCGGGCGGCTCTGGAGGGTCGCGAGGACGTCGACGAACTGCGCCTGGACTGCGGGCGGCTGGAGCTGGTCGACTCCATGGGGCTGTCGACCCTGCTGCAGATCCACCGCTCCGCCTGCCGGGACGGCATCGCCTTCCACCTGGACGACGTCGGCCCGGCGCTGCGGCGCCTCATGGAACTCACCGGCACCTACGAGTATCTGACGACGCCCCAGCAGTCCGAGCCGCCCGCCGAGAGCCGCCACGGCCGCAGCTGAGCCGAGGCGGTAGGGCTGCTACGGGCGCAGGGCGCGCAGCAGCAGGTCGGCCAGGTGGTCGGCGACCTGCTGGGGGGTGAGGGGACCGTCGGGGCGGTACCACGTCGACAGGTGGTGGACCGAGCCGAAGTGGTAGTCGACCACCAGGTCCGCCGGGGTCGCCCTGGAGAAGACGCCGGACTCCTGGCCCTCCTCGACGAGTGCGCGGAAGCGCTCGTGGTAGCGGCGCCGCTCGGAGCGGACCTGCTTGTTCTTCTCGGGGCTGAGGTGGTGCATGGAGCGCCAGAAGATCATCGCGTCGTCGAGGTTGTCGATGGTCGTCACCACGACGTCCGCGGCGGCGGCCCGCAGTCGCTTCTCGACCGGCTCGTCGGCGCCGGCCACGGCGTCCAGCCGCTCCTGCTGGATGCGCAGCACGCGCGCGTACACCTCGTGCAGCAGGTCGTCCTTGGAACCGAAGTAGTGGTACAGCGCACCCTTGGTGACGCCGGCCGCCTCGACGATCTCCTGCACCGAGGTGCGGTCGTAGCCCTGCTCGGCGAAGAGCCGGGTGGCGGCGGCCAGGAGCCGCTGAGGCACGGGCGTGCCGTCCGAGTCCGTGGTCCTGGGCACTGCCGCCACCTGCCTTTCCGTTCTGCTGTCAGTTGCCTTGCGTTCGGGAACGCAGTTCCCGCCGGAGGATCTTCCCACTGGCCGTCTTCGGCAGGTCCGGCAGGATCTCCACCTGACGCGGATATTTGTAGGCGGCCAGTCTCTCCTTGCAGTAGGCGGCGAGCGCATCCGGGTCCGTGTCGGCGTCCGGGCGCAGGCTGATGTACGCCTTGACGGTCTCCCCGCGGTAGCCGTCGGGCACGCCGACCACGGCGGCCTCGCGCACCGCGGGGTGCGTGTAGAGGACGTCCTCGACCTCACGCGGCCACACCTTGAAGCCGGACGCGTTGATCATGTCCTTCTTGCGGTCGACGACGTACAGCCAGCCCTGCTCGTCCATGAAGCCGATGTCGCCGGTGTGCAGTTCGCCGCCGGGGAAGGTCTCGGCGGTGGCGTCGGGGCGGCGCCAGTAGCCGGGCACGACCTGCGGGCCGCTGACGACGATCTCGCCCTGCTCGCCGAAGGGCACCTCCTGGCCGGTGTCGTCGACGATCCGGACGACCGTGTCGGGACCGGGCAGCCCCACGGCGAGGGTCCCGGACACCGGATCGACCGGCGCCTCCAGCCCGGGCGGCACGGAGGCGCAGGGCGCGGTGCACTCGGTCAGCCCGTAGCCGTTGCGGATGTACGGGCCGAAGCCCGCCCGGAACTTCTCCACGAGCGCCGGGGGCAGCGGGGCGCCGCCGGAGGAGATCACCCGGAAGGAGGAGAAGTGGTCCCGGGTGACGGCGGGGTGCGCGGCCAGGGCCATGAAGGCCGTTGACGGGCCGACGGTGTAGTGCGGCCGGTGCTCGGCGAAGGCATCGAGCACCGCACCGGCCTCGAAGCGGTAGGCCAGCACGAGCGTGCCCCCGCTGTTCAGGCAGGCGCCGAACTGGCAGACCATGCCGGTGATGTGGAACAGCGGCGCCAGGGCGAAGTAGACGGGCCGCTCGGGCAGGCCCAGGCCGGTGCGCTGCCGCTCGGAGTTGTACATGATGTTGCGGTGCGTGTTGGTGGCGCCCTTGGGTGTGCCGCTGGTGCCCGAGGTGTAGCTGATCAGCGCGATGTCGCCCGGGTCGGGGTCCCGGTCCTGCGGCGCCTTGTGCCCGGCCCGCGCCACGGTCACCAGGTCGTCGGCGTCCGGGGGCTGCGGCAGCCGTTCGAAGGTCAGCACGCGCGCGTCGCCGCGGCTCTGGAAGTCCAGCTCGCACCCGGTGAGCACGATCCGCACGGGCGAGTCGGCGGCCGTCTCGCGCAGATAGGACTCCCAGGCCCGGTCCGAGCAGATCAGCGCGGCGACCTCGCCGTCCTTCAGGACGTGCGCCACCTCGCCCGACTTGTACATCGGGTTGACGGGCACGACGACCGCACCCGCCTTCCACGCGCCCAGCAGGGCGAGCACGAAGTGCGGGGAGTTCTGCAGCAGCACCGCGACCCGGTCGCCGCGCCGGAGACCGCGCTCCGCGAGGTGCCCGGCGACGGAGTCGCTGAGCTCGTCGGCCTCGCGGTAGGTCAGGCGGCCGTCGAAGTAGGCCAGGAAGTCACTCCCGGGCGACTCGGCCACCGCCCGGCGCAGGGCGTGCACGAGGGAGTCCGGAGGGCTGATCGCGCCCTTCTGGGCGTCGCTGAGCAGGGCGGTCCAGGGCTTGTCGGCGTAACGGGACGCGGTCACCGGGCGGCCTCCCACTGCTGCTGGATGCGGTTCATGCCGGACAGCCACCGGTCGGGGTCGCCGGCCCGGGCCTCATGGTAGGCGGCGACCTCGGGGTGCGGCAGGATCAGGAACCTGTCCTCCTCGACGCCCTTGAGCAGGGCGTCCGCGACGGCCGCCGGCTCGATCGCGGTCGGCTGGAGCACCAGGTCGCCGGCGCTGCCGGTCGCGGCCAGCATGTCGGTGCGCACGCCCTGCGGGCAGATGGCGTGGACCTTCACCCCCCGGTGCCGGTACGTCAGCGACAGCCACTCGGCGAAGGCGAGCGCGCCGTGCTTGGTGACGGCGTAGGGCGCCGCCCCGATCATGGTGAGCAGACCGGCGGCGGACACGGTGGACACGAACCGGCCGTTCCCGCGCTCCAGCCAGGCGGGGAGCAGTTCCTGCGCGGCCCGCACATGAGCCATGACGTTCACGTCCCAGGAGAGGGCCCACACCTTCTCGTCCAGCGGCTGCCCGGGATCGATGCCGTCGGCGGCGACACCGGCGTTGGCGCAGTACACGTCGACGGTCCCGCCGAGCGCGTCCCGGGCGTCCGTGACGATCACCGAGGCGTCACCGGCCACGGCGATGCCGCCGATCTCGTCCGCGACGCCCTTGGCCCGCTCCGCGTCCAGGTCGTTGACCACGACCCGGGCGCCTTCCGCGGCGAATCGCCGGGCGAGCGCGGCCCCGATCCCACCTCCGGCCCCCGTGACAACGACTCCGGCCCCTTGAAAGGCTCCCACCATCGGTCTCCTTAGACGCGGCTCAGCAATGGCGCCAGACTAACCGGTCGGTATGTTTCAAGGAAGGGGCAACCGCAACAGGCCTTAGGGGCGCGGGGAACCGCGGGATCAGCCACAGCGAAGCGGCACACAACGGATCACGGAGGCCATCCATGCGCCCTTCCAGACGAGCCGTCATCACCACCGCCACGGCGGCAGCCATATCGGCTGCGTCCACCGCGTCGGCCGCCCAGAGCCGCAGGCGACTGCGCACCGGCTTCGAACGCCTCGCCCAGGACGGTTACTCGCTGCTCGACGGCCAGAGGACCGGCATCGTCACCAACCCCACCGGCATCACCCGCGACGCACGCCACATCGTCGACGTCATGCACGCCGACGCCCGCGTCCGTCTCACCGCCGTCTTCGGCCCCGAGCACGGCTTCCGCGGCACCGCCCAGGCCGGCGGCTCCGAGGGCCGCTACGACGACCCGGCGACCGGCCTGCCCGTCTACGACACCTACCTCAAGAGCGGCCGGCCGCTCGCGGACGTCTTCACCGCGTCCGGCGTCGACACGGTCGTCTTCGACATCCAGGACGTCGGCGCCCGCTTCTACACGTACATCTGGACGCTCTACGACTGCATGGAGGCCGCCGCGCTCGCCGGCAAGCGGTTCGTGGTCCTGGACCGGCCGAACCCGGTGACCGGCCGCGCGGCCCTCGGCCCCGTCCTGCACAAGGAGTTCGCCACGTTCGTCGGACGGCAGCCGATCTCCCAGGCCCACGGGATGACCGTCGCGGAGCTGGCGCGGCTGTTCAACGAGGAGTTCCTGACCGAGCCCGTGCCGCTCGAGACCATGACGATGTCGGGCTGGAGGCGCTCGGAGTTCTACGACGCCTCCGGGCTGCCCTGGGTGCCGCCCAGCCCGAACATGCCGACGCCCGAGACGGCCCTGGTGTACTCGGGAACGTGCCTGTTCGAGGGCACGAACCTGTCGGAGGGGCGCGGCACGACCCGGCCGTTCGAGCTGCTGGGCGCCGAGGGCGTCGACCGGCGCTGGGCGGCCGCGGCGAACGAACTCGCCCTGCCCGGGGTGCGGTTCAGGGAGGCGTACTTCGCACCGACCTTCTCGAAGTTCCAGGGGAAGACGATCGGCGGTGTGCAGCTCCACGTGCAGGACCGGGCCGCGTTCGACCCCGTCCGCACGGGGATCGCCCTGCTCGTCACCGCGAAGCGGGTCTGGAGCGGTTTCGCCTGGCGCCCGGACAACTGGATCGACAAGCTCACCGGCTCCACGCGCGTGCGCACGATGATCGACGCGGGCGCGGACACCGACGAGGTCGTGGCCGGCTGGCAGGAGGATCTGTCGGGCTTCCGCAGCATGCGCCGGAAACACCTCCTCTACGGCTGAGGTCTCCGCCGCGTACCGCTGAGGTCTCCGCCACGCGTCCCACCGCTGAGGCCGATGCGCCGTGACGTATGGCCAAGCTCTCCCGTTGGCAGGACGATGCGCCCACATCGTGGCGTCACCCGGGGGCTAGGGGGCCTGTCATGGCGGATCCGGCGATGAGTGTGACTCCCTACTGGGAGTTGGTCTTCGACGCGGACGGGGACCCGGACGGCCGTCGCCGCGACCGGCTCCTCGCCGGGGTGACCGAGCGGGGCGTGCGCGATCTGATCGTCTTCGCGCACGGCTGGAACAGCGACCGCTCCGGGGCGACCCGCCTCTACGACCGCTTCTTCGCGCCCGTCCCGCGACTGGCCCCTGCGGCCCGGGTCGGGTACGCCGGCGTGCTGTGGCCGGCGATGCGGTTCTCCGACGAGCCGATCCCGGACTTCCCGCGGGCAGGGCGGCCGATCCACCGAGGCGCCCGGTGCTGGACAAGGACACCCGGCACGCGCTGCTGGAGACGTTCCCGGGCCGGGCGATCCTGGTGGAGCAGATCGCCCGGCTGCTGGAGCAGCAGCCGCCCGAGGAGGCCGAGCTGGAGGAGTTCGGGCGGCTGGTGCGAACGCTGGTGGAGGTGGTGGCGCCCGGCCCGCAGGCGCTGTTCGCTGCGGACACGGTGGCGGAGGGCGTACCGCAGAACGAGCCGGAGATGTTCGCCGGACCGTCGGCGGCGGCCTGCGAGGAGTTCGCGCGGGCGCTGGCGGAGTGCGAGGCGTCCGGGGCACAGGGGTTCAGGATCCCCAACCCCTGGGACGGAGCACACGAGTTGCTGCGGCAGGCGACGTACTACGCGATGAAGCGGCGCGCGGGGACCGTGGGCGAGCGGGGGCTCGGCCGGGTCGTCGGGCAGCTCGCGAAGGCGGCCCCGGGTGTACGGGTGCACCTGGTCGGGCACAGCTTCGGCGCGCGGCTGGTGTCGTTCGCGCTGCGGGGCCTTCCCGAGGGCGTGCGCACGGTGAAGTCGGTGACGCTGCTCCAAGGGGCGTTCTCGCACTACGCGTTCGCGGCCCGGCTGCCGCACGACGCCCGGGCCGGTGGGGTGCTCCAGGGGCAGCAGAACCGCGTCGACGGCCCCCTGGTGTGCTGCCACTCCCGGCACGACACGGCCCTGGGCACCATGTACCCGCTGGCGTCGCGGATGGCGGGTGACAGCCGGTCGGCCGCCGAGGGGGCCGTCGGGCGGGCGCTGGGCGTCAAGTGGGGCGCGATGGGCCTCGCCGGGGTGCAGGCTGTGCCGGGCACGCGCGTGTACACCCTCGCCGAGGCCCTGGCGGCGGGACTGCCCGCCTCGGGGTGCGTGAACGTCGACGCTGCGGCCGTGGTCAGACGCGGCGGGCCGCCGGCCGGCGCGCACAGCGACATCCTGCACGAGGAGCTGGTCCGGCTGGTGCTGGCGGCGGGCCGCGTTCGCTGACCCGCCGCCGGGCGGTGCGTCACCGGTGTGAGGTGAACTCCACGACCTGCTGGTAGGTCGGCCGGTTCTGCCAGCTGATCTTGCCGTGCTTGATGCCGCCGAGGGTGCGGTGGTTGATCGAGTCGGCGCACCACTGGTCGCCCGCCGCGCACACGTCGTCGCCGGGGTAGACCTGGGCCGCGGTCCTGCCGGCGGCCTGTTTCAAGGTGCTGACGAGGATGTCCCGGCAGGCGGCGAGGCTGCCGCCGCCGCAGTACGTCCGGGCGAGCGGCCCCTTCACCTGTTCACCGAGCACCGCACGGACGTCCTTGTCGACATAGCTCCACCAGCCGTACTGGAAGGAGCTTCCCGCGTGCGAGCCGGTCGGGCCGTGGGCGGCCGACGGGGACTCGTCGACGGGGAGGTTGGTGGTGAAGGCCGTGTACAGCTCGCTGCCGAGGCCCGGTTCGAACTCGGCCTCGACCAGCAGCGGCCACCAGGCGTCCAGGATCCGGATCGCGTCGGCGTCCGCGTACTTCTTGGAGCCGGCCGTGGTCTCCGTGCGCTTGCCGCCCACTGCGAGCCAGGCCTGGAGTCTGCTCACGGCGGCCGATGCGGCCGGGTCGGTGACGGGCGAGCCGGTGACGACCCTGAGCAGCCTGGGCAGGACGTCCTCGGCCCGCAGATCGGCCAGCCCCGCGTCCGCCATGGCCTTCACCAGGGAGGCCCGGGTCACCCCGCCCTGCTGGACCAGCTTCTTCACACGGTCCTCGAGGAAGTTGCCGCGGTGCACGGACCCGTTGCCCCAGGGCGCGGTCGTGTAGTCCCTGGCCTGTTTGTTGTTCCAGGAGACGTAGTAGTCCTGGTCGGTGGAGCGGGGGTGGGCCGACGGCGGGGTGTAGTCGGCCGTGTTGGTCCTCGGGTCCCAGCCGCGCCACTCGTACGCCGGCCGTGCCCACGCCGGGAACTCGGCGTCGACGCCGTTCGCGCGCACCGGGTTGTCGCCGCTGTTGTAGTACGCGGTGTGCTCGGAGTCGGCGTAGAACCAGTTGAAGGTGTAGTTGATGTGCTGCACGGCCTTCTGGAAGGAGTCCGGGCCCTTGACGTGGTCCGGGTCGTTCAGCATCTGGAAGCCGATGATGGAGTCGGCCTCGTGCAGGAAGGACGAGCGCAGGGTGGTGTAGGCGACCTTCTTGCCGCCGACCGTCGCGCGGTACTCGACGGGGCCGTACTTCGTGCGCCAGACGCGCATGGTGTACGAACCGGCCGCGGTGCCGTCGGCGGTGGTGGGCTTCCAGGCGTTCTTCTGCTCGATCTTCTGCATCGGCGTGCAGGTGCCGCGGTACAGGTAGTGGTGGTCGTCCTGGCACAGCTCGACGGCGTAGGAGTCGATGATGTCCTGACCCGAGGTCGTGGCGCTCCACGCGTAGTCCTGTCCGCGGCCGAGCTCGACGTACATGCTCAGGCCGGCGAAGGAGGCGCCGCGGGCGCTGATGCCCGGGCCCTGGATCTCCTGGAGCAGGAGCAGCTGGGGGGCGAAGTAGCCGGTCTGCGGGCCGAACACGGCGACGGGGTGCCCGCTCGCGGTGTGTTTGCCGCTGACGACGAGGGCGTTGGACATGCCGCGCCTCGCCGACGACGTGGCGGTCTTCGCCGCCGCGCCCGAGACGCCGGTCGCACCGGCCGTCGTGGCGCTGCCGGTGCGGTCGTACACGAGCGGCTCCGGCTCCACCGAGCCCGCGTCGGGCAGTGCGGTGCCCTGCGGGTCGGCGGGCTTGGTCCCGTACGGGAAGCTGCCGTCGTGCTGGGTGAGGACGGCCTCCGGGTCGTTGCGCATCCGGAAGGATTCCCAGACCTCGGTGCCCTCGGTGACGCCGTACTTCTCCTGGGCGGCCAGGAGCGAGAGGGCGTTGTTGACCTCGCCGCCTCCGCCCGAGCCGAACAGGGCGCCGATGACGGAGGCCAGAGCGACCAGGTCGGTGATCTTGAAGTGCTCGATGGTCCCGGCGTTGGTGACTGAGTCCTTGTGCCCGGTGAGTACGTACTCACCGGGGAAGTAGCGCCCGCTGTCGGAGGCGTCGATGTAGGAGTTGATGCCGTCGAGGTAGGCCTTGACGTCGGCGAGTGCCTGCTGTCCGCGCTCGCCGTTGGTGGCGACGGCGTTGTCGATCTGCGCCTGCAGATCGGCCTCGGTGTAGGGGGCGTGCCGCCAGAACTGCTGCTCGAGGCCCTGGTTGGAGGGCGCACCGCCCGCGAAGGAGGTCAGCTGACCGCGCCCGACGTGCCGGAAGACGTCCATCAGCCACAGCCGGTCCTGGGCTGCCGCGTATCCGGCGCCGAACTCCGTGCCGTATCTGGTGGTGCCGGTGATGTGCGGCACGCCGGTCTTCTTGTCCCGGACGATCGTCACGTCACTGCGTCCGGCCGGTTCGAGGCTGGAGGCGACCTGGTCGGCGGGAAATCCGAAGGAGGCGTCGTTGAAGAAGGTGTTGATCTTGTCATTGGTGAGGCCGGGATGACCCTTGGCCAGGTTGGTGTAGGGCCCGAGCTGGTCCTCGGCGTGCTCGGGCTGGGTGCCGAAGGCCTGGTTGAGGAGGATCTGGGCGAGGGTGGCGTTGCCGTTCTGACCGGGCGGGAGGATGTCCGAACACTGGTTGCCGCAGTGGTCGTTCGCCACGGCGGTGGCCTGCGTGGTCGCTGTTTCCGCGGCGGCAGCCGGGGCAAGCGGCGACAAGAGACCTGCGATCAGGGCGCATACCGATGCCGTTGTCAGGAACCCGGGGATTCCGCTGGGAGTTCTCATTCTGTCGAGAACGGTGCGTGGGGCACGCCGTGGCATGGGGGCTCCTCCCGACGGGGGTGGGCGGGATGTTACCGCCGGTATCCCCCGGCTTGAAGATGAACAAGCGTCACTTCTTGAAGTCGGCACAACAGACACAGGGACCACGGCAGTCGACACGCGAGTCCCTTCGGGCCGCTTATGGAGGCCATTTGAAATCGGATGGAGCCGATTCGCTTGTCGATACGTCTATTCGGCGACGTCCGTACGACGACGCCGAAGTGACCGGATTACAGGTGCAGGTGTGACGGAGGTGCAGGACGATGGCGGGTTTCCGGAGTCTGGCGAGACAGGTCCGCGATCCGCGGTGCGACTTGGCCTTGCGGCGTTATTCGCTGCGCAAGTGCCTTGAGAGGTTCGCGCCTTACGGACACAGGGCGACCTGGGACCATCTGTGTTCCCGGGCGGGGTTCGGTCCCGAGGACCGCTCCCCCGATCCGGTGCGGCTCGTGGCCGCACTGGACGAACTGGAGGAGGCGCGGGCGGTCTGGCTGGCCTACGAGGTCGAGTTCGCCGAGCGCCGCAAGAAGGAGAAGCACGACGGGCTGCGCAGGCCGGGCAGTGTGGACGACTGGCACCGGCTGACCTGGGGCGGCTTCGGCGTGGCGTGGTGCGACGATCCGGCGGTCCATCCCCGTGAACCGCTGGCCGAGGTGCTGCGCCGGCTGATAGCCGCGCTGGAGCGCGAGCCGGGCTCGGAATGCCCGGTGTGCGACGGGCAGCGGCTCATGTGGAGGTACGACCTGGACCACGAACCCTCGTCCGGTCCGGTCTGCACGGACTGCGGAATCCTGGTGCCGCGCCCCGTGCTCACGCCCGAGTCCCTGGCCTACGCCAGGCGGGCGAGGTTGTTGGTGTCGGCTTGACGGATGCGGGTGCGCGGGGGGTGCGCCGGGGATGCCGCACCCCCACTGTCGGTGGTGACTGGCACCATCGACACCATGATGCAGGTGTGCCTGAACGGTTCACGGAC
This sequence comes from Streptomyces sp. NPDC047880, assembly GCF_040706515.1. NCBI lineage: Bacteria > Bacillati > Actinomycetota > Actinomycetes > Kitasatosporales > Streptomycetaceae > Streptomyces > Streptomyces sp. NPDC047880. Next base: position 114,656 of record NZ_JBEZOK010000022.1, on the reverse strand, counting down.
GGCCGCTGACGGCGTGGCCGTGCCGATGACGCCGGAGGCGATGGCCGACTCCGCCGCCGGGGCGGTGGCCGCCGGGGCTACGGACATCCACGTCCACCCCAAGACGCCTTGCGGGCGGGACACGTTGTCGCCGAGGGTGCTCGCACAGACGCTGACGGCGGTCCGGGAGCGGGTTGCGGTTCCGGTCGGTGTGACCACGGGCGCGTGGGCGGAGCCCGACCCCGCGGCCCGGCTGGAGCGGATCCGCGGCTGGACCGTGCTGCCCGACCACGCCTCGGTCAACTGGCACGAGCCGGGGGCGGAGGAGACGGCCGCGCTGCTCATGGAGCTCGGGGTGGGCGTGGAGGCCGGCATCTGGTCGGGCACGGACGGGGCTGAGCGGTTCGCGGCCTCGCCGCTCGGGCCGAAGGTGCTGAGGGTCCTGGCGGAGGTGACGGACACGGAGCCGCCGGACGCGGTCGCTTCCGCACATGAGCTGCTGTCCGACGTGGGGTCCGCGCACGGCCGCCCCGTGCTGCTGCACGGGGAGGACGGGAGCGCGTGGCCGGTGCTGCGGCTCGCAGGGCGGCTGGGGTTGGCGACCCGGGTCGGCCTGGAGGACGTACTGGTACGGCCCGACGGGGCGCCGGCGGGGTCCAACGCGGAGTTGGTGGCCGCGGGACTGGTGGAGTACGGCCGGATGTAAGGCGGTCGGCGCCGCTAGGCCCTAAACGGAAAGGTGACTGCGGGGATTGGTGAAGTACGGCCGGGCGTAGGGCGGTCGGCGCCGCTAGACCCTACGCGGAGGGCGGCTGCGGGCCGGTGAGACAGGGCCGAGCGTAAGGCGGTCCGCGCTGCGACACCCTACGTGGAAAAGTGGCTGCGGGGATTGATGGACACGGCCGGGCGCAAGACGGTCGGCGCCGCTAGGCCCTACGCGGAGAGGCGGCTGCGGGGATGGGCGGAACACGGCCAGGCGTAAGACGGTCGGCGCCGCGAGGCCCTACGCGGAAAGGTGGCTGCGGGCCGGTGAGATGAGGCGGGGTGTAAAGCGGTCGGCGCCGCCGAGGCGCGCATGCACCGCGGCCGGGCGCGGCCCCGCTCAGCCCTGACTCTGCCGGTCCCGTTCCACCATCAGGCGGGAGCCCGCGCGCCGTTCGCCGAACGCGTCGTCCGGGTTGGACAGGACGCAGGTGTCCAGGGAGAGGCAGCCGCAGCCGATGCAGTCGGTCAGATGGTCCCGGAGGCGGTTGAGCTGCCTGATGCGTTCTTCCAGTTCGGTGCGCCACGTCTCCGAGAGGTGCGCCCAGTCCTCCCTGGTCGGCGTCCGCTCCTCCGGAAGCTGCGTCAGCGCCTCGCGGATCGTCGCCAGCGGGATACCGACCCGCTGCGCGGCCCTGATGAACGCGACCCGGCGGAGCGTGTCGCGGGCGTAGCGGCGCTGGTTGCCCGGGGTCCGGCGACTGTTGATCAAACCCTTGGACTCGTAGAAGTGCAGGGCGGAGACGGCGGCGCCGCTGCGCGCAGCGAGCTGGCCGACCGAGAGCTCATGGATCTTCTCTGGAATCTGGGGCACCCCGTGAACCCTACCGAGTCCGTTGACACAGCCCCGGCGGCCGACCATGCTAAGCAGTCGCTTAGACATACGAGCACGCAGACTCCCTGGACATGAGAGGCCTGGAAGAACATGGCAGAGCCGAGGATCTTCACGTCCGTCGACGACCTGAGGGCGGCGGTGGGCGAACAGCTCGGGTACACCGACTGGCTCGACATCGACCAGAAGCGGATCGACCTCTTCGCGGAGGCCACCGGTGACCACCAGTGGATCCACGTCGACGCGGAGAAGGCCGCCGCCGGCCCCTTCGGCACCACCATCGCGCACGGCTATCTGACCCTGTCCCTGCTGCCTCTCTTCGGACCACAGCTGATCGCCGTCGAGGGCGTGAAGATGGGCGTCAACTACGGCACGAACAAGGTGCGTTTCCCCGCCCCCGTCCCGGTCGGCTCCCGGCTGCGCGCCACGGCGAGCATCAGCGCCGTCGACGAGGTGCCGGGCGGCGTCCAGGTGGCCGTGGCCTTCAGCGTCGAGCGCGAGGGCGGCGACAAGCCGGTCTGCGTCGCCGAGTCCGTGGCGCGCTACTACTTCTGAGGCCGGGGCACCCGGCTTCAGGCCGCCGGGTTCCGGGCCCCGACCATCCGCAGGACGAGGTCGGCGTACAGATCGCCGACCTCCTCCGGCGTCCGGGGCCCGCCGACGCTGAACCACCGTGCCACGTCGATGCAGAGGGAGAGCACGGCCAGCGTCGTGCCGTGCACGTCGATGACGTCGAACTCGCCCGACTCCACGCCCTCCTCGATGATCCCGCGCACCTCGCCGTCCACCTCCCGGCGCAGCGCCAGGATCTCGGCACGGGCGTCGGGTCCGAGCGAGTCGAGTTCGTACTGCACGACCCGCGCGGTGGTACGGCCGCCCGCGTGCCAGCGCACGAAGGAGCTGACCGCGTCGGCGAGCCGCTCGGTGGGGGTGCCCTCCCGCCGGGATGCCGTCCGCAGGATCTCCAGGGCCTTCTCGTGCCCGATCCTGCTGATGCGGTGCAGCAGCTCTTCCTTGGTCTTGTAGTGGATGTAGAGCGCGGCCGGGCTCATCCCGGCGCGGCCCGCGATGTCGCGGGTCGTCGTGGCGTGGTAGCCACGCTCGGCGAAGGCCTCCACCGCGGCCACCAGCAGCCGCCGCGCCGCATCGGGCGTGACCTCGCCCCACGCCTGCGCCTCGCCGCCGGCCGTCTCCTCCGCCGTACCCATCGCTCGCCCCTCTCCACTGGCAGGAGCAACACCATACCGCCGAAGGTGAGCGGGCGCTTAGTGCGCCCGCTCAGCGCTTCTCGAAGGGCGCGTACCCCGGGGCCGTCCCCTCCTGCCGGTCCCGGATCACCTTGGACAGGGTGAAGGAGGAGGTGACCAGGTACAGGACGGCGATGGCGAGGAAGGCCCGCACCCAGGCGTCGGCGCTCAGCTGGTAGATGCCGATGGCGGTGGCCGCCATGGCGACGGCGAAGGAGGCGACGGCCTGTCCGTAGAAGGCGGCCGTGTTCTGCTGCTTGCCCGGTGTGTCACTCATGGGGGAAAGCATCGGCGGACGTGGCCCGCGCCACATCCGCCGAGGTACTCAGGCAGGTACTCAGAAAGCCGACACGCCCGTCAGCGCCCGCCCGATGACCAGCTTCTGGATCTGGCTCGTGCCTTCGTAGAGGGTCATCACCCGGGCGTCCCGCAGCAGTTTGCCCGCCGGGTACTCGTCGATGTAGCCGTAGCCGCCGAAGACCTGGAGCGCGTTGTTCGCGGCGCGGACGGCGGCCTCGGAGGCGAACAGCTTGGCCTTGGACGACTCCACGGCGAAGGGCTGCCCCCGGTCGATCAGGTCGGCGACCCGCCAGGTCAGCAGCCGCGCGGCATCGACGTCCAGGGCGATGTCGCTGAGCAGCTCCTGCACGAGCTGGTGGTGAGCGATGGTCCTGCCGAACTGCTCCCGCTCCCCCGCGTACCGCACGGCCGCGTCGAGGGCGGCCTGCGCGATGCCGACACAGCCCGCGGCGACCGACATCCGGCCCTTGGCGAGGGCCGACATGGCGATCGAGAAGCCCTTGCCCTCCTCACCGAGCAGGGCGGAGGCCGGTACCCGCACGTCCTCCAGGACGAGTTCGGCGGTGGCCTGGCCGCGCAGCCCGAGCTTGCCGTGGATGGTGCGGCGGGTCAGGCCGGGCGTGTCGGTGGGGACGAGGAAGGCGGAGACGCCCTTGTGGCCGGGGGCGTCCGTGGAGCGGGCGAAGAGCAGGCCCACATCGGCCCAGGTGCCGTTGGTGATGAACGTCTTGGTGCCGTTGAGGACGTAGTCGTCGCCGTCCCGTGCCGCCCTGGTCGCCAGGTTGCCCGCGTCGGAGCCGGTGCCCGGCTCGGTCAGGCCGAAGCAGCCGACCGCCGCACCGGAGGTCAGACCGGGCAGCCAGCGCCGCTTCTGCTCCTCGCTGCCCCAGGCGGCGACCGTCTTGGCGACGAGCCCCAGGGAGACGGAGACGATGCCGCGCACGGACGAGTCGCCCCGCCCCAGTTCCTCCGTGACCAGGCAGTATGCGAGGTGGTCGCCGCCGGAGCCGCCGTACTCCTCGTCGATCGTCAGGCCGAGGAAGCCGACCTCGCCGAGCTTCTTGACGATGCCCCGGTCGACCTCCTCGGCACGGTCCCAGGCGACGACGTGCGGGGTGATCTCGCGCTCCACGAAGTCCCGCGCGAGCTGACGGACCGCGCTCTGCTCTTCGCTGAGCTCCAGATTCACCACAGGTCACCCCACTGAAAGCCAAAAGCTGTACGTTTAAATTAGCACTGCTAGTTTCTCCGTGCAGCCCTACTATGTGCGCCATGGCCCGACCGCGCAAGCCCTTGCTCAGCACCGACCGGATCGTCGAGACGGCCCGCGCGCTCGTCGACGCGGAGGGTCTGGCCGCCGTCTCCACGCGGCGGCTCGCCGCCGAACTGGGAGTCAGCGGGCCCTCGCTGTACAACCACTTCCGCACCAAGGACGAGATCCTGGAGGCGGTCGCCGACTCGGTGAGCGGCCAGGTGGACCTGTCGATGTTCCAGGACGGCCGGGACTGGCGGACCGCGCTGCACGACTGGGCCGTCTCCTACCGGGCCGCGCTGCGCGACCACCCGAACATCGTCCCGGTGCTGGCCCGCGGCCCCGGCCGCCGCCCGGCCGGACTGCGCCTCGCGGACGCCGTCTACGGCGCGATGGTCGCCGCCGGCTGGCCGCCGGCCCAGGCCACCTCCATCGGCGCGCTGATGCGGTACTTCGTGATGGGCTCCGCGCTCGGCTCCTTCGCCGGGGGCTTCGTGGACGACGCGAGCGCCTACGACCCGGCCGACTATCCGCACCTCCAGCAGGCCCACCGCCTCGCCGAACAGCAGGAGAAGATCGACGAGAGGGCCTTCGAGACCGGACTGACGGCACTGCTGGACGGGCTGGCGCGGCAGTACGAGCAGGTGCGGCGCACGGCCTAGCGACGCTTCGGCGCCGGCCGAACCGTCCGTGTCCGATGCTGGAGGCATGACCACGAGGGATCCGCAGGCGACGGCCCTGGCCCGGCTCGCCGCGCTGTTCGCGGACGAGACCCGGGCCGCGTGCCTGCTGGCGCTGCTCGACGGACGGGCCTGGACCGCCGGCGAGCTGGCGCGGCACGCGGGGGTCGCCGCGTCGACGCTGAGCGAGCATCTGAGCCGGCTCGTCGCGGGCGGGCTGCTCACCGAGGAGCGGCAGGGCCGGCACCGGTACGTCCGGCTGGCCGACGCCCGGGTCGCGCAACTGCTGGAGGACCTGGCCGCCCAGGTCACGCCGGACCGGGTGGAACGGCCGCGCACCCTGCGGGCGTCGAGCGCCGGCTCGGCGATGGCCCGCGGCCGCACCTGCTACGACCATCTCGCCGGGCGGCTGGGCATCGCGGTCACCGACGCGCTGACGGCACGCGGGCTGCTGGAGCAGGAGAGGGGGTTCGCGCTCACCGACGCGGGGCTGGCCTGGTTCGCGTCAGCGGGCATCGGCCTGGAGCGGCGGGGCCGGCGTCCGCTGGCCCGGGCCTGCCTCGACTGGACCGAACGCCGGCCCCACCTGGCGGGCATGGCGGGCGCCGCTCTGTGCCGGCACGCCCTGGACACGGGCTGGTGCGTGCGCATCGGCTCGGAGCGCGCCGTGAAGGTGACGGCGGCCGGTGAACGCGCCCTGTTCGACCTGCTGGGCGTGGAGTCGGCGGCGCTGCGGTAGCCACGCCCGGCACGGCGCCTCCAGCACGGCACAAACTCCAACCGCACACGGCACCCCGGCCGACCCGGCACGGCACAAACTCCAGCCGCGCACGGCACCCCGGCCGACCCGGCACGGCACAAACTCCAGCCGCACACGGTGCCTTCCCGGTTGCGTGCGGTGTCCCGTCCGAAATCCGCGAGCCTTCGGGCCCCTCCCCCTCCTAGCCTCTCCTCCTAGCCTCTGGAGCATGATGTCGAACTCCCCGTCCCGTCCCGGCCGCCGCGCGGAGCTGACGGCCGCCGGTGCGGCCGCGGTCACCGTCGTGCTGTGGGCGTCCGCCTTCGTGTCGATCCGCAGCGCCGGTGACGCCTACGCGCCGGGCGCCCTGGCCCTCGGGCGGCTGCTGGCCGGGGCACTGACGCTGGGGGTGATGTGTCTGCTGCGGCGGGAGGGGCTGCCACCGCGCTCGGCCTGGCGCGGGATCGCGATATCCGGCGTGCTGTGGTTCGGCTTCTACATGGTCGCCCTGAACTGGGGCGAGCAGCAGGTCGACGCGGGGACGGCCGCCCTGGTCGTGAACACCGGGCCGATCCTCATCGCGCTGCTCGGGGCCCGGCTGCTGGGCGACCCGATGCCGCCGCGGCTGCTGGCGGGGATGGCCGTGTCGTTCGCCGGTGCCGTGACGGTGGGTCTTTCGATGTCGGGCGAGGGCGGTTCGTCGGTGCTCGGGGTGGTGCTGTGCCTGCTGGCGGCGGTCGCGTACGCCGCGGGTGTCGTGGCGCAAAAGCCCGCGCTGGGCTCGGCGAGCCCCTTGCAGGTGACGACGTTCGGGTGCCTGGTCGGCGCGGTGCTGTGCCTGCCGTTCGCCGGGCAGCTTGTGCAGCAGGCCGCCGCGGCGCCCGTCCCGGCGACGCTCAACATGGTCTACCTGGGCGTCTTCCCGACCGCCCTCGCCTTCACGACGTGGGCGTACGCCCTGTCCCGGACGACCGCGAGCCGGATGGGCGCGACGACGTACGCGGCGCCCGCACTGGTCGTGCTGATGTCCTGGCTGTTCCTCGGCGAGGTGCCGGGGCTGCTCACCCTGGTGGGCGGTGTGCTGTGCCTGGCGGGCGTGGCGGTGTCCCGGTCGCGGTCGCGGGCGGCGGCCCGGGCGGTGGCTCCGGGAGCGGTTCCGGAGCCACTGCCCGAGGAGACCGGGGACTCAGCCCGCTGACTCGGCCTTCGTCTCGGATTCGGCCTTCGGCTCCGGTTCGGCCTTCGTCTCCGGTTCGGCCTTCGCCTGCGGCGCGTCCGGCGCTTCGGCGCCGCGCGCCCGGTCCGCGAGGATCTTGATCGACACCAGGGCGATCACCGAGAGCACGACGATGTAGCCGGACACGGCCATGGACGTGCCGGTGGCCTCCAGCAGCAGCACCATCATGAAGGGCGCGAGCCCGCCGCCCGCGACGGCCGCGATCTGGTAGCCGAGGGAGGCGCCGGTGTAGCGCATCTCGGGCGTGAACAGCTCGGCGAACAGGGCGGCCTGGGGCCCGTACATGATGCTCAGGAAGCAGCTTGCGACGAACGTGCCGACCGCGAGCCACAGCAGCGAGCCGGTGTCGATCAGCAGGAAGAGCGGTACGGCCCACAGGGCGATGCCGGCCGCCCCGAAGGCGTAGATCCGGATGCGGCCCACCCGGTCGGAGAGGGCTGCGGCGGCCGGGATCAGCACGAGCTGGGTGAGGCTGACACAGAGCGAGACCAGGAGCACCGAGCCCTTCTTCATGTCCAGTTCCCGGGTCGTGTAGTCGAGGACGCCGGTGATGAGGATGTAGAAGGTGGCGGTGTTCACGGCGAAGGAGCCGCCGGCCAGGAACACCGTGCCCAGGTGGCCGCGCAGGATGGTGCGCAGTGGCGAGCTCTGCTCGGTCTTCTCCTTCTCGGCGAGGGCCCGTTCGGCTTCCCGGAACGCCGGGGTCTCCTCGACGCGGGTGTGGATGTACCAGGCGAGGCCGAGCACCAGCAGACCGACCAGGAACGGCACGCGCCAGCCCCAGGCGGCGAACGCCGAGTCGGTGGTGAGAGCGCCGGCCAGCAGGAAGACGGTGTTGGCGGTGACCACGCCGATGGGGACGCCGAGTTGTACGACGCTGCCGTAGACACCGCGCTTGCCCTCCGGGGCGTACTCGGTGGCCAGGAGCATCGCGCCGCCCCACTGGGCGCCGACGGCGACGCCCTGCGCGACCCGGAGCAGGACGAGGAGGATCGGGGCGGCCACGCCGATCGTGTCGTACGTCGGCAGCAGGCCGATGGCGGTGGTCGACACGCCCATCAGGGTGAGCGCGAGGACCAGCATGGGCTTGCGGCCGCGCTTGTCACCGAGGTGGCCGGCGACGATGCCGCCGATGGGCCGGGCGAGGAAGCCGACGGCGAAGGTCGCGAACGAGGCGAGGACGCCGGCCGTGGCGCTGCCGGAGGGGAAGTAGAGGTCGCCGAGTACGAGGGCGGCCGCGATGCCGAAGACGAAGTAGTCGTACCACTCGACGGCCGAGGCGAGCGCCGCCGCGGTGGCCACCCGGCGGCGGTTGCCGACGGCGGGTGAGATTGTGACGGGCTGAGCGGAAGGTGCCGTGTCCATGCGGTGCACGCTCCGGGGGGTGCGGGGACGGAACGGGGGGTGGCTCGGGTTCCGGGAACGTACTGACCGGACGGTATGCCCGTCAACGGGTCGTGCACCAGGACTTTTACCTGTACGTGGCATCGACCGCGGGTCCGGGCATGCCACGGGCCCCGGCCTCGCGGGGAGGCCGGGGCGCCGGGGGCTCAGGGCTAGAAGACGACCAGGGCCCGGCCGCCCTTGCCCGCCAGCATGTTCTCGAAGGCCGCCGGAATGCCGTCCAGGGAGATGCGTTCCGTCACCAGCGCGCCCAGGTCGAGGCGGCCCGCCCGGATGTGGCCGGCCAGGACCGGGAGGTCCACCGCCGGGTCGGAGTTGCCGTAGACGCAGCCGGAGAGGGTGCGGCCCCAGTGGAAGATCTCCAGGGCGTTGAAGGTGACCTGCTGGTCCTTGCCGCCGATGCCGACGACGGTGGTGCGGCCGCCGCGGCGGGTGGAGTCCCAGGCCGCCCGGATGCTGACCGCGCGGCCGGCGCACTCCACGGCCACGTCCACGCCCTGCTTGCCGGTGAGGCCGCGGATGTCGCGGGCGGTGGTGCCGGAGGCGACGACGTAGTCGGTGGCACCGGCCGCCCTGGCCAGTTCCTCCTTCTCCGGGGACACGTCCACCGCGACGATCTGCGAGGCGCCCGCGATCCGGGCCGCCTGGAGGGCGGACAGGCCCACTCCCCCGACGCCGAACACCGCGACCGTCTCGCCCTGCCGGACCCGGGCCGAGTGGTGGACGGCGCCGTAACCGGTGAGGACGGCGCAGCCGAGGAGGGCGGCGTCGGTGAGCGGGACGCCGTCGGGGACCGGCAGCACGCAGGCCGCGGAGACGACCGTCTCCTCGGCGAACGCGGCGACGTTCAGGCCGGGGTGGAGGTCGGTGCCCCCGGCGGTTCGGGCGTAGACGTCGCCGGTGCCGCTGAGTGCCTTGGCGCACAGCCACACCTCGCCGAGCGAGCAGGCGTGGCATGCACCGCAGGACGGGGCCCAGTTGAGGACGACCCCGTCACCGGGTGCGACATGGGTGACGCCCTCACCGACGGCGACGACGGTGCCGGCGCCCTCGTGGCCGAGGACGGCGGGGACGGGCACGCGCATGGTGCCGTCGGACAGGGACAGGTCGGAGTGGCAGACCCCGGCGGCGGCGAGCCGGACGCGGACCTGGCCGGGTCCGGGGTCGGGCAGCTCAATGCCGGTGATCTCCAGCGGGGAGCCGACGGCGGGCAGGACGGCGGCGCGGACAGCCATGACGGTGGGAACTCCCTGGCTAGAACAGGCTGGAACTGGCTGGAACTGGCTAGAACTGGAGGGACTTGGTCTGGAGGTACTCGGCCAGGCCGTGCACGCCGAGTTCGCGGCCGACGCCGGAGTGCTTGTAGCCGCCGAAGGGCGCGAGGGGGTTGAAGCGGCCGCCGTTGATGTCGACCTGGCCGGTCTCCATGCGGCGCGCGAAGGCCACCGCCTCGGCATCGTCCCCGGCCCAGACGGCACCGGCCAGGCCGTAGACGGTGCCGTTGGCGATGCGCAGGGCGTCCTCCTCGTCCTCGTAGGCGAGGATCGACAGGACGGGGCCGAAGATCTCCTCCTGCGCGATGGTCATGTTCTCGGTGACATCGGCGAAGACGGTCGGGCTGACGAAGTAGCCGTTCTCGCGCGGGGCTTCGGGGCCGCCGGCGACCAGCCGGGCGCCTTCCGCCATGCCCTTCTCGATGTAGCCGCGCACCCGGGCCTGCTGCTTGGCGTTGACGACCGGGCCGATGCGGTCGCCGTACTTGGCGGCGGCCGCGGCGGCGAGCTCGACGGCCTCGTCGTACTGTTCGCGGTGGACCAGCATCCGCGTCCAGGCGCTGCACGTCTGGCCGGAGTTGGACATGACGTTGGCGACCCCGACGTTGACGGCCTTGGCCAGGTCGGCGCTCGGGAGGATGACGTTGGCGGACTTGCCGCCCAGCTCCAGCGCGACCTTCTTGATCTGCCCGGCGGCGATCGCGGCGATCTGCCGGCCGACGGCGGTGGAGCCGGTGAAGGAGACGAGGTCGACACCGGGGTGCTCGGCGAGGGCCTGGCCGGCGACCGGGCCGAGGCCGGTGACCAGGTTGAAGACACCGGCCGGGATGCCCGCCTCGTGCACGGCGTCGGCGAACAGGCGGGCGACCAGCGGGGTGTCCTCGGCGGGCTTCACCACGATCGTGCAGCCCGCCGCGAGGGCCGCGGCGACCTTCGCGACGATCTGGTGCAGGGGATAGTTCCAGGGCGTGATCGCGGCCACGACTCCGACCGGCTCCTGGTGCACGACCGAGTTGCCGGTCTTCTCCTCGAAGGCGTACGTCGCCGCCAGTTCGGCGTACGAGCCGGCCACCGCGATCGGCACACCCGCGTGGACGGCCTGCGAGAACTTCAGCGGCGAGCCGAGTTCGGCCGTCACGGTCTCGGCGATCTCGTCCGCGCGGGCCACGAGCACGTCCCGCAGAGCGGCCAGACGCGCCGCGCGCTCGGCGGGCGGGGTCGCGGCCCAGCCGGGCAGGGCGGCGCGAGCGGCCCGTACGGCAGTGTCGACGTCCTGGGCGGTGCCCGCCGGGACCGTGCCGATGACCTGCTCGTCGACCGGGTTCACGACCTCGATCACGTCCGGGCCGGCGGCGGGGCGCCAGGCGCCGTCGATGTACATGCCGTGGTGTGCCTTCATCGCGCTTCCTCCGGGGGCGGGGCGTCGTCGTCCGGCACATAAACTAGCGACGATAGTTTTCTGGCGCCAGACACCACCGGTCATCAGAGCACGCGGACGGTCACAGCCGGATGTGCCGCTCCTCACTCCCCCAGGTCGGGAAGACGGTCCGGGTGCGGACAGATCCGGTCGCCGTGCTGGTCGAAGACGAAGAGGTGGGCGAGGTCCACGAGGAGCGGTACCTGCATCCCGTGACGGAGGGCCAGGTCCGGGGTGGTGCGGACGATGAGATCGCCGGGCAGGCGCACGTCGGCGGTCGCGGGGGCGGCGGTCTCGGGACGGTCCACGGCGATCACGGGTCCGGCTCGCCCGGCCCCGGTCCGCTCCCGCAGCCGGGTGAGGACCGAGCCGTCGCGGCGCCGCCGCCGGGCGGGGCGGCCGGGGCGGGGGCGCGGGGCCTCCAGTTCGGGGACGACGGCCGGGCTGGATCCGGTGTTGAAGTGGACGAGGATCTCGTGCCCCTGGAACTCCACGTGCTCGACGAGGCCGGTGATCGGCACCTCGCCGGGGCGGGCCGCGCTGTGCTTGGCGATCCGGACGGCCTCCGAGCGCAGGCCGACGATGACCTCGCGGCCCTGCTGGACCCGCAGCAACTGGTGGTCGAGGGAGAGCGGCTCGGGCAGGCGCAGGAACTGCTTGCCCAGGCTGATGGTCATCGCCCCGTCCAGCGGGGCGCGCACCAGGCCGCGCAGCAGGTTGATGCGCGGGGTGCCGATGAACGCGGCGACGAAGACGTTGCCGGGCAGCGCGTAGACCACGCGGGGGGTGTCGACCTGCTGCAGCACGCCGCCGCGCAACACCGCGACCCGGTCACCGAGCGACATGGCCTCGGCCTGGTCGTGCGTGACGTAGATCGTCGTGACGCCCAGTTCCTGGGTGAGCCGGGAGATCTCGGCCCGCAGATGGGTGCGGAGCTTGGCGTCGAGGTTGGACAGCGGCTCGTCCATCAGGAAGGCGGAGGGGTGGCGGGCGATGGCCCGGCCCATGGCGACCCGCTGGCGTTCGCCGCCGGACAGCTGGCCGGGCAGGCGGTCGAGGAGGTCCTCGATGCCGAGCATGCGGGCGGTGGCGTCGACGCGGGGTCGGGGGTCAGCGCCCGGGGACTCGATGCGCAGCGGGAAGCCGATGTTGTCGCGGCCGGTCATGTTCGGGTAGAGGGCGAAGTTCTGGAAGACCATCGCCATGTCCCGGCCGGAGGGAGGCAGGTCGTTGGCGTATTCTCCGTCGAGCAGCAGCCGGCCTTCGTCGATCTCCTCCAGCCCGGCGATCATTCTGAGCACGGTCGACTTCCCGCAGCCGGACGGGCCGAGCAGCACGAGGAACTCGCCGGGCGTGATGTCCAGCGACAGCCGGTCGACCACGCGGGCACCCCGCGTGTAGGCCTTGCTCACGTCGTGCAGGGAGATGGCGCGTGTCATGAGGGGCCCCCGAGGGGTCATCAGGGCGCTGGTGCTCCGCGGTCGGAAGCCCCGTGCGGGTCGTACGGGGCTGTGGGTCACGGAAATTAACGGAATGTGTGCGGCCGGGGGAAGACACCGGACAGGATCGGGGGCTCCGGTCCATCTGGTGAGAAGGCGGACGGACCGGTTCGGCCGTCGGCGTGGACCGGTCCGGGTCGGCGGATGCCGGTGAGGTGGGCGAGGACGACCGGGTTCCGGAGCAGCCCCTCTTGCGGTCGTAGCCGCCGCAGGTGACCAGCCGCGGGTCGGGGCGGTCCCACCTCAGCGGCCGAAGAGGGCGCAGCACCGTCCTGCGACGCGTCAGATGTCGCTCTTCCGGCGCGGCGGCACCCCACGCGCAAGGCCCTTCCGCCCCGTACGTCTCCCCCCACCCGGGCCCTCCGGCCCGTCCGGCTCCTCCGGCTCCCGCGGCGTCCGGACCGCGACCCCGGACGACAGCAGCAACAGCACGCCCAGCATCACGAACGGCGCCGCCACACCCGCGACCCCGGCGATCAGACCGGCCGCGGCGGGCGCGGCGACCTGCCCGAGCCGGTTGCCGGTCAGACGCAGGGCCAGGGCGGTGGAACGGGCGTCGTCGGGCGCCGCCTGCACGACCGTCGTCATCGACAGCGGCTGACCGACCCCCAGGCAGAAGCCCAGCGCGACCAGCAGCAGTCCGAGCGCCCACACCGGCACCGGCACGGCGATGCCCGTGCACAGCAGGGCCGCCAGCAGACAGGTGAGCGTCAGCAGCAGGGTCCGGCCGAGCAGCCGCAGCAGGGGCGTCAGCACCAGGCGGCAGGCGATCGTGGCCGCCGCGCGCAGACTGAGCAGGACACCGATCACGGACGGCGCGATGCCGCGGTGCTCGCCGACCACCGGCAGGTAGGCGGTCAGGATGTCGGTCGCGGACAGCACGGCCAGGCTGATGAGGATGCCCGCCGGTACCCCGCGGGTGCGCAGGATGCCGCGGACGGGGACCCGGGCCCCCTTGCCCGCCCCGGACGCCGACGGCGTGCGGCGATCCTCGATGCGCCACAGCGAGGTGAACGCGACGGCCGCGGTCGCGCCCGCCACGACCAGGGCGAGCGCGCTGCTGCCGGCCATGTCCTCGCCACCGATCAGCGCACCCGCGGCGACCGGCCCGACCAGCTGGCCGAGGGCTGCGCCGATGGTGAAGTGGCCGAAGTTGCGGTCCTGTTCGTGCGGCGCGGACTGGCGGGCGACGAGGGACTGGGAGCCGATGACGAAGCACAGGTGCCCGAGGCCCATCACCCCGCTCCACAGGGCCATCGTCCACAGGGAGCCGGCCAGGCCGCTGAGGGCGCAGCCGCCGGATATGAGCACCACGCCGACCGGCAGCAGCGGCGCGCAGCGGCCGTGGTCGGTGCGCCGGCCCAGGGGCACGGCGGCGAACAGCGGCAGCAGCGCGTAGACACCGGCGATCACACCGACGGCGCGCTCGTCCGCGCCCAGCGCGAGGGCCCGGTAGGAGACGGCGGGCCGGGCCATCGACACCGCCCCCTGCGCGAAGGAGAAGGCGATGACGAGGCGGAGCAGCCAGCCGCGGTTCCCACCGGGCCTCACGATGACGTCCTCCATGAAGTGGCTCAGATGATCCCGAACAGCATGCCCGCGCCGAGGATGACCAGGCAGGTGAGGGCGGCCCACTTCACGACGAACCTGGTGTGGTCGCCGAACTCCACCTTGGCCATGCCGACCAGGACGTAGACGGCCGGGACGAGCGGGCTGGACATGTGCAGCGGCTGGCCGACCAGTGAGGCGCGGGCCATCTCCAGCGGGGTGACGCCGTGCGCGGCACCCGCCTCGGCGAGGACGGGCAGGACACCGAAGTAGAAGCCGTCGTTGGACATGAAGTAGGTGAGCGGCAGGCTCAGGATGCCGGTGACGAGGGCCATGTGCGGGCCCATGCTGCCGGGGATGACGTCCACCATCCACTTGGCCATGTGGTCGACCATGCCGGTGCCCTGGAGGACGCCGGTGAAGACGGCGGCGGCGAAGACCATGCCGGAGACGTTCAGGACGTTGTCGGCGTGGGCGGCCAGGCGGGCCTTCTGGTCGGGGATGTGAGGGAAGTTGACGGAGAGGACGAGCGCGGCGCCGATGAGGAACAGCACCGGGATCGGCAGCCATTCCATGATCATGGCGGTGAGCAGGCCGACCGTGAGCAGCGCGTTGAACCAGTACAGCTTGGGACGCAGGGTGGGACGGTTCGGGTCGAGGCCCTGGAAGCCGTCGTCGCCGGAGGCGGCGGAGGCGGCGCCGCCCGGGGCACCCGCGGGGGCGTCCGTGCCGGAGCCCGCGGCGGCCGTGCCGCCCTTGTACATGGAGACCTTGCTGTCACCGGAGGCACCGGAGCCGACGAGGACCGTCTCGGTCTCCTGCTCCTCCTCCAGCACCTCGTCCAGGGTCAGCACGCCCAGCCGGCGGCGCTCGCGCACACCGAGCACGTAGGACAGGACGAAGACGAAGAGCAGGCCGACCAGGAGCGCCGGGATCATCGGGACGAAGATGTCGCTGGCGTCGAGCTTCAGCGCGGTCGCGGCGCGGGCGGTCGGACCACCCCAGGGGAGGGTGTTCATCACGCCGTTGGCCATGGCGGCCACACCGGTCATCACGACCAGGCTCATCTTCAGGCGCTTGTACAGCGGGTACATCGCCGAGACGGTGATCATGAACGTGGTCGAGCCGTCGCCGTCCAGCGACACGATCGCGGCGAGCACGGCGGTGCCGACGACGATCCGCATCGGGTCGGCCTTACAGAATTTGAGGATGCCGCGGACGATCGGGTCGAAGAGACCGACGTCGATCATCACGCCGAAGTAGACGATCGCGAACATGAGCATCGCCGCGGTGGGGGCGAGGTCGGTCACGCCGTCGAGGACGTAGTCGCCGAGCTTGGCGCCCTTACCGACGAACACGCAGAAGAGCGCGGGAATCAGCACGAGCGCCGCGATCGGCGACATCTTCTTCATCATGATCAGGACCAGGAAGGTCGCGATCATGGCGAAGCCGAGGATGGTCAGCATGAGTGGATACCTAACGTTCGCCCTTGAACATCCCACCAGGGCCGGCGGTTCCCGAGACGTTAGGTCCCGTCAAGCAGCGTTAACAAGACGTTGACCTGCGAGCAATAAGCGCAAAACTGCTGGTCACAGCTTTGCTCAGGTCAGAGCGGTGAGCTTTTCGGTCATGGCGGCGGGTGCGGCGGAGCTCGCGGGGGCGACCTCGACGGGTACTCCGTTGAGGACCGCGTTGCCCGACAGCGGGTCGAGGAGACGGCCGTCGAGGAGCTGGTTGACGTTGACGCCTGGGTCCGTGGAGGCGTGCCGGAGACGGGTGCCGGAGCGGTTGTGGCCCCAGCCGTGCGGCAGGCTCACCACGCCCCGGCGGATCGCGTCCGTGACCTCGGCAGGTGCGACGACCTCTCCCCCGGCGCCCTTCACGCGCACGGCGGTCCCGTCCTCGACACCCAGGCGCTCGGCGTCCTCGGGGTGGATGTGCAGGGTGCAGCGGTTGGAGCCGCCGGTGAGGGCGGGCACGTTGTGCATCCAGCTGTTGTTGGAGCGCAGATGGCGGCGGCCGACCAGGACGAGTCCTTCCGGGCGTTCGGCGAGGGCGGCGCGCAGGCGGGGCAGGTCGTCCGCGATCGGGCCGGGCAGCAGCTCCACCTCGCCGCTGCGGGTCTTCAGGGGTTGCGGCAGGCGGGGCCGCAGCGGGCCGAGGTCGATGCCGTGCGGGTGCGCGAGCAGCTTCTCCAGGCTGAGCCCGTCCGGTCGTACGCCGAAGCCGTCGCCGTAGGGGCCGAGGCGCAGCATCATGTCGAGCCGGCGCTCGGGGCCGGTGTCGCCGGTGAGCCGGCCGGCGAGCTCGCGCGGATCGCCGCCGTGGACGGGTGAGTGCGGTTCCTCGACCGCCTTGCCGAGGGTCTGGTCGATGACCATGTGGTCGACCGCGGCGGGATCGGCTCCGTGCATACCGGTCACGGCCAGGGTCAGCCGGGCGAGGATCTCCGTCTCGGCCATGCGGCCGGGCTCCAGGGGGACCGCCGGACGGGTGTAGCGGACCTGGTTGCGTACGGCGAGCGTGTTGAAGGCGAAGTCGTGGTGGGGGCTCTGGGAGGGCGGGGGCGGGGGCAGGACGACGTCGGCGTGGCGGGAGGTCTCGTTGAGGTAGGGGTCGACACTGACCATGAAGTCGAGCGAGTCGAGGGCCTTGTCGAGCCGTTCGCCGTCGGGCGCGGACAGCACGGGGTTGGTGGCCACGGCGATCAGCGCCCGCACCGGCTCGCCCTCCTCGGTGGCGGTGTCGATCTCCTCCGCGAGGGCCGAGAGCGGCAGTTCGCCCTTGGCTTCGGGGTGTCCGCTCACCCGGGAGTGCCAGCGCCCGAGGGCGAAGCCGCGGCCGGGGCCCGCGGGCCGTGGCGTCTTGTCGGTGGCGGCCTGCGGGAAGAGGGCACCGCCGGGCCGGTCGAGGTTGCCGGTGAGGATGTTCAGGACGTCGACGAGCCAGCTGGCGAGGGTGCCGTGCGGGACGGTGCAGCTGCCGATACGGCCGTAGACGGCGGCGGTGGGGGCGGCGGCGAGTTCGCGGGCGAGGGTGCGGATGTCGCCGGCGTCGACGTCACAGGCCTCGGCGACGGCTTCGGGGGTGAACTCCTCCAGTTCCGCGGCCAGTTCCTCCACACCCCGCACGTGCGGTGTCGGCTCGACGAGGCCCTCGTCGTAGAGCACCCGTGCCATCGCCGCCAGCAGCAGGGCGTCGGTTCCGGGCCGGACGGCGATGTGCCGGTCGGCGAGCTTGGCGGTGCGGGTGCGCCGCGGGTCGATCACGACGAGGGTGCCGCCGCGGGCCTTGAGCGCCTTCAGCTTGCCGGGGAAGTCGGGGGCGGTGCACAGACTGCCGTTGGACTCCAGCGGGTTGGCGCCGATCAGGAGCAGGTGGTCGGTGTGGTCGAGGTCGGGCACCGGGATGGCGTTCGCGTCGCCGAAGAGCAGGCCGCTGGAGACGTGCTTGGGCATCTGGTCGACCGTGGAGGCGGTGAAGATGCTGCGGGTGCCGAGCCCGGCGAGCAGGACGGGCGGGTAGAGGGCGCCGGCCATGGTGTGCACGTTCGGGTTGCCGAGCACGACCCCGACGGTGTTCGGGCCGTGGCGCTCCACGAGCGGCCGGACACCGGCCGCGACCGCGTCGAAGGCCTCCTCCCAGGTGGCCTCGCGCAGCTCCCCGTCGCGGCGCACGAGCGGCGTGCGCAGCCGGTCGGGGTCGGCGTCGACCGCGCCGAAGGAAGCGCCCTTGGGGCAGATGAACCCCCGGCTGAACACGTCGTCGCGGTCCCCGCGGGCGTGGGTGACGCGCGTGCCCTCGATGGTGAGGGTCAGGCCGCACGTGGCCTCGCACAGGGGGCAGATACGCAGGGCGGTGCGGGGCACGGGTCCTCCCGGGGGCGGCGGCTACGGTGACGCGCTGACGCGCCCGAGCATACCGAGCGGTATGAACGGCGGGGAGGCCCTGACGGGATCGGGGTCGGCTGAGCACCCCCAGGAGGCCGGTCGAGGACCCCGCCGAGGGCGGCCGAGCACGCCGGTGAGGTCGGTCGGGATTGCCGGTGAGGCCGGTCGAGCACGCCGGTGAGGCCGGCCGGGGATGCCGGTGAGGGCGGTCGTGCACCCCGGTGAGGCCGGCCG
The DNA here is from genome assembly GCF_040706515.1 of Streptomyces sp. NPDC047880. NCBI lineage: Bacteria > Bacillati > Actinomycetota > Actinomycetes > Kitasatosporales > Streptomycetaceae > Streptomyces > Streptomyces sp. NPDC047880. Next base: position 96,362 of record NZ_JBEZOK010000022.1, on the reverse strand, counting down.
AGCACGCCGGTGAGGCCGGTCGAGCATGCCGGTGAGGCCGGTCGGGATTGCCGGTGAGGGCGGTCGTGCACCCCGGTGAGGGCGGTCGAGCATGCCAATGAGGCCGGTCGGGGATGCCGGTGAGGGCGGTCGAGCACTCCAACGCGGCCGGCCGAGGGCCAGGGCGAAGTCAGTCGAGCACCCGGGCGAGATAGGCCCGCAGCATCTCCCGCGCCTCGTCGATGATCCGCTGGTCCCCCTCCGGGGCGACGCGGAACGCCAGGTGCACGAGGGTGTCCGCGGTCTCGACCGCTATGAGGAAGACGCGGCGCAGGTCCTCGTCGGGTTCACGGCCGAGGTGACCGGCGAGGAGTTCGGTGAGGCGGTCGGCGACGCGGTGGTTGGGTTCCGCCTGGCGGGCGCCGACCGGGATCTGGTTGCCGAAGTCGACGAGGGAGAAGCCGGGCGCGGTGCGCTTCATGTCCAGGTACTCGTCCAGGACGGCGTCCATGGCCGTACGCCAGCCCCCGTCCTCCCCGGCGTCCCGCAGGCGCTGCGTGACGCGCTCGGAGTACCGCTCGAGGTTGCGCTGGGCCAGGGCGTCGGCCATCTGGCGCTTGTTGCCGAAGAACCGGTAGACCGAGCCGATGGGGACCGAGGCCCGCTGGGCGACGGCTCGCGTGCTCAGGGCGTCGTAGCCGACCTCGTCGAGGAGGTCGGCGCAGGCGTCGAGGATCCTGGTCAGGCGTTCGGCACTGCGCCGCTGCACGGGCGCACGGCGGAGCGATGTCGCGTGGGGCACGGACTTCATGATGCCCCTCGGACGCGCTCCGGTGAACCTCGCCCCCCGGTCTGCGCGTCCTGCGTCCGGGCCTTGCGCCGGGAGGCGGCATCGGGGCTCATCCCCGGGCCCGGCTCCGACGCGGTGATGTCGGCCGTGCTCTCCACGGGTGTGCCGTCCACCGCCCACACGGTGCCGTCGTCGGCGTAGAGACGGGCCGTGACGCGGTGCGTGCCGCGCGGCACGAGGCGGGTGTCCAGCCGGTGCGCGGGGGTGCGGAGCCGGGCCACGGGGCGGCCGTCGACGAAGAGGCGCGCGAGGCCGCGCCCGGCCACCGGGCGGGCCGCCGCACCGGCCGGTGAGAAGCGGAAGTTGCGCAGGGTCAGGTGGACGTCCCAGCCACCGGCCGCGTCGGGCTGCACCTCGATCCCGACGCCGGGGGCGTCCTCGCGCTCCACCTCGCGGTAAGGCCGACCGTCCTGGTCCCGGTCCTGGAGGATCTTGCCGGCCGGTGCGGGCGACGCGCCGCCTCCCCGGGCGTCGTCGGAGCCGCAGCCCGCGGATCCGGTCACGAGCAGGACACCGGCCACGAGCGCGGCGCAGGGTCTCCGTGTCCACGACATGTTTGGGAGCGTAGAACACGCGTCCGGCCCCGCGGATCATTCTCAAGTCGGGTTCCGGTCATCCGTGAAGAGGAGGGCGCGTGCCCCTCTTGCGTCGGGGAAATCGCAATCCTACGGTGTCGCATAGGAATCGGATGAGCCTGTCACAGCCGCAAGGGAGCAGCGATCATGGGCGATGGGGGTACCACCCGCGCGAGCACGTTCGAGCGCGGGGAAGCACGGAAGACCGCCGAAGGGCTGGCCTACCTCTCCGGCTTCGGCAACGAGCACAGCTCGGAGGCTGTCCCGGGCGCGCTGCCCGAGGGCCGCAACTCACCCCAGCGGGCGCCCCTCGGGCTGTACGCGGAGCAGCTGAGCGGTACGGCGTTCACCGAGCCGCGGGCACACAACCGCCGCTCGTGGCTCTACCGCATCCGCCCCTCAGCCGCGCACCCGGCGTTCACCCGCACCGACAACGGCGCGATCCGCACCGCCCCCTTCACCCAGACCGTGCCCGACCCCAACCGCCTGCGCTGGAACCCGCTGCCCGACCCGGCGCCCGGGACCGACTTCCTGGCGGGCCTGTGGACCCTGGGCGGCAACGGGGACGCCACCCAGCGCACCGGCATCGCCGTGCACCTGTACGCGGCCGACACCTCCATGGGCAGGGTGTTCAGCGACGCCGACGGCGAGCTGCTGATCGTCCCGGAGCGCGGCGGGCTGCTGCTGCGCACGGAGTTCGGTCTGCTGCATGTGGAGCCGGGACATGTGGCGCTGATTCCGCGTGGTGTCCGCTTCCGTGTCGAACTGCTCGATGAATCCGCCCGCGGCTATGTGTGCGAGAACTACGGCGCGCCTTTCACGCTCCCCGACCTGGGGCCGATCGGCGCCAACGGGCTGGCCAACGCCCGGGACTTCCGCGCCCCCGTCGCCGCGTTCGAGGACGTGGAGGGGCCGGTGGAGGTGGTGAACAAGTTCTGCGGCAACCTGTGGACCGCCACCTACGACCACTCCCCCCTCGACGTGGTCGCCTGGCACGGCAACCATGTGCCGTACGTCTATGACCTGCGCCGCTTCAATGTGCTCGGCACCATCACCTACGACCACCCGGACCCGTCGATCTTCACGGTGCTGACGTCGCCGTCGGACACGCCGGGCCTGGCCGGCGTCGACTTCGTGGTGTTCGCGCCGCGCTGGCTGGTGGGCGAGGACACGTTCCGGCCGCCGTACTTCCACCGGAACGTGATGAGCGAGTACATGGGCCTGATCGAGGGCGCGTACGACGCGAAGGCGGAGGGCTTCGTGCCGGGCGGCGGCTCGCTGCACAACATGATGTCGGCGCACGGCCCGGACCGGGAGACCTTCGACCGGGCGAGCGCCGCCGAGCTGAAGCCTCAGAAGATCGACGACGGCCTGGCGTTCATGTTCGAGACCCGCTGGCCGCTCACCCTCACCCCGCACGCAGCCCGGGCGGAACACCTCCAGCAGCACTACGACGACGTCTGGCAGGGCCTCGAGCGGCACTTCCGCCCCTTGCACTGATCATTTCCTACCGGTACGGATGGCCCCGTGACCTCCTTCGCCCCGGACTCGATCGTCCTGAACCGCAAGCTGCCGCTCTGGTACCAGGTGTCACAGTCGCTGCGGGCTTCCATCCTCGGCCGCTCGCCGCAGGACCCGCTGCGGCTGCCCACCGAGGAGCAGCTCGCCGGGCACTACGGCGTGAGCGTGCTGACGATGCGGCAGGCGCTGAAGGAGCTGGAGGACGAGGGGCTGATCACGCGTCACCGCCGCCGGGGGACGTTCATCGAGCCGCACGCGCGCCGGGGTTCGCCGGTGCGTCTGCTCGGCTCGGTGGACGCGATCGTGGCCCAGCAGTCCGGCATGACGACCGAACTGCTGGAGCACGGCAGCGCACCCGTGCCCGGCGAACTCGCCGAGTACTTTCCGGACGTGCGGGTGGTCTCGACGTACCACCGGCTGCGGAGCGACGAGAAGACCGGTGAGCCGACCAACCACGCCCGCAACTACGTCCGTCCCGAACTGGCCGCGCGGCTCGACCCGGACGACCTCGTCCGGTGGCCCATGACCAAGGTGCTGCGGGACGTGGTGGGCGCGGACATCAGCCGCATCACGGACACGGTGGAGGCGCGGCTGGCCGACCCGGAGACCGCGAAGCTGCTCCAAGTCCCCCTGCTCAGCCCGATCCTGCACTACACGGGCGTGACGTACGACAGCGAGGGGCGGACGCTGGACGTGGCCGTCATCCAGTACCGGGGCGATCGGTTCGCCTTCACGGTGACGCTGGAGGCGTAGAGAGGGGCCGCGGGCCCTCGGGGGGCGGTAGCACCCACGGCGGAACCGTACAGGGCCCGGCCCCGCGCCCCTCGGGCGCGTCGTACGATGCCCGGCGTGACGCACGACGACGCTCCGCTGCTGGCGGACCTCATGCCGTGGTCCGTCGCACCGCCGCGGCTCGGCCGGGGCTGGCCGGCGGCGCCGGACGCGGCCTCCCTGAAAGCCCGCTGGGACGCCCTGGTGAAGGCCGAGGGGCCCGACCGCGAGTCCCTGTTCGAGCCGACCCGCTCGCGCACGCTGCACACGGCCGTCGGCCGGTTGCCCGGCCGGACCGGCAGCGGCACCGAGAAGCTGGTGCGCGCCTCGGGGCCCTGCCCGGAGCCGGTGCGCGTCCTGCTCGCCCCGTATGACGAGCAGTGGCTCATCCCCGACCAGCGGCTGATCGACGCGGCCCGCCCGGAGCTGTGGCGGGTGGCGGACGAGCGGCAGGTCTTCGTCGCGGAGGCGCCCGGGGCCGACCCGCCCCTGCTCGCCACCTCGCTGCTGCCGCTGCTGCGCCCCGGCCGGATCCGCCCGCTGTTCCGGCGCCCCGGCGGCCGCGAGCCGAACCTGGCCCCGGGCCTGCTGGAACACCTCGGCGCCCGCCTGGGCGGCGTCCCTGCGCCACTGGACGTCCTGGCCTGGATCACGGCCGCGGCCCGCCCTGACCTCACCGTCCCGCTCACCGGAGACGCCGCCGCGTGGGAGCGGGGTCTCGGACGGGGCCGCCGGCTGCTGTGGCTGATGCGCCGCGACGGCGACCGCCCGAAGCTCCCCGGCGGCCGCCGCCCCTACGTCCGCGCCCCGCTGCCCTCCCGGCCGGTGGCGCTGCACTACGACCGGGACGAGGAGGCCCTGCTCCTGGACGAGGGCCGCATCTCCCCGGTGCCGCCGGAGGCCTGGGACTTCGAGGTGGGAGGGGTCCGCGTCCTCCAGGAGTGGTTCGCCACCCGCGTCGCCGTCCCCGAGCCGGGCACGCTGGCGGCGATCCGTCCCGCCACCTGGCCGCAGGCCTGGACGTCGGAGCTGCTGGAGCTGATCACCGTCCTGGCGCTCCTGGCCGAGCTGCGCATACCGGAGGAGCCGGAGGTCCCCGACCCGGTCACGGTGACGGAGCTGTCCGAGGCGGGCGTCCTGCCGGTGCCGGGCGCGGCCCGCCGCCCGGCGTCGGTGCTGGAGGGGCCCGAGGAGGGCCCCGAGGGTCAACTGGCGCTGCTCTAGGCGCAGCAGGGCCTCCCTCCACCGCAGCTCCGGGTCCTCCGGAGCGACTCCCGGGCCTCTGGAGCGACTCCGGGGCCTCTAGCGCAGCTCCGGGTCGAAGGCGTCCAGGACGCGTTCGAGGGCCCGCCGGAACACCGCCTCCAGGTCGACCGGCCCGCTCTGCTCCGTGAACGCCGCGGCCAGCCGCGGATAGGCGCCGGTGGCGATCTGGCCGCCCAGGTAGGCCATGCGGACCGCGTTCTCCTCCTCGGCCGACCACGGCATGGAACGGGCGCGTTCGGCGGTCGCGATGTCGTTCCCGGTGTACGTCGTCACGACGCCGTTGAGCAGCGCGACCAGCTCCGTCTTCGTACCGGCCGGCACGTCGAGCGGTTCGAGACAGGCCAGACAGTGCTCCAGGTAGCGCAGGGTGTTGGGGCTGAAGCCGAACACCCCCGCCATCAGACGCGGCGCCCAGGTGTGGCGGTGCATGATGGCGCGCGTCTCCTCGGCGTTGCGCAGCATGTCGGCGCGCCAGTCGCCCGTGGGCTCGAACATCTCGTGCTCGGCACCGATGGCGTCGATCATCAGCTCGTACAGATCCTCCTTGCGGGGGACGTAGTTGTAGAGCGACATCGTGCCGCAGCCCAGCTCCGCGGCGACGTGCCGCATGGTGACCCCGTCCAGCCCGTCCGCGTCGGCGATCCGCACGGCCGCCGCCGCGATGTCGGCGCGGGTGAACGCCGGTTTCGGCCCACGGCCGGTGCGCTCGGGGCGCGCCCAGATCACTTCGGGTACGGCAGCTCGGCCCGCCATCGATCATCACCTCGGCCACCATCCTAGTTACGTACAGCGTACGTAGTGCGCTATGGTCATGCCATGACTTCTACGTACGCTGTACTTAGTGAAGGTCTGGAGAAGCGGTTCGGGCAGGTCCGTGCCCTGCGCGGGCTGGACCTCGCGGTCGCCGAAGGGACGGTCTGCGGGATCCTCGGGCCGAACGGGGCGGGGAAGACGACGGCCGTAGGGCTGTTGACCACACTGCTGCGGCCGGACGCCGGCTCCGCCCGCGTCGCGGGGCACGACCTCGTCCGCGAGGCCGCCGCCGTACGCAGGAGGATCAGCGTCACCGGGCAGGACACCTCGATCGACGGGGACCTCACCGGGCGTCAGAACCTCCGCCTGTTCGGCCGGCTGCACCGGGTGCGCGGTCCGGCCGACCGGAGCGCGGAACTCCTCGAGCGCTTCGGCCTGACCGAGGCCGCCGACCGCCCCGCGTCCACCTACTCCGGCGGGATGCGCCGCCGCCTGGACCTCGCGGCGAGCCTGATCCGCCGTCCCGACGTGCTGTTCCTGGACGAGCCGACGACCGGCCTCGACCCGGTCAGCCGCACCCTCATCTGGGACGTGGTGCGCGGCCTGGCCGACGAGGGCACGACCGTGCTGCTCACCACGCAGTACCTGGAGGAGGCCGACCGACTGGCCGACGACATCGCCCTGGTGGACCGGGGACGGGTCACGCAGACCGGGTCTCCGGCGCAGCTCAAGTCGCTGGTCGGGGCGCACGCCGAGGTCGTCGTGCCGGACGCCGGCGTCCTCGCGAAGGCGGCGGCCGTGCTCGACCGGCTGACCGGCGCGCAGCCGTCGCTCGACCACGAGCGCAACGCCGTCGGGGCGGTCAGCACGGACCCGACGCTCACGATCCCGCTGCTGGTGCGCGCCCTGGACACGGCGGGCGTGCCGCTGCTCGACGTGAGCCTGCGCCCGCCGACCCTCGACGACGTGTTCCTGCGCCTGACGGAGCCCACACCCGCGACGACAGAGAAGACAGGGAAGCCCGGGACGACCGGGAAGCACGGGACGACCGACGAGAGGGAGCGTGCCGCATGAGCATGCTGGCGTACGACGGGACCGCGATGCTGGGCCGCCAGCTGCTGCGGCTGCGCAACAACCCGGGCCTGCTGATCCTCACCCAGACGATGCCGATCAGCATGCTGCTGTTCTTCGGCTACGTCTTCGGCAGCGCGCTGGCGGTACCGGGCGAGGCGTACCGGTCGTTCCTCGTGCCGGGCCTGCTGGTGGCGACCGCTTCGGGCGGGATCATGGCCGGCATGTTCCAGGCGGCCCAGGACACGCACCGGGGGGTGACCGACCGCTTCCGTACGCTGCCGGTGAGCCGGGCGGCCGTACCACTGGGACAGGCCGCGGCGGACCTGGTGGCCACGGCCCTCGGGACGGTGCCGTTCGTGCTGGTGGGCCTGGCGGTGGGCTGGCGGGTCGAGGGGAGCCCGCTCGCAGCCGTGGGGGCGTTCGCGCTGCTGCTGCTGTTCCGCTTCGCGTGCACATGGGCCGGGATCTACCTCGGCCTGCTCACCCGGAACGAGGAGGCGGCCGGCCAGCTGGGCGGGGCGACGTTCCTGCTGCCGCTGCTGTCCAGCGCGTACATCCCCACGAGCGGGCTGCCGGGCTGGCTGCGGACGGTCGCCGAGTGGAATCCGATCAGCGCCGTGGCGACGGCCCTGCGGGAACTCTTCGGCAACGCACCGGTACCCGGCGGGGCGGCCTGGCCGGTGGCCCACCCCGTCGCGGGGTCGCTCGTGTGGTGCGCCGTGCTGCTCGGGGTGTTCGTACCGCTGGCCGTGCGTCAGTACGCGCACGGGGAGCGCTGAACGGGCGACCGCAGCCGCGGACACAGCCCCCGGTCGCTGCCGGGCGGGGAGTGGCACCGACAGGGGGCGTTCCGCGCTCGGGAAGACACCTGGCGCCGCTGCGTGCCGCGGGGATGACGGACGACGAGTGTCGCAGCGCCGGGGGCGGTGTGACCGCCCGAGCGCGGGCCCCTACCTGCTGCCGAACAGCGAGCGGCGCAGCCGGCGCAGCGGCGCGAAGAGCGAGACGCGACGAACGCGCGCACCCCTGCCACTGCGGTCGTGCGACTGACGCGCGGTCAGTTCCCGCATGAGCGAGGTCGCCTCGACCGTCTCCCGCTGGGGGACGGCGGGGCCGCCCAGCACCGAGAGGTGGCGGTCGAGGCGCGAACTGGTCGCGCTGCTCCCGCAGGTGATCGCAGGGACCCTGGCCCTGCTGCGCACTGTTATCTGTTCCATGTCACTCCCCACCCGTACGAGTCCACCCGGCCCGGGCAGGCTAACCCTATCGCCCCGTCCCGGCACTCGTGTATCGCGGTCACAGGATTCACCTTCCCCATAAGGGGGTTGACGATGTGTCTCCGTTCACTCTCCGAATCCAACAGATTTCAGGGCGAGTTGGACGAATGGCTGGGTAGTGGGCTGCGGCGAACCCCCGGCGGGCTCGACGGTGACGGCCAGTGACGTCGCGGAGGTGCCCAAACCCGTCGCGACCAGGGGCGCGTCTGCCTGGAAAAGGCCGAGGGAGCGTGGTTGCGCGCCAGGGCGCATGAGCCACAACTGATGCACGCGGCCGCCCCTCGGGGCTCCGTATCCGCCGAGGGTGACCACCGCGCTCCCCTCCGTGGCGGAAGCGATGACTCCGATCGTGCGGCCCCGACCGTCCCGGCCGGTGCTCGCGCGGGCGTCCGGAGCGGCCAGAACGTGGGCGATCTCACGTGACCGATCTTGCTCGGCGGTCAGCCGGTCCTCGGTGCGGTTCGCCTGCACGGCGAACAACGAGGCGACGACGAGGGCCGCGGCGGCGGTGGCCGTCGCGAAGGGCACGAACAGCGGGATGCGACGGCGTTGCCGCTGCCGCGGCGGCGGCTGGGCGCCCCACACGTGCGGGGGCAGCTGAGCGGCCCGCGCCCGCGCCGGCTCACGCACCGCCCCCTGCGGCGGCGGGTCCTGCGGAGTCGTCCGTACGGCGAGCATGACCCGCTCGCGCATCGCGGCCGGGGGCGGGGCGGCCGTGGACCAGGCGAGCCGTGCGGCGTCCTCGGCCAGGGCGCGCACCTCGGCGGCGCAGCGGTCGCAGTCCGCGAGGTGCCTCTCGAAGCGGACCCGCTCCGGCGGCTCCAGGGCGTCGAGCGCGTAGGGCGCGGCGAGCGAGTGCATGTCCTCGCGGCGGAAGAGGCTCATGCCACACCTCCGAGGCACTCACGCATACGGGTCAGCCCGTCCCGCATCCGGGTCTTGACGGTGCCCAGCGGCAGGGAGAGCCGCTCGGCCACCTCACGGTACGTGTAGCCCTCGTAGTAGGCGAGCGTGACCGACTGGCGCTGCAGGACGGTGAGCCGGTCGAGGCAGCGGCGCACCCATTCCCGTTCGAGTCCGGCCTCGACCTCCTCGATGACGTGGTCGAAGGCGGGCTGGTTCGCGCGCAGGGCCTCGCGCTGCTCGCGTTCACCGGCCGCGCGGGCGCTGCGCACCCGGTCGACGGCCCGGCGGTGGGCGAGGGTGAGGATCCACGACATCGCGCTGCCCCGGCCCGGGTCGAACTTCGCCGCCGAGCGCCACAGTTCGAGCAGCACCTCCTGGGCCACCTCCTCCGACTGGGCGGGGTCGCGCACCACACGCCGTACGAGTCCGAACACCGGACCGGACACGAGTCCGTACAACTCCTCGAAGGCTTTCTGGTCCCCCCCTGCCACGAGCAGCAGCAGCTCGTCCGCCTCCACTCGGTCCCCCTTCCCGAGGCCGCACCGGGCCTGTCCCCTCACACGAGGCATTCGCAACGCACACACCTCCGGATGGGGTTACGGATCAGCGCGCCGAAAACGCGGGTCACCCGGCGATGAAACAACTTTCCCGATCCGCCGTAAGAACGTTTGAGATTCGACCAATCCGCTTCGCCGACCGCTCCGAATGGCGTGTGTCAGGCAAGTTGGCACGGAGGACGGACGGCATGACACCTATCTCCAGGACCGGTGCGGGACGCGCGAGCATCGCGACCGTGATCTGTGGCGCGCTGGCCGCCGGCGGGCTCGCAGCCGCCGGTGTGACCGCGCTGGAACCTGAGGCGGCCTCCGCCTCCAGCCACCGCGAGGCCCCGCTGATCTCGGGTACCCCGCAGTACGACAACACCGACGTGTACGCGTTCGTCAGCCCGGACAAGCCGGACACGACGACCATTGTCGCGAACTGGATCCCCTTCGAGGAACCGGCCGGCGGGCCCAACTTCTTCACGTTCGCCGAGGACGCCCAGTACGACCTGCGCATCGACAGCAACGGTGACGCGCAGGAGGACCTGCTCTTCCGGTACACGTTCAAGACGCACACGAAGAACGACAAGACGTTCCTGTACAACACGGGCCCGGTCGAGAGCCTCGACGACCCCGACCTCAACATCACGCAGACCTACGACCTCGAGCTGATCAAGCTGAAGCACCTGAAGGCCGTGTCGAAGACCAAGGTCGCCGACGACGTGCCGGTCGCGCCGTCGAACGTGGGCAAGGCGTCGATGCCGGACTACGACACCCTGCGCAAGCAGGCGGTGCACAAACTCGCCGGGGGTGCCCAGACGTTCGCCGGTCAGGCCGACGACCCGTTCTTCCTGGACCTGCGCGTCTTCGACCTGCTGTACGGCGGGAACCTCTCCGAGGTCGGCAACGACACCCTCAAGGGCTACAACGTCAACTCGATAGCCCTGCAGGTCCCCAACAGCTTCATCACCGAGTCGCACGAGCAGCCCGTCGTCGGCATCTGGTCGACGACCCAGCGCAAGAACGCCAAGGGCTACTTCACGCAGGTCTCGCGCCTCGGCAACCCGCTGGTCAACGAGGTCGTCAACCCCATCAAGGACAAGGACACGTTCAACGCGTCCACCCCGCGCGACGACGCCCAGTTCCTGGAGAACGTCACCAACCCGGAGCTGCCGAAGCTCATCGAGGCGATCTACAAGATCCCGGCTCCGGCCGAGCCCCGCAACGACCTGGTCGACGTCTTCCTGAAGGGCGTGAAGGACCTCAACCAGCCGCCGCACGTGACGCCGTCGGAGCAGCTGCGGCTCAACACGTCCATCAAGCCGGCCGCCAAGCCCAAGCGGCTCGGTGTCCTGGACGGTGACAACGCGGGCTTCCCGAACGGCCGTCGCCTCACCGACGACGTGATCGACGCGTCGCTGCAGGTCGTCGAGGGCGAGCTGCTCGGTGCGAAGAACGACCTCGGTGACGCGGTCGACAAGAACGACAAGAAGTTCGAGAAGTACTTCCCGTACGTGGCTCTGCCGACGGAGGGCTCGCGCGGTCCGCTCGCCAAGGGCGTGGACGGCGGCAACGACGTCCGCAGCCAGCTGGGCGACGCGCTCCAGCCGGCCGGCGCGCAGGGTTCGGACGACACGGGTCTGATGGCCGCCTCCGCGGGGGCCGGGGCGGGCGGCGTCGTCCTGATCGGCGCGGCCCTGATGTGGTGGCGCCGTATGCGGAACCGGGCGTACTGACCCGCTCCGCTGTCACCGACTGGCGCGGCCCGTTCCACATCCCCCACGGCGCGGGCCGCGCCTCCGACTTCCGCACCACCCGCACATCCGACCGAGGAGTGGTCATGCCTCCGCGTACGACCGACAGCACACCGGGACACCCCGACGACGACCGATCGCCGTCGACGTCCCCGGTGCACCCGGAGCCCGAGGGGCGGCCCGGTGGTTCTGCCGCCGGGGCGGCGGCCGGCTCCGGCGGCGACAGCGACGGCACGTCCGGCGCCGGCCCCGGCGGGAGCGACTCCGGCTCCGGGCCCGACGTCGGCCGGCGGGTCGCCGCCGTGCGGCGGGCCGCCGACGGGGGGCGGCGGTGGCGGGCCCTGCACGTCACCGGGTGTGCGGTGCTGCTTGCAGTCGCGGTGACCGGTGGGGCCATCGCCCTCGGGGGTGCGCAGGACCGGGGGGCGGGGGTCGCCGCCGTGTCGGCGGCCGGGGCCCTGTCGCCCGGCGATCTCGCGCGGGGTGACCTCGACGCGGGCATCGCGTCCCTGCAGAAGCACCTGCGCGCCCAGCCGAGGGACTTCGGCAGTTGGGCCACCCTCGGGGTCGCCTACGTCGAGCAGGCCCGCACCAAGGGCGACCCGTCCCGGTACCCGCAGGCCGAGCGCGCCCTGAAGCGGTCCCTGGAACTGGAGCCGGGCAACGACCAGGCCCTGGCGGGCCGCGCCGCCCTCGCCGCCGCCCGGCACGACTTCCCCGGCGCCCTGTCCTACGCCGACCGGGCCCTGAAGCAGAACCCCTACAGCGAACGCGCCCTGTGCACCCGCATCGACGCCCTCGTCGAACTCGGCCGGTACGACGACGCCGCGAAGGCCGCCGACACCGCCGACGACCGGCGCCCGGGCGTCCCCGTCTTCACGCGGTACGCGTACGTGCACGAACTGCGCGGCGACGTCCGTACGGCGCGTGCCGTACTGGAGCGCGCCCTCGGTTCGGCGCACGCGCCCGGCGACGTCGCGTACGTCGCCACGGCCCTCGGCCAGCTCGCCTGGAACCAGGGCGAGTACAAGACGGCCCTCGGCCACTACGCCCGCGCCCTCGCCGCCGACGACGCCTATCTCCCCGCCCTGGAGGGCCGTGCCCGTGCCCAGGCGGCGAGCGGTGACCGGGCGGCGGCGGTGAAGGGGCTGGAGCAGGTCGTCGCCCGCTTCCCGCTGCCCGGCCCGCTCGTCGCCCTCGGCGAGCTGTACGAGGACCGCGGCGCCGACGGCGACCGTGCGAAGGCCGGCGACCAGTACGCCCTCGTCGACGCCTGGACGGCCCTGGCGCGCGCCGGCGGCGCCAACACCGACCTCGAGACGGCCATGGCCGCCGCCGACCACGGCGACAAGAAGGAAGCCCTGCGGGCCGCCCGCGCCGAGTGGGACCGCCGCCACAGCGTGCACACCGCCGACGCCCTCGCGTGGGCCCTGCACGTCAACGGCCGCGACGAGGAAGCTCTGCCGTACGCCCGGCGGGCGACCGCCACCGGCTACCGCAACTCCGTCTTCCTCTACCACCGCGGTGTCATCGAACGCGCCACCGGGGACGAGCGCGGGGCCCGCACCCGTCTGAAGTCCGCGCTGGACCTGAACCCCTGCTTCTCGCCCCTCGGCGCGCGTGAGGCCCGTACCGCACTCAAGGACCTGGAGGGGAACCGGTGACCCTGCGCCGGCTGTTCGCGTCCGGCGCCGCCGTCCTCACGGCCGCCTGCGCGCTCACCCTGCTGCCCGCCGCCACGGCGAGCGCCCACCCGCTGGGCAACTTCACCGTCAACCGTTACGACGGCCTCGTCGCCGCCCCCGGCGAACTGCGGGTCCATCACGTGGAGGACCTCGCGGAGATCCCGGCGACCCAGGCGGGGCCGGACATCGAACGGCTCGGCATCGCCATGTGGGCGCGCGAGCGGTGCGCCACGGCCGCCGAGGACAGCCGGGCGACCGTCGACGGCCGCCGGGTCGCCCTCACCGCCGAGCGCAGCCGCGCGCGCGTGCGGCCCGGGCAGGCGGGGCTCGACACCCTCCGGGTGGAGTGCGAGCTGACCGCCGCTCTTCCTTCGGACAACAAGACCCTGGCCCTGGGCTTCCGCGGCGCGGGCGCTTCCACCGGCCCGGGCTGGCGGGAGATCACGGCTCGGGGCGACCGTATGACGCTCGCCGCGTCGGACGTGCCCAAGAAGTCGATTTCGGACGAACTGACGCGCTACCCGGAGGAGTTGCTGTCGTCCCCGGCCGACACCGCGTCGGCCGCCCTGCGGGTCCGCCCCGGCGGCTCAACCCTGGCCGAGGAGGAGTCGGACGCCCCCGCGGCCTCGGTGCTCCCGCGCGGCGCGGACCGCTGGACGCGTGCCCTGGACGACCTGGTGGCCCGGCAGGACCTCAGCGCCGGCTTCGCCGCGCTGGCTCTGCTCATCGCCGTCGTCCTGGGGGCGATGCACGCGCTCGCCCCGGGCCACGGCAAGACCATCATGGCCGCCACGGCGGCGGCCCGGGGCGGGCAGGCCCGGATGAAGGACGTCCTGCCCATGGCCGCATCGGTGACCGTCACGCACACCCTCGGCGTGGTCGCCCTGGGCCTGCTGGTCACGGCCGGCTCGGCGGCGGCGCCCTCGGTGATCGCCTGGCTCGGTGTGGCCAGCGGTCTGCTGGTGACCCTGGCGGGCGCGAGCCTGGTCCGCCGCGCCCTGCGCAACCGCGCGCACATCCACCACCCGCACGGTCGTCATCACGGCCACGGAAGCCACACCCACGACCACGACGGCCACACCCACGATCACGACCATCACGGCAAGCACGACCACGACCACGACCACCCGCACGATCACGCCCACCCGCACTCCCACCCCCACACGGTCGAGCACACCCACGGCGGCTTCACTCACTCCCACCCTGTCGCACCCACCCTCCGCGGCACGATCCTCATGGGCTTCGCGGGCGGCCTCGTGCCCAGCCCGTCCGCCGTCGTGGTGCTGGTCGGCGCCGCCGCGCTCGGGCAGGCCTGGTTCGGTCTGCTGCTCGTCGTCGCGTACGGCGTCGGGCTGGCCCTCACCCTCACGGCCGCCGGGTACGCCGTCGTCAAGGCGGGCAGCGGCATGACCCGGCTGCTGGACCGGCGCCCCCGCTGGACGGCGGGCCCGACGGCGGCCCTGGTACGCCGGACCGCGCCGCTCGGCTCGGCCTTCGCCGTGCTGGTTCTCGGGGCCGGACTCGTGTTCAAGGGGGCGGCATCCGCACTCGGCTGAGTTACGTTCGTGAGGCATCGGACGTCAGGAGAAACAGCGGACGTCGTGAGGAAAACCGACCGCGTGGGGAAAACACACACCATGGAGATTTCGCCCGGCTGCGAATGGGGGCGCCGTGTTCGAAGAACCGGGCCATGAGCGTGTGATCGCGGGCCGCTACCGGCTCCTGGCACCGCTCGGCGAGGGCGGTATGGGCACCGTGTGGCGCGCCCGCGACGAGGTGCTGCACCGCGAGGTCGCCGTCAAGGAGGTGCGTGCCCCGTCCGGGCTGGCGGGCGACGACGTGCAGCGGATGTACGCGCGGCTGGAGCGCGAGGCGTGGGCGGCGGCCCGGGTCGCCAACCGCAACGTGGTGACGGTCTACGACGTGGCGACGGACGACGGCCGGCCGTGGATCGTCATGGAAGTGGTCCGCGGTCTGTCGCTGGCCGAGATCCTGGACGCCGAGGGCCCGATGGCACCGGAGCGTGCCGCGCACATCGGTGCCGAGGTGCTGGCCGCGCTGCGGGCCGCGCACGAGGCCGGGGTGCTGCACCGCGACGTGAAGCCGGCCAACGTGCTGATCTCGAACGACGGCCGGATCGTGCTCACCGACTTCGGCATCGCCATGGTCGAGGGAAGCTCCGCGCTGACCATGACCGGCGAGGTCATCGGCTCGCCCGAGTTCCTCGCCCCGGAGCGGGCGCTGGGCCGTACGCCCGGCCCGGAGTCGGACCTGTGGTCGCTCGGTGTGCTGCTGTACGCGGCGGTCGAGGGCCACTCCCCCTTCCGTCACGACACCCCGCTGAGCACGCTGCGGGCGATCGTCGACGAGGAGTTGCCGCCGCCGTACCGGGCCGGGCCGCTCGCCCCTGTGATCGAGGGGCTGTTGCGCAAGGACCCCGAGCAGCGGCTGCCGCCCGAGCGGGCCGAGGAGGATCTGCGGCTGGTCGCCGCGGGCGGGGCGCCGCGCCCCGGCACCACGCGGGCGGTTCCGTTCCCGCCGACGGTGGTGGGCCACCCCGAGCCGGCTCCCACACCTCCCATGGCCTTCCCGGATCAGTCGGCGGCGACCGGTTCGGGTGCGACCATGACGGACACGGGCCGGGACCGGGACCGCCGGTCCGGCCGGGTGCTGGTCGCGGGCGTGATCGCACTGGCGCTGGCGGTGGGCGGGCTGACGTACGCGCTGCTGAACGACGGGGACGGTTCCGGCGGTCAGGACCAGGGTGCCGGGAACAGTACGCCCACCGCGACCAAGAGCCCGCCCCGCAACACCGGGACCGAGAAGTCCAGCCCGTCGCCGACCCCGAGCGAGTCGCAGGAGAGCAATCCGCCGCCGCAGTCGGTGAAGGTGTCCCTCCAGGGCCGGCGCACGGACTACTCGGGCACCTGCCCGCCGCCCGCCGCCCAGGCGCCCGAGTTCACGGCGACGCTCGCGGTGGGGCGGCTGCCGGCCGAGGTCAGCTACCGCTGGGTGACACAGGACGGCCAGGTGCTCGACGGGGGCTGGAAGACCCTGTCGTTCCCGGAGGGCGGCGACCGCTCGAAGCAGGACACGGTGCGGGTGTCCACCCAGGCGCAGACCGGGACGTTCGAGAACGAGATCGGCGTCGAGGTGCGGGAGCCGGTGCGTACGACGTCCGAGTCGGTGCCCTTCTCGGTGACGTGCGAGACGGAGACCCCGACGGGCGGGGCCTCCCCTTCTCCCTCCGTGACGGATCCGGACGCGAACTCCGCATCGGGCTCCGGCTCCGGCCCGGACTCGGACGACGGCTGAGCGGTCAGTCGTTGCTGTTGAGCACGGACAGGTAGCCACCCGACTGGCCGGGGGCCTTCGGGTGGTACGACTCGCCGATGTTGAGCCAGCTGACGCTGTGCAGCCACGAGTCACCGGAGCAGATCTCGTGACCGGTGAAGGTGGTGCGTACGTCGCCGAAGGCGAAGCCGTGGTTCGCGGCCCGCTTGGCGATGGCGGTGTTGAGGTGGTCGGAGGCGTCGTTGATGGCCTTGCGCTTGGTCTCGGACAGACCGAGGCAACTGGTGCCGAGCTTGTAGAAGCGGGGGTAGCCGAGGACGACGACCTTGGCGGCGGGGGCCTTGGAGCGGATCGCCGAGTACACGCCGTCGAGCTTTCCGGGCAGCGTGGAGTCCACGTACGCCCGGGCGGTGTTGATGCGGGAGACGCAGGCGCTGTCGGACTGGGTCACACAGGTCGTCATGACGTCGGCGAAACCGGCGTCGTTGCCCCCGATGCTGATCGAGACGAGGGCGGTGGAGGCGCCGAGCGGGTCGAGCTGACTCGCCAGAACATCACCCGTTCGGGCGCCCGAGCAGGCGGTGAAGCCGAAGGTCGAGGGTGCGTGGGCGGCTGCCCAGAGGTAGGGGTAGGCCTTGGTGCTGCGCTTGCAGTCGCCGCTGGAGCTGATGTAGCTGCCGGCTCCGACTCCGGAGGAATAGGAGTCACCGAGGGCCACATAGCCGCCTGTTGCGGCGAGTGAGGACGCCTGCGCCGTCGCTGCCCCGGTGAGGGCGGTGCCGACGGCGAGGAGGAGCGAGCTCACGAGGAGGACAAGTCGGGAACGTCTCATGGAACCTCCCTTTAGCAGGATCTCTGCCACAACCGTCGTAGCAGCTACGCGTGTTGACAGGAAGTGTCCATGCCAAGTCTTTTCGACCTCTCCCCGGATTCCCGGCGCGTTCCCCACGTCTCCTGTCACACGTCGGACCTGTCTTGTTACGTGCTCATGACAGGTTTGTTGAGTGATCCTCAACTCCCTTGTTCTACATCGGTAGTTGGCAGACCCTTTACTCGGCCGGCAGCGGAACGCGACGCTCCCCGGCTCGTGTGCGCGAGCACGCGCACACCCCCCACATGACGCGCGCCTCACCCAGGCGCGCGCCGCTTGGAGGAGGACTCCCTCGTAATGGCACAACAGCGCAGCAAGAGACTCGGGTTCGCCGCACTCACCTCGCTGGCGACCGCCGCCCTCGTGGGCGGGCTCACCACGCTTCCCGCCCAGGCCGCACCCGCCGAGGGCCGGGTGCTCGCCGCGGGCTCCCCTACGGCGATCAAGGACAGCTACCTGGTCACGCTCAAGAAGAGCGCGGGCCTCAAGGCGTCCTCGGCCGCGGGCAAGGGCCTGGTGAAGGAGTACGGCGGCTCGGTCGACAAGACCTTCGGCACGGCGCTGAACGGCTACTCCGCCACCCTCTCCGCCACCGAGGCCCGGCGGCTCGCCGCGGACCCGGCGGTGGCCTCCGTCGAGCAGAACCAGCGCGTCACACTCGCCGCCACCCAGACCAACGCCCCGTGGGGCCTGGACCGCATCGACCAGGCCTCACTGCCGCTCTCCGGCACCTACACCTACCCGGACAGCGCGGGGAGCGGCGTGACGGTCTATGTGATCGACACCGGTGTTCGCATCACCCACCAGCAGATCAGCGGCCGCGCCTCGCACGGCTACGACGCCGTCGACGGCGACAACGACGCCTCGGACGGCAACGGCCACGGCACCCACGTGGCCACCACGATCGCCGGCACGACCTACGGCGTCGCCAAGAAGGCGAAGATCGTGGGAGTGCGCGTGCTGAACAACAGCGGTTCCGGCACCACGGCCGGCGTGATCGCGGGCATCGACTGGGTGACGAAGAACCACTCCGGCCCGTCGGTCGCCAACATGTCGCTCGGCGGCGGCGCCTCCGCCACCCTGGACACGGCCGTCCGCAACTCCATAGCCGGCGGTGTCACCTACGCCGTCGCCGCGGGCAACAGCAGCACCACGGCCTCCTCGTCCTCCCCCGCCCGGGTCGCCGAGGCCATCACGGTCGGCGCCACCACCAGCACCGACGCCAAGGCGAGCTACTCCAACTACGGCTCCGCCCTGGACATCTTCGCGCCCGGCTCGTCGATCACGGCCGGCTGGCACACCGGTGACACCGCGACCAACACCATCTCCGGCACCTCGATGGCGACCCCGCACGTGGCGGGCGCGGCGGCGGTCTACCTGGCGGGCCACACCTCGTCGACCCCGGCCCAGGTCGCGACGGCCCTGGTGAACGGCGCCGTCACCGGCAAGGTCACCGGCGCGGGATCCGGTTCGCCGAACCGCCTGCTGCAGATCGTCCCGTGACCTGCGTCCGCACCGGCATCTGAACACGCGTTCCCCGGAGGCCCTGATCGCCTCCGGGGAACGCGTGTTTATGGGACGGGAACGTGCAACTTGCGTCGCACGATCCGTCTCTCGCAACGACCAAACCAACAAAAACGTGAGAGGCCGTTCCAGGTCTTGCCATACGGGTTCAATCGTCAATACCGTCATACATCTCACCCGCATCGGTCCGTCAGTACGCGGCTCCAGGGGAGGGCTCAAGGACCGCGACGAACCGGCGCGGGGCGCGGTAGGGGGGTGCCGTGCTCGGTGACCGCAACTGTCTCCGGGCCGTGCCGCGCGGTCGGCTGCCGTTTTCGCGGCCGGCCAGCTTTGCCAGCTCACCCGGCGTGCCGGAGCGTCATCCCGGCATGCCTCGCCATCTCGGCGTGCCTCGGGTGAGAACCCCCCTTTCGAACCGGACTGGATCCGGACTGCCCTGGGGGGGCGGTCCACCGGACGAGAGGGACCAGACTCATGAGCTCAGTTCTGCAGCCGGCCGCGACGCAGCAGCGTCCGCCGACCGCCTCCACGTACCGGCCCGTCTCCTCTCACCTGGCCATCGCGCCACCGGTGAGCGTGGTGATCCCGGCCATGAACGAGGCGGAGAACCTGCCCTACGTCTTCAAGACCCTGCCCGACTGGATACATGAAGTAGTCCTGGTCGACGGCAACTCCACCGACAACACCGTCGAGGTGGCCCGCGAGCTGTGGCCCGAGGTGAAGGTCGTCGAACAGCGCGGCAAGGGCAAGGGCGACGCCCTGATCACCGGCTTCCAGGCCTGCACCGGCGACATCATCGTGATGGTCGACGCGGACGGCTCGGCGGACGGCGGGGAGATCCTCAGCTACGTCTCCGCCCTGGTCTCCGGCGCGGACTTCGCCAAGGGCTCCCGCTTCGCCAACGGCGGCGGCACCGACGACATGACCTTCATCCGCAAGATGGGCAACTGGGCGCTGTGCACGGCCGTCAACCGCAAGTTCGGCGCCCGCTACACCGACCTGTGCTACGGCTACAACGCGTTCTGGCGGCACTGCCTCGACAAGATCGACCTCGACTGCACCGGCTTCGAGGTCGAGACCCTGATGAACATCCGGGTGGTCAAGGCCGGGCTCAAGGTGCAGGAGATCCCGAGCCACGAGTACCTGCGCATCCACGGCGTCAGCAACCTGCGGGCCGTGCGGGACGGGCTGCGCGTGCTGAAGGTGATCCTCCAGGAGCGCTCCAACCGCCGGGCGCTGCGCCGCCGTTCGCCCCGGTCGTCGATGCCGGCCGGGATGCGGGGAGAGGTGTCTTGAGCGGTCCCGGCATCTCTGTCGTGATCTGCGCGTACACCGAGGACCGCTGGGAGGACATCCTCGCGGCGGTCTCCTCGGTCCGCGCGCAGTCACGGCCGGCCCTGGAGACGCTGCTGGTCGTCGATCACAACGAGACGCTGCGGGAGCGTCTGGCCAAGGAGTACAAGGAATACGAGGAGTACAAGGGGGCCGCCGGTGTGGTGCGGGTGCTCGCCAACGCGGGCCCCCGCGGCCTGTCCGCCGGCCGCAACACCGGCATCGCCGCGGCCCGGGGCGAGGTCGTGGCCTTCCTCGACGACGACGCCGTGGCCGAGCGCGACTGGCTGCGGCACTTCGCCGAGGCGTACACCGACCCGCGGGTGATGGCGGTCGGCGGGCGCACGGAGCCGGTCTGGGCGTCGGGGCGGCGGCCCGGCTGGTTCCCGGAGGAGTTCGACTGGGTGGTGGGCTGCACCTACCGGGGCCTGCCGCGCGGCCGGGTCCGGGTGCGCAACGTGCTCGGCGGCAACGCCTCGTTCCGCCGCAGCGCCTTCGACGCGGCGGGCGGCTTCGCCACCGGCATCGGCCGGGACGGCGACAAACGCCCGCTGGGCTGCGAGGAGACGGAACTGTGCATCCGTCTGTCCCGGGCCCGGCCCGACGCGGTGCTGCTGATCGACGACCGGGCGGTGATCCACCACCGGGTGCCCGAGGTCCGCGAGCACTTCCGCTACTTCCGCACCCGCGCCTACGCCGAGGGTCTGTCCAAGGCCCTGGTGGCCCGGAGCGTCGGGGCCGGCAAGGGCCTGGAGTCGGAGCGCCGGTACGCCACGCGGGTCCTGCCCGCCGGCGTGGCCCGGGGTCTGCGCGACGCCCTGCTGGCCCGGCCGGGCGGTGCGGGGCGGGCCGGCGCGATCGTGGCCGGGGTGCTGACGGCGGCGGGCGGTTACGTCGTCGGCAGCGTCCGGGCACGCCGGGGCGGGACCACGTTCCAGGTGCCCGGGGTGGAGGTGGCGGTCCGTGAGTGACGCGCGCGTACCGATCCTCATGTACCACGCGGTCGCGACCGACCCGAACGAGGCGACGCGCGCGCTGTCGGTGACCCCGGAGGCGTTCGCCGAACAGATGGCGGTGCTCGCCGACCGCGGGTTCAGGCCGCTCACCACGGGCGGGCTGGCGGCGTGCTGGCGCTCCGGCCGGGCCCTGCCCGAGCGGCCGGTGCTCATCACCTTCGACGACGGCTACGAGGGTGTGCACCGGCACGCCCTCCCCGCGCTCGCCAAGCACGGCTTCCCCGCCACCCTGTTCGTCTCGACCGGGTGGCTCAGGGGCCCGTACGACACCGGGGGCGGCCTGGACACCATGCTGGACTGGGACCAGGTCCGCGACCTCGCGGCGGCCGGTGTCGAGATCGGCGGGCACAGCCACAGCCACCCGCAGCTCGACCAGGTCTCGGAGGCCACGCTGCGGTTCGAACTGATCCACTGCAAGGAGATCGTCTCGGACCAACTGGGCTCCGCCCCTGCCTCGTTCGCCTATCCCTACGGCTACTCCAGCCGCCGGGTCCGGCAGGCCGTGCGCGAGACGGGCTACGCCCAGGCCCTCGCCGTCGGCAACGGTCTCGCGCGGCGCGCCCAGGGACCGTACGCGCTGCGGCGGGTGACGGTGCGGCGCGGCACGGGCATCGAGGAGTTCGAGCGGGTGGCCGAGGGCCGGGCGATCGCCCGTACGTTCGCCGCGGACCGGGCCCTGACCAAGGGGTACGCCGTGGTCCGCAGGGCCCGGCAGGCACGCCGGCTGGTCTCCCGCTCCGGGGGCTGACCTGCATGGGGACGACATGCCGTGGGCACCCGGAAACCGGGTGCACGCGGCGTCCCCGTGCCGGATCATGGCGGCATGTCTGGAAACCCGCACGAAGCGCTGCCGATCCGGCTCAACGTCGACGACTCCGACTCCCCGTCCGACGTCGTCGACGCGCTGTTCCTCGGCCGCTTCGCGACGGGCGAGCAGCCGTACTCCCACGCGGTGAACATCGACCGTGTGCGGTCCGGTGCGACGCTGGTGCCGCCGGGCGCCCGGGTGCTGCGCGTGGCCCGGGACGACGACCGCAGCGCGACCCTCGCCGAGGGCGACGGCTGGACGCTGCTGGTCTCCCGCTGGAACCGGGGCGCCGACGTCACCGTGACGGCGACCAGCGAGGAACTCGCGAAGAAGGTCCTCGACCAGGCCACGGACGGTGCGGCGGACGAACCCGAACCGCAGCCGGAGAACGTGACGATGGGCTTCTGGTACGTCTCCCCGCGGCGCGGCCCGCACCGCACCACCCGCCAGATCGCCGCGGGCACCTGGGACGAGGTCCGGCCCAACTACACCGCTCCCGTGGCGGACGCCATGGACCGCCTGATGAAGACGACCCCGGAGGACATCGCGGGCCGGCTCCTGCTGCTGCACGGGCCGCCCGGCACCGGCAAGACCTCGGCGCTGCGCACCCTGGCCCGGTCCTGGCGCGACTGGTGCCAGGTGGACTGCGTCCTGGACCCCGAGCGGCTCTTCTCCGACGTCGGCTACCTCATGGACATCGCCATCGGCGAGGAGGACGCGACGGGTAAGGGCCGCTGGCGGCTGCTGCTCCTGGAGGACTGCGACGAGCTGATCCGCGGCGAGGCCAAGCACACGGCGGGCCAGGCGCTGTCGAGGCTGCTGAACCTGACGGACGGCCTGCTCGGCCAGGGCCGCAATGTGCTGGTCGGCGTCACGACCAACGAGGACCTGGAGCGCCTGCACCCGGCCGTGGTCCGCCCCGGCCGCTGCCTCGCCCGCATCGAGGTCGGACCGCTGACCCGGCGGGAGGCGGTGAACTGGCTGGGACAGGAGGACGGCGTCGGCCGCGAGGGCGCGACGCTGGCGGAGCTGTACGCGCTGCGCCGGGGCACGTCCCCCACGGCCCTGCCCGAGCCGCGCGGGGGTGTCGACGCGGGCCTGTATCTGTAGGAGCCAGGCACCCGGCGGTGTTTTGATGGGCGTATGACCCTGTTCGTCGGCACCTCCGGATGGCAGTACAAGGACTGGCGGGACGTCCTGTACCCGTCCGGGCTGCCGATGCGGCTCTGGCTGGAGGAGTACACGGGGCACTTCGCCACCGTCGAGATCAACAACGCCTTCTACCGGCTGCCGGCCCGGGAGACGTTCGAGGACTGGCGGGGGCGGGTGCCCGGCGACTTCGTCGTCGCGGTCAAGGCGAGCCGCTATCTGACCCACATCAAGCGGCTGAAGGACCCCGAGGAGCCGGTGCACCGGCTGATGAGCCACGCGGCGGGCCTCGGCGACCGGCTCGGCCCGGTTCTGCTCCAGCTCCCGCCCACGCTGCGCGCCGACCCGGGCCTGCTGGACGCGTGCCTGGCCTGCTTCCCGGCCTCGAGCCGGGTCGCGGTCGAGCCGCGCCACGACTCGTGGTGGACGCCGCAGGTCCGGCGTGTCCTGGAGTCCCGGCGCGCCGCCCTGTGCTGGGCCGACGTGCTGGCCCGCCCGGCGACCCCGCTGTGGCGCACCGCCGACTGGGGCTACGTCCGCTTCCACCAGGGCCGCGCCAAGCCCTGGCCCCGCTACGGCCGTCGCTCGCTGGCCACCTGGCTCGACCGCATCGCCACGACCTGGACCGACGGCGAGGACGTCTACGCGTACTTCAACAACGACCCGGGCGGCGCGGCGGTGGAGGACGCGGTGGCGTTCGCACGGGCGGGACGGGCGGCGGGGCTGGACATCACACGAGCTCCGGAGCGACTGACACAGCCGTCGGGTTGAGGCCCGCGCCGTGCCCTCTGCCCGCCGCATGCCGTCGGGCAGAGGGCACGGCGTCCCCCACCCGCGGTGTTCCCCACCCATCGGCCGCCGTCCGGTCAGGGCCCGCGCCGCCCGCTATCCGCCGTACGCGGCCCGCAGGGCGTCCCGTACCGCGGCGAGTGCGTCGTCCTCGCCCAGTCCGAGCCTTCTGGCCCGCTCCACATAGGCCTGTGCGGCCGAGGCCAGTTCGCGGTCCGCCGCCGCGCCGGCGGCGGCGACGAACGTGCCGTGGCGGCCCCGCGTCTCGATCACCCCGTCCGCCTCCAGCGCCCGGTACGCCTTGGCGACCGTGTTCGCGGCGAGGCCCAGCGACTCGGCCAGCCCCCGCACGGTCGGCAGCCGGTAGCCCACCGGCAGCGCGCCCGACCGTGCCTGCTCGGAGATCCGTGCCCGCACCTGCTCGTAGGGCGGAGCACTGTCGTCGATGTCGATCTTCAAGGTCACAGGCCCGATTGTCGCGCACCCGCCGGAAAATGAGAGGCACCCGGACGGGTCCACGCGTAGCGTGCGCCCCCATGACCGTGATCGTGCGCGACCTGCGTCCCGACGTCCGAGCCGACGCCGAGGGGTTCTCCGACACCCGCCGCCTCGCCCTGCCGTACATGCTGTCCACGCCGGAGTCCGTGCTGCACACCCTGACGCGCAGCCACCCCGACGCCCACTTCGCGCAGCTCGTCGCCGAGGAGGACGGCGAGATCATCGGTACCGCCCAGGTCGGCGTCGCCCACGAGAGCCCGGAACCCGGCCAGGGCTCCGCCAACATCTACGTACGTCCCGACCGCAGGACCCGCGGCGCCGGGTCGCTGCTGCTGCGCACCGCACAGGAGCGTCTGGGGCGACTGGGTGTCACGAAACTGTTCGCCTGGGTCCTGGACGAACCGGACAACCGCGCCTTCGCCGAGCGGCACGGCTTCCGGGCCAGCCGTTCGGCCTTCTTCCTGCGCCTGGACCTGGCGGGCGGCACGCTCCCGCCCCGCCAGGAGCCGCCGGCCGGCGTCGTCCTGCGCACCGCCGCGGACTTCGAGGACGACCCGCGCCCCCTGTTCGAACTGGACGCGGCGACTGCGGCGGACGAACCGGGTGACATCGACGTGGAGTTCACGGACTACGGGGCCTGGTTCGAGGAGCACTGGAAGCACCCGCTGCTGAACCGCGAGCTCACCACCGTCGCCCTCGTCGACGGCCGCCCCGCCGCCTTCAGCGTGGCGCACACCGACGGTGGCTCCCGCTACGGCACCGCGATGACCGGCACCGCCCGGGAGTTCCGCGGCCGGGGTCTGGCGAAACTCGCCAAGAACGACTCGCTGCACCGCGCCCGCGCGGCGGGGTGCACGGAGGCGTTCACCGGCAACGACACCGGGAACGAGCCGATGATCGCCATCAACAAGTGGTTCGGCTACGAGATCTGTGCGAAGGAAGTGCGCCATGTCCGCGAACTCGGCTGACGGGGCCCCGCAGCTGGACGTCGTGCTCGTCAAGGCGGGCCGTACGAAGATCCGTTACCGGGGCGAGCTGCTGTCGGACGACGGCACGCGGGTCGCCGTCCGCGCCCCGTGGGCGGGCTCCGGCGTGCGCGACTTCGGCTTCGTCCGTTTCGAGTCCGGGGACGTCTTCACGGAGTACTACTGGCGCGACCGCTGGTACGCGATCAAGGAGGTGCGCTCCGCGACGGGCGCGCTGAAGGGCTGGTACTGCGACGTCACCCGCCCCGCCCGGCGCTCCGGACCGGAGCTGGTCGTGGAGGACCTCGACCTCGACCTGTGGCGCTCCGCGGACGGCACGGACATACGGCGCCTGGACGAGGACGAGTTCGCCGAGAGCGGCCTCGCGGAGTCGGACCCGGAAGCGGCGCGGGCCGCGCTGGCCGCGCTCGACGAACTGGAGTCACTCGCCCGCGGCGGTGACTTCACCGCGCTCCTGGCCTGAGCCACCGCTCGGCGCGACGACCGCGTACCGCTCGTCGGTCACCGGGCCGCCCCACAGCCGGGGATCGTCCGAGAGCCGCTGCACCCGCACTCGCCCGGCGATCGGGGCGAGCAGAGCGGTGAGCCGCTCGGCGGGTATGCCGACCGGCTCGACGCTTCCCCACACGCCCTCGACCAGCACAAGCCGCCCGCCCGGCCGCAGCAGCCCATACCAGTGACGCAGGGCGCGGCCGGGGCAGGGCAGGGCCCACAGAACGTGCCGGACGAGCACGGCGTCGAAGCGCTGCTCCCCGACCGGCGGTGCCGCCGCGTCACCGCGGAGGAACACGGCGTCGCGCCCGGCGAGCTTCTCCCGGGCGAGGGCCACCATCGCCGGCGACGCGTCCACGCCCGTCACGCGGTGGCCCTGCTCGGACGCGAGGAGTGACAGGCTGCCCGTGCCGCAGCCGAGGTCGAGCACATCGCCCGGGCGCCCCGGCAGCCAGTCCCGCAGCCGTCCGGCCCAGGCACGGCGCACCTCGGGGTCTTGCAGGCCGTGATCCGGCTCCTCGTCGAAGGAGGCGGCCTCGGCGTCCCAGTCCACGTCGCTCATGGCACCAGGGTGACACCCACCACTGACACTCGAATCGTGACTGCCGCCACTGACAGACCAGGAGCGATGAGTAACCCTCCCCCGAAAGGTCTACCTCCGTGAGAACGCGGAACCCGGTAGACCCTTAAGGAGGCAGCCATGCGCCGTGTGACCGTGCAGAAGCCCCTGAAGAAGTCCGATGTCCGCCGGGTCCTCGAGGAGGCCGACGAGCGCCCCGCCGGGCGCCCGGAGGTCCGCAAGGACATCGCACGCACCTGGTGGCCGGACGCCTGAGCGGCCGGTGCCGGTCATGAGACGCAACGCTCAGAGCAGCCGCTTGAGGTAGTGGACGCGGTCGTAGGGCCCGTCCACGCGGCGTTCCACGCGTTCGTAGCCGTACTTCGGATAGATCTGCTGGTTCTCCCACATCAGGGCGTTCGTGCAGAGCCTGATCTCGGGCAGGCCGAGCGTCCGCGCGTGCGCGTCGACGAACCGGAGCAGTCGCCGCCCCACTCCCCGGCCGTGCGCGGCGGGGTGGACGGCGATGGTGTCGAGGAAGAGGTGGTCGTCGAACGCCTCGATCACCACGAGCCCGGTCACGGGATCGCCCGTCACGAACACCTTGCCCGCGGCCACGTTCGCAGCGTGGTCCTCCTCCATGGGCCGGGGCACCCGCCCGATGCGCTCGACGTAGGGGCGGAAGGCCGCGTCGACCACCTCCGCGACGACCGGTACGTCGGCGGCCCGGGCCGGCCGGATCTCCTCGTCTGCCATGCCGTGACGGTACCTACCTGATGCCAGTCCGAACACTCCCTTAAGCGGGCCATAAGGATCTCCTCCACCCGCTCCCAGCAGGCGATTTCACGGTTCTCCGGGGCTAACTTCGAACCACCCCACGGGATTCGGCCCCACTCGGGCCCGGATCTACCCCATGCACCGTTTCGAGGAGTTCCCGCATGCCCGCACGCCGCACGGCCGCCGCCGTCACCGCCCTCGGCGGCCTCCCGCTCGCCCTGACCGCGCTGACCGCCGCCCCGGCCGCCGCGCACGGTTCGATGGGCGACCCGGTCAGCCGGGTCTCGCAGTGCTACGCCGAGGGCCCCGAGAGCCCGAAGTCGGCCGCCTGCAAGGCGGCGGTCGCGGCGGGCGGCACCCAGGCCCTCTACGACTGGAACGGCATCCGCATCGGCGACGCGGGCGGCCGGCACCGCCAGCTCATACCGGACGGCAAACTCTGCAGCGCCAACAACGCGGAGTTCAAGGGGCTCGACCTCCCCCGCGCGGACTGGCCCGCGACCGGCGTCCGCAGCGGCCCGCACACCTTCAAGTACCGCGTGACCGCCCCGCACAAGGGCACGTTCAAGGTGTACATCACCAAGCCCGGCTACAACCCGGCCAAGCCGCTCGCCTGGAAGGACCTGGATCTCGCGAAGCCGGTCGCGACGTCCACCGACCCGGCCGCCGCCGGCGGTTTCTACACCTTCTCCGGCAAGCTGCCCAAGCGGTCCGGCAAGCACCTGCTGTACGCGGTCTGGCAGCGGTCGGACAGCCCGGAGGCGTTCTACTCCTGCTCGGACGTACGCTTCGGCGGCGCGGCGGGCGGCGCCGCGGCTCCTGCCCCGTCCGCCTCGGCTCCCAGCGAGAAGCAGATCAAGGACGGCAACGCCAAGTCGACCATCGAGCACCACGGGCACGGCGACAACGACCCCCGCACCTCGGCGGCACCGGCCGCGGCCCCCGAGAAGAAGACCACGCCGGACCGGCCGAAGGCGGCCGCACCCGCGCCCAACCGGCCGAAGGCGGCCGGTGGTACGGAGAACCTCGCCGAGACCGGCGGGGACGGCACCACCCCGTACGTCGCGATCGGCGGCGCGGCGGCACTGGCACTGGGCGCCTCGGCCCTGTTCCTCTCGGCCCGGCGCCGGGCGGTGAGCGGCGGCCGGCACGGCCGCTGACCCCCACCACCGCCCCATGACTCGGGGCCTGTCCGGCGGCTCAGGCCGGACAGGCCCCGAAACGTTTCCCTGACACGTGTCAACGAGCGACACGCCAACGGGTGACACGTGTCATTCGAAGGCCGACAGACAGGTGGTGGGTGTGGCGCGCCCCGGATCGAGGGCGTTGGCCACCTCGTGGAAGACGACCCGGTCGAGCAGCCCGGCGGCCACGTGCTCGGACAGGTCGACGGGGCACAGGTCCTGGAGCAGGACGTTGCGCACGTCCGGCCCGCTCAGGTACTGGCTGCGCCACGGCGTGACCACCTCGTCGTACCGGGTCGCGATGACGGTGTAGCGCACGCCGGGCACGGTGTCGCCGCCCGCGTTCAGTCTGGTGAGGAAGGCGGAGCCGGTGACCTGGTCGGCGAGGGCGGGGGTGTTCTTCGAGAGCAGGTCCGCCGCACCCGGGAAGTAGGGCAGCAGCTCGGTGAAGCCGTTCAGGTCGGTGCCGTGGTTGCTGGGCGCGATGCCGACCAGGGCGTGCACCTGGTCGGCTCCGCCGAGGAACTTGAGGTAGTAGCGGGGCATCATGCCGCCCTGCGAGTGTCCGACGACGTCGGTCTCGGCGGCGCCGGTGGCCGCGAGCACCTTGTCCACGAAGTCCTTCAGCTGTCCGGCGGACTTTTCGACGGGTCCGAGGCCGTGGAAGAAGGGGACTCCTTCGAGTTGGCCGTAGTCGAGGGAGAAGACGCAGTAGCCGCGGACCTTCAGGTAGGGGGCGAGGCCCAGCCAGTTGTCGACGGAGTTCCCCAGGGTGCCGTGGACCAGGACGACGGGGCGGGGGTGGGCGGCGGACGGCTTGCAGGAGTAGTCGTTCCAGCCGGAGCCCGGGGCACCGGCGGCCTGGGCGGTGGTGGCGGGGACGGTGACGGCGGCGGCGGTGAGGAGCAGCGCGGCGAGGGGTCCGAGCACGCGTTTCCAGGGCAGCATCGGGTGATCTCCTTGCGGATCGGGGGAGGTGCGACGGCACGGGGCCCTGTGATCCGGATCACGGGATGCTGTTCATTCGTCAAGTTACGGGCGAGTAGCCAAACTGGGAAGTTACGCGTCAGTAAAAACTTGCGGGGGCAACCGGCTCCCGGAGCGCAGACTGACGCCCCTTCACCAGGCGGGCCGTATGGGCCCACGCGGGGCGATCCGCAGCAACTGCTCCGCCAGCGTCCGCACTTCCCGCTCCCCCAGCAGGTCCGTCCACTCCCGCACCGCTTCCGCGGCCACCTCCTCCGCGGCCCGCGTGCAGCTCCACCCTCGCTCGGTCATCACGACCAGCCGCGCCCGCGCGTCCCGGGGATGCGGCCGCCGCTCGGCGTACCCCTTGCGCACCATCTCGTCGACGAGCTGGCTCGCGGCCTGCTTGGTCACCCCGAGATGGACGGCGAGGTCGGTGACTGTGGCACCGTCCGGGGCGAGCCGGGTGAAGGCGAAGCCGTGCGCGGGCCGCACCCCTTCGAAACCGCGGGCGATCACACCCTCGTTGATGCGTTGCGTGAGCCCGCCGGCGACGGCGAGCAGGGCGGCGGACAGGGCCATGGCCTCGGAGTTCTGCACACGGGCATTGAAACACCCTTGACGCGATGGTCAAGCTGCTTGACTATATGGTCAAGCAGCTTGACCACTTGGAGGCCTCATGCCCGTCGTCCGATCGTCCGAAGCCGTCATCCACGAGATCCACGGCGCCCGTTTCGTCTCGTACGCCACTCCCCGCAGCGGCAGCAAGGAGCTGTGCGCCTGGCGCGGCGAGATCCCGGCCGGCCTCAAGGCACCCGCGCACACGGTCAGCCGGGAGGAGATCTTCCACCTGCTCGACGGCGAGCTGCTGATCACCCTCGACGGCCGCACCGAGCGGATCGCGGCCGGCGACACGGTGATCATCAATCCCGGCGCCACCCTGACCGTCGAGAACCCGACCGGCCGGACCGCGCACTCCTGGGTCACCACCTCGATCGGCCTGGAGGCGCGGCTGGCCGACGGCACCCGCATCGTGCCGCCGTGGGCCAACTGACGTCAGGACGTCCGGTCAGGCGACATGGAACGTCACCGCTCCCGCCGGCCGCACCACCTCGGCGCCGAACCGGTCCCGGGCGCGATCGGCGGCGGCCTCGACGCGGCGCGCCTTCTCGTCGGCCGGCTCGAAGAGCAGCTGGCGGGAGGCCCGTTCGGCGGCGATCAGGTTCTCCGCCCGCAGAGAGACCGTACGGACGCGGGCCCGCTGCAGAGCGAGCCGGTCGTGGAGGCCGTAGGCGAGTGCCGTCAGAGAACGGGTGTGGGCGGTGGGCTCGTGCAGCGTGCGGGTGCGGGTGGTCGTGGAGCGGTCCGCGTAGCGGATGGTGAGGGTGAGGGCGCAGGCCACCTGGGACTCGCCGCGCAGCCTTAGACCGAGGCGGTCGGTGAGGGCGAGCAGGGCGGCGCGCTGCCGGTCCCGGTCCAGCTCGTCCTGGGCGAAGCGGTGTTCGACGCTCATCGAGCGGGGCGGGGCCGAGGGAACCACCGGTGTCGGGTCGAGTCCGCGGGCCGCGTCATGGAGCCGGCGTCCGGCGGTGGCGCCCAGGATGCGCTGCAGCGTACCGAGTGGTGCGGCGGCGATCCTGCCGACACTGTCCAGGCCGTACGAGGACAGGGTGCGGGCCGTCGCCGGTCCCACGCCCTGCAGGGCGGCGGAGGGTTTCTCCGCGAGGAAGGCGGCGACCGCGCCGACGTCGTCGGGCAGGGTGCGGACCGCCGAGGGCGGGCCGCCGGCGGCGACCATGCGGGCGAGCAGCGGGTTCGCCGCGACACCGACCGTCGAACGGAGCCCGTACAGCCCGCCCGTGCGCGCTCGGATGCGCTCGGCCAGCGCCGTGGCGTCCGTGCCGAAGTAGCGCAGGCTGCCGGAGACATCGGCCAGCGCGGCATCCGGGGGCAGTGCCTGCACCAGGGGGGTGTACTCGGCCAGCAGGGCGAGAAGACGGCCGTAGAGCTGCTCGTCCGACAGGTCGTGGAAGTGGATGTAAAGGATGTTCACCCTGCGCTCCCGGGACTCTGGTGCCACAGCTTGCGGCTCTGTTTGACGGACTCGCCGGGCGGCTGCAGATCCGCCCAGGGATGCAGTGCGTAACCGGTCTCCAGCCGGAGGCTCCGGCTGTCCGCGGCTCTGCCCGGTGACGCATCGGCTCGGGTGAGGCGTTCCGTCACCGTCGACAGGCCACCCTCGCGGCGCAGCTCGGCCAGTTCGGTGAGGTCCCAGGCGGCGGAGCCGGTCACCGACAGCGCCTTTCCGCTGCCCCCTCCCCGGCGCTGCACCACTCCGCGCACGAGCAGCAGCCAGGAATGGAAGACGGTGTGCGCGCAGGCCTCGTGGCTGTCCTCGAAGAACGCGCAGTCCACCAGGCCTGTCGCGTCGTCGAGCGTGGTGAAGATGACGCGCTTGCCGGAGCGGACCGGCGGGGTCTGAACGGCTCCCTTCGCCCCTGCGACCAGCACCACCTGACCGTGCGGCAGGTCTTGCAGCCGCTTCGCGGAGATGACGCCGAGCTCTTCCAGCAACTCCCGGTGATCACCCATGAGGTGGCGGGAGGCGTCCATGCCGAGCACCCCGAGCTCGGCTCCGAGCCGCTCGGCATCGTTCAGGTCGGGCAGACCGGCGGGGGCGACCGTGCCGTGGGCCCCACCGGCCTCCCCCAGCGTCAACTGGCCCCGCGCAGAGCTCCGCCCACCGCGGTGCAGCTCGGCGAGGTGCAGGAGCAGGTCGCGGCGGTTGCGGCCGAAGGCGTCCAGCGCACCGACCTGCGCGAGGCGTTCGGCGACGGGCCGGGAGGGCCGGGCCCGAGAGGCGAAGTCCTGGAGCGAGCTGTAGTGGCGCCCTGCCGCGATGCGCGCCGCCTCGCTCTCGCTCATCCCGCGCACGTCACACAGAGCGAGCCGGATCCCGTGAACAGGCCGACCCCCCTTCGCATCAGACACCAGTTCGATTCGATAGGCGGCATCCGACGCATTCACATCCAGCGGCAGGATCGGCACACCCCGCCGCCGGGCGTCCGCGAGCAACAGCCGCTTCGGGTACATCCCCGGGTCGTGCGTGAGGAGTCCCGCGTAGAAGGCGGCCGGATGATGGGTCTTCAGCCACGCCGACTGGTACGAGGGCACCGCGAAGGCCACCGCGTGCGCCTTGCAGAAGCCGTACGCCCCGAACGCCTCGACGATCTCCCAGGTCCGCTCGACGACCTCCTCCTCGTACCCCCGCCCGCGGGCCTCCTGCGCGAACCACGCCCGTACTCGTCCGACCTGGTCGGCGTTGGACAGCGCCCGCCGCGTGTAGTCGCCGAAGGCCGGGGTGCAGCCGGTCATGACCGACAGGATCCGGATGATCTGTTCGTGGAAGACCACCACGCCGTACGTCTCCCGCAGCGCGGGCTCCAGGTCGGGGTGGGGGCAGCGGGGGGCCTGGCGCCCGTGCCGGGACTTGATGAACGGATCGACCATGTTGGCCGCGACAGGTCCCGGCCTGAACAACGAGATGTCGACGACGAGATCGTGGAAGGTCTCGGGCTGCAACCGGGCGATGAGGTCGCGCTGGCCGGGCGACTCGGTCTGGAAACACCCCAGGGTCTGCGAGGACTTGATCAGCTGGAACGTCTTCGGGTCGTCCGGCGGCACCTGGGCTGCGTCGTCCAGGTCGATGCGATGGCCGGTGGCCCGTTCGACCTCGGCGACGGCGTGCGCCATGGCGGACTGCATGCGTACGCCGAGCACGTCGAGCTTGAGCAGCCCGAGATCCTCCACGTCCTCCTTGTCGAACTGGGACATGGGGAAGCCCTCGCCGCTGGTCGGCATGACCGGGGTGCGGTGCAGCAGCGTCGCGTCGGAGAGCAGGACACCGCACGGGTGCATGGCGATGCCGCGCGGGAGCGCGTCCAGAGCCTCGACCAGGTCCCACATCTGCGGACCGTACGACTCCGGATCGATGCCGCGCAGTTCCGGCAGTTCCTGCAGGGCGGCCCTGGCATCCCGGGCCCGAATGTGAGGAAACGATTTTGCAAGCCTGTCCACGTCGGCTGGAGCCAGACCGAGGGCGAGGCCGACATCGCGTACGGCATGCCGCACCCGGTAGGTCTCCGGCATGGACACGGTGGCCACCCGTTCCGGGCCGAAGCGGCCGATGATCGCCCGGTAGACCTCCAGACGCCGGGCGGATTCCACGTCGATGTCGATGTCGGGCAGCTCCGTCCGCCGGTCGGACAGGAAACGCTCCATGAGCAGACCGTGTTCCACGGGGTCGGCGGTGGCGATCCCGAGGAGATGATTGACCAGGGAACCCGCGCCGGAGCCGCGGGCGGCGACCCGGATGCCGAGGTCGCGGGTGTCGGCGACGACCTGGGCGACGGTGAGGAAGTACGAGGCGTATCCGAGTTTCTCGATCAGGCGCAGTTCGTCCTCGAGCCGCGCCCAGCGGCGGCGGTCACGATCGTAGCCGCGCAGCACCATCGCGGCGGCACACTTCGAACGCAGCACCCGCTCGGGGGTGCGACGGTGACCGCCGACGAGTTCCGGCTCGGGGAAGTGCACACGGCCGAGCCCCAGGCCGTCCTCGGGGTCGACACGGCATGCGGCGGCGGTCTCCTCGGTGACCTCGAGCAGCCGGCGGGCGGTGTCCGCGCGGTATCCGGCGGCTTCGGCGACCTGCCCGGCGATACGGGCCATGTCCGCCGCCGGCTTCAGCCACCGCTCGCCGCAGTCGCGCTCACCGCGCGGATCGATCGGCACCAGGCGGCGCGCGGAGTCCAGGACGTCCGCGACCGGGCCCTGGCCGGGGTCGGCATAGCGCACGGCGTTGCTCAGGACGGGTGTGATCCTCTGGTCCGCGGCGAAGCCGAGGGCACGGGCCGCGAGCCGGAGCGAACCGGTGCCCGTACCGCTGCGGCCGTGGCAGACGACCTCGACGCGCAGCGCCGCGTCCTCGAACCGCTCCCGCCAGGGCGCGAGCAGCTGGGCGGCGCGGTCCGGCCGCCCGGCGGCCAGGGCACGGCCGACGTCCGAGGCGGGGCCGAGCAGCACGGTGAGGTGGTCCCCGCCGAGGGCCTCCCAGGGCAGCAGGGGGCGCCGGTCTCCGGCGGTGTCCGCATGCGCCGCGCTCACCAGCCGGCACAGCTCGCTCCAGCCTCGGGCCCCGTCCCGGGCAAGGAAAACCACGCGCTGGGCCGACTCGTCGACGAAGGCGCCGCCGCGGGCCGGTGTGCGTCGCCGCTCCGTGCGTCCAGCCGCCTCGGGAGGCGCCTGCACCGCGAGATCCACTCCGAACAGCGGTCGGACACCGGCCTGACCTGCGGCCTTGGCGAACCGGACGGCCCCGCCGAGGGTGTCCCGGTCGGTCAGGGCGACCGCGTCCATCCCCCGCTCGACGGTCCGCTCCACAAGCTGCTCGGGGTGCGAGGCGCCGTACCGCAGGGAGAACCCGGAGACGGCGTGCAGATGCGTAAAACCGCGCATCCGGACCACCTCGCCACTGCCTGCCCCCTGTCTCCACGTTGCCACTCCGGCCCCTCCGGGGTGATGACACCACCCTAGACCAGCATCGAACGTTTATGCGATTCGAGAGAGGGGTGCCATCCGTGTCACGGAACGTGACGACGAAAGGCCGGCGGCGAGATATCCGCCCACTTCACGGCAATGAAATGTTGCGGGGGAGGCATGGCGGGAATGCAACGATCCCGAACGAGTGACGGCCCAGCGCGGGATTCCGCCGGCAAGGAGGTGGCGACACATGCTCGGACGTGTGGGCATGCTGCGTCGCTACCCCGTGAAATCGATGCTCGGGCAGGACGTGTCCGACGTGCACGTCGGCGCACGCGGCCTCTCCCGCGATCGCGGCTACGGCCTGGTCGACCGGCGCACGGGCAAGGTGGCCAGCGTGAAGTACCCCCGGCTGTGGCGGGTACTGCTGACCATGACGGCCGAGGTCCGGGGTGATGCCGTCGCGATGACCGCGCCGGACGGCAGGACCTTTTGGTCCACGGACCCCCGCGTCGATGACCTCCTCTCGGAACTGGTCGGCCGCCCCGTCACCCTCGCGCGCACCGCGCCGCCCGAGGCGGAACTGGAGCGTTCGGATCCGCAGGAAGTGCTCCGCGCCGGCCTGGACGCCGAGTCGGAGGTCACGACCGGCCGTCCGGGCCGGGAAGCTCCCCCCGGGACGTTCTTCGACTTCGCGCCGCTGCATCTGCTCACGACGTCCACGCTCGACGCCCTCGCCCTGCTCGCTTCTCCCGGCGCCGCCGGGCCGCCGCGATACCGGCCGAACATCCTCATCGACAGCGAGCGGACGGGGTTCGTGGAGAACGACTGGGTCGGGCGCGTTCTGCGCATCGGAGTCGAAGTCACCGTGCGCGTCATCGCCCGCACCCCCCGGTGCGTGGTTCCCACACTCCCCCACGGCCGTCTCCGACGAGACCCGTCCGTCCTCCGCGTCCTGGCGGACAACAACCGGGTCACCCCTTTGGACTCCCTGGCCCCGCAACCGTGCGCCGGCGCGTACGCGCATGTACTGCAGCCCGGTCAGGTCCGGACAGGGGACCAGATCTCCTTGCGATGAACGGCAGCACACGAGACTCGTCGAATACGTGCGCGACACCCGTTCGACCCACCCCACCTGCGGAAACACCGCACACTCCCCGACCGTGGAGGCATGCACCGCTCGTTCCCGGCCGAGATGAGAGACGCCGTCACCCCGCGGGCCGTCCTGCTCATCGTCGGCGTGATCGCGCTCCAGCTGCTGTTCATCGCCTCGTACGTGGGAGCGCTGCACGACCCGAAACCCAAGGACGTGCCCTTCGGCGTGGTCGCCCCACAGGCCGCGGCCGGCCAGGCGGTCAGCCGTCTTGAGCAGCTCCCCGGCGCTCCCCTGGATCCCCGCGCGCTGCCGAACGAGGCAGCGGCCCGGACCCGGCTCGCCCAGCGCGACATCGACGCTGCGCTGATCATCGACCCCAGAGGCGGCACCGACACCCTCCTGGTCGCCTCGGGCGGCGGCAGGATCCTCTCCACCACGCTGACGGCCCTGGTCACCACCCTGGAGAAGTCCGAGCGGCGCACCATCCGGACGGTCGACGTGATCCCGGCCGCGCCCCACGACCCCAACGGGCTCTCGTCCTTCTACCTGGTGATCGGCTGGTGCGTCGGCGGTTACCTGGGCGCCGCGGCCCTCGCCATCAGCGCCGGGGCGAAACCCTCCAACCCCACCCGCGCCGCGATCCGCCTGGCGGTCATGGCCCTGGTCGCGATCATCGGCGGCCTCGGCGGAGCCCTCATCACCGGCCCCGTGCTGGACGCCCTGCCGGGCAGCACCGCGGCCCTCTGGGGCCTGGGCACCCTGATCATCTTCGCCGTGGGCGCGGCCACCCTCGCCCTCCAGGGCGTCTTCGGCACGATCGGCATCGGCCTGGTCATCCTGCTGGTGGTCATCCTCGGCAACCCCAGCGCGGGCGGCGCCCTGCCCCCACCTCTCCTCCCACCCTTCTGGAAGGCGATCGGCCCGGCCCTGCCCCCGGGCGCGGGCACATGGTCGACGCGCTCCATCGCCTACTTCGACGACAACGCGATGACCGGCCCCCTCCTGGTCCTGTCGGCCTGGGCGGTGGCAGGAGCCGCGATCACCCTGGCGGCAGCCGCCCTACGCAGACGGACACCCCCGAGGCCGTAACCACAGCTGGCCCGCACTCGCGTACGGCACCCCCGACCCGCACCCTGCGAAAGGCGAAGGCACGCACCCCCGCTCACTCGTGGCCGCACACACGCGAAAGCCCCGCCCCTCGCACAAGGGGCGGGACTCCGCACACTCACCGCGTCAGCCGATCTGCGTCCCGGTAGCCGACAGCGCCTCGGTCACCGGCTGGAAGAACGTCTCCCCGCCCGAGGTGCAGTCACCGCTGCCGCCGGACGTGAGCCCGACCGCCTTGTCCCCGGCGAACAGCGATCCGCCGCTGTCCCCCGGCTCCGCGCACACGTCGGTCTGGATCAGCCCGTTCACGATGTCGCCGTTGCCGTAGTTCACGGTGGCGTCCAGCCCCGTGACCTTGCCGTCGTGCACCTGCGTGGTCGACCCGCTCCGGGTGACCGCCATGCCGACGGTCGCCTCCGCGGCGCCCGAGATCTTCTGGGTGGACCCGTTGTACAGGTTCACCTCGCTCGGGTGGTCGACCTCCGCGGTGTACTTGACCAACCCGTAGTCGTTCTCCGGGAACTGCGAGTCCGCGTTGGTGCCGATCTCCTTGCCGCTGGAGTCCGACCACGTGGAGATGCCCTCGGTGCAGTGACCGGCGGTCAGGAAGAACGGCTCGCCGCCCTTGACCACGTTGAAGCCCAGCGAGCAGCGCCCGCTGCCACCGGTGATCGCGTCGCCACCGGCGATGAAGGGCTTGTACTCGCCCTTGGACCGCTTGAGTTCGGCCTTCGCTCCGAGCCCGTCCACGACCTTCGTCAGCGTCGCCCACTCGGCCTTCGAGACCGTGCGGTCGGCGGTCACGACGACCTTGTTCGTCGTCGGGTCCGTCACCCAGGCGGTACCCGGGATCGTCGCGTCCTGCTTCAGTGTGCTGCGGGCACTCTTGAGTTCGGCGAGCGAGTTCGCCACGACTCTCGCCTTGGCGCCCGCCTTCTCCACGGCCTGCGCGGCACTCTCGTCGAGCACGTTCACCGTGAGGCTCTTGCTCTTGGTGTCGTAGTACGTCCCGGCCGCGTCGCCACCCAGGTCCTCGGCCAGCGACGAGGCGAGCTTTCCGGCCGCTGTGAGCGACAGGGTCCGGGGTGCGGACGCCTCAGGGGTCTCACTGGCGTTCGCGGTCTGGAACGTCACCCCCGCGGCGACCAGCGCGGCGATGCCCGCACCTGCCACGGCTGCACGCCGCTTGGGTATGCGTCGGTGCTTCAACTTTCGTCCTCCTGTGGGGGGTCGGCACGGGAGGTTGTGGGGACCCCCACGAGCCGGAAGGCTTCGTTGACGAGCGCCCACTATTCCGAGGCCGCAGGGGGGCACACAAGAGTGAGTTCGAGACGCGCGTAGACAGCGCTTCGCGCGCCCCTCATTTTGACCGTCCGCGATCAAATCGGACCCAACTCCCTTGCGTTCACAGTGCAAACATTACGCGTGAGTAATGTGTGCCCACTCTGTGACGTCTGGCAGTGGCTGAATCTCGCCCATCCCAAAGCCGGTTGAGAGGGAAGCCCACGGACAACACGAAGCCCCCGCGCAACGCGGAGAGCCCGCCCCTGCGCACGCGGAAGCCCCCGCACGACACGTGCGGGGGCTTCGAAGTGCTGCGAACTGCCGCCGGGGGCCTAGTAGACGCTGAGGCCGTAGGCGCTCAGGGCCTCCGTGACGGGCTGGAAGAAGGTCGTACCGCCGGAGGAGCAGTTGCCGCTGCCGCCCGAGGTCAGACCGTACGCCGTGCCGTTGCTGCCGTAGAGCGAACCGCCGGAGTCACCGGGCTCGGCGCAGACGGTGGTCTGGATCAGGCCGGAGACGATGTCACCGCCGCCGTAGTTGACGGTGGCGTTGAGGGCGGTGACACGGCCGCTGTGCGTACCGGTCGTGGAGCCGTCGCGGATGACGGTGGTGCCCACGCTCGGGGTGGCCGCGCGCGTGATGTCCACGCCGTTCGCGGTGCCGGGACGGCTGACGGACCCGCTGTAGCGCACGAGGCCGTAGTCGTTGCCCGGGAAGCTGGAGCCGGCGGTCGAGCCGATGACCGTGGTGCGGCCCGAGTTGGAGTACCAGGTACCCGCGCCGTCGGTGCAGTGACCGGCGGTCAGGAAGAACTGCTGACCGCTGCTGTTCTGGACGTTGAAGCCGAGGGAGCAGCGCCAGCTACTCGCATAGATGGCGTCGCCGCCCTGGATCAGCTTGCTGAACTTGCCGGGGGTGCGCTTGATCGTGAGCGCGTCGGCGTTGGCGCCGGCCTGCTGCTTGATCTTCGCCAGCTCGGCCTGCGTGACCGTGCTGTCCACGGTCAGCAGCACGCGGTTGGTCTTGCTGTCGACGGCCCAGGCGGTGCCCGGGATGTCGGCCTTCAGCAGCGAGCCGCTGGCGCTCTTGAGCTCGGCGGCGCTGAAGGTGGTGGGGGTGTCGGAGGCGTTCGCGCTGGGGATCGCGATCGCTGCGGCGGCAACGAGGCCGGTGGAAACGGCGATCAGCCGGGTCCGTCTCGAAATGCCACTGCGGGGGGTGGTGCGCTTGATCCTCACTTTTCGTTCCTCCACAAAGGAAGTCGGGGGCCCTCGTGGGGTTTCGGGCCCGTGAGGCGCAGCCTGGGACCAGCCGTCCGGATTCCGAACACGCCGTGCCCCTGACAAGCGCTGAGGGGGAGTATTCGGCCGAACGGCCGGTCGGCGCAAGAGTGCCTTTCGGACTTCAACCTTTGATGGATCTTTACGAAGTCGCCCCACGGGCGCTTTTCGGCCCCAGGCGGCGCGAAGGGACCACGGAACGCCCGGCGCATGGTGGACGCCGGGGCGGAGGCCCGCACGCCCCACGCCCCTTCACGCACCAGCACGACCAGCCACGCTCGCGCGACCCGGGTCGGCCATGTCCGGAAGTCGACCGTCCGGATGAGTCGGGCCGGTCCTCACGCGAGCGGGTCAGCCGTCGCAGGGGCAGCAGCAGTCGCACCCGTCGCAGTCGCAGTCCCGGCAGACGCCCTCGCGCTTCTTGCGGGACCACGGCCCCTCGTACTCCTTGGCGCAGCACAACTGGCAGGTGCAGCACAGGAGCCAGAACATCCCGCAGCCGGCCCAGAACCCACGCCTGCGCGGCGGCTGGGGCACCGGCGCGCCGAACCCGCCCCCGTCGAAGCCTCCACCGCCGTACGCGCCACCCCCACCGCCGTACGCGCCTCCTCCACCGGCGTACGCGCCTCCCCCACCGGCGTACGGATTTCCGCCACCGCCCGCGTACGGGTGCTGCGGGGAACCGTAGGGCCCTTGCGGCTGCTGCCCCTGCGGACCCGGCCCCTGTCCCGGCACCTGGCCCTGAGGGCCGCCGCCCAGATGGGAAGCGCACACCGGCACCGTGCCGAACGCCCGGTCCACCGAGCGCCGCAGTTCGTGCACGAGCAGCAGATGCACGAGCTGCTCGTCGGCGAACTCCGCGTCGCGCAGCGCGAGGCGCACCCCGTGCACCGCATCGTCGGCGAGCCGCCGGGCTTCCGCGAGGGAGGTGCCGGTCGCGGTGATCGGGTTCCAGGCACCTGACGTGACGTCAGCGTGCCGGTCCTCCACGGCGTCCAGCAGGTGGGCGAGGCGCCCGAAGAGCCGGCCGGCCTCGGCGAGCGGCCCGGCGTTGCCCGGCCGGCCCGCGAGCACGGCCGTGTGCGCGAAGGCCGCGGCGGTCGCGGTCTCGGTCGGTTCGGTGACCGCCAGGATCGGTGTCCCGGGCCCGGCGAGTGCCTCGATCCCGGCCTGCCGGTCCACCGCGTCGACCAGCAGGGAGGTGTCGAATCCCACAGCGGTGCCGCTCCGGGCACCTGCCGTGTCCCAGCTCGCGGCGACCCGGCGCGCGGCCCGGGCCACCGGCTTGCGGGCCAACAGCCCGTCACCGTCGGTGAGGTGGTCGCGCACCTTCGCGGAGGCCAGAACCAGGGAAACGGCCGCCGCGAGCCGGGCTCCCTCGCCGTGTGCGACGGAGGCGGTGCGCATGCCGCGCAGCGGGCAGGGTCCGGCCGTACGCCGGCCGGTCGCGTCGCGCCCGGCCTGAGCCTCCGTCAGAACCGAGATGAGCAGCCCGTCGTAATTCGTGACGACACGGGCGAACTGCCCGTGATCGCCGCGCAGCGCGAGGCAGAGCCCGCACAAATGCGCCATCCACTGGCTCGCGAGCTTCTCCCCGAGCCGGTGCCTGCAGGGCCTGACGATTCCGAACACAACGCTCCCCCGAACCTCGTAACGACGTTGAGCTGCGGCATCGTATCGGCCCGCATTCACCCGTACGCTCCGCCCGTCACCCGTACGCCGAGAAGAATCATATTTCACTCACAGTCAGCAGCCGTTTGGGAAACGACCCTTGGGACACACGGACTCTCGACGGATTCGCTGTGCACCAGTACCGTCACAAACCCCCCGTGCGGCGTCTATCCACTTGGCGCGCCATCCGCATCATGGACGACCATAGGGATGCGGAAAGCAGAAAGACCGCTGTGAGAGGAGGCGTCCATGGGATCGGTACGCAAGGCAAGTGCCTGGCTTGGCCTCGTCGACGACAACGAAGACGAGCGTTACTACGACGACGACGACTACTCCGACGGGAACGAGCCCGGAGAGGCCTGGGTCACCGATCCGCGCGTCAAGGTGGCCTCGGACGTCGCCGAGGAGAAGGGCCGCCGGATCGGCACGGTGACACCGGACAGCTTCCGGGACGCGCGCGCCATCGGCGAGCTGTTCCGCGAGGGCGTGCCGGTCATCATGAACCTCACGGCCATGGAGGCCTCCGACGCCAAGCGCGTGGTCGACTTCGCGGCCGGGCTGATCTTCGGCCTGCGCGGCTCGATCGAGAGAGTGTCGACCCGGGTGTTCCTGCTGACCCCGGCCCACACGGAGATCGTCAACGGCGACCCGGCCGGGCACCGTACGGACGGTTTCTTCAACCAGAGCTGAGGCAGGGCCGCTCACCGGCCCTGCCTCCGCGCGGGGTCACCGGACCGGTCTACCGGAAGGCGTCGAGTCCGGTGAGCGCCTTGCCCAGCACGAGCTGGTGCATCTCGACGGTGCCCTCGTAGGTGAGCACCGACTCGAGATTGGTCGCGTGCCGCATCACGGGATATTCGAGCGAGATCCCGTTGGCGCCGAGAATGGTCCGGGCCGTACGGCAGATCTCGATCGCCTCCCGTACGTTGTTGAGCTTGCCGAAGCTGACCTGCTCGGGACGCAGGCGGCCGGCATCCATACGCCGCCCCAGATGATGGGCGAGCAGAATCCCCTTGTGCAGTTCGACCGCCATGTCGGCGAGTTTGGCCTGGGTGAGCTGGAAGCCGCCGATGGGCCGGCCGAACTGCTCCCGTGACTTCGCGTAGTCGACCGCGGCCTCGAAACTGCTGCGGGCCGCACCCATGGCGCCCCAGACGATCCCGTACCGGGCGTG
Organism: Streptomyces sp. NPDC047880; assembly: GCF_040706515.1. NCBI lineage: Bacteria > Bacillati > Actinomycetota > Actinomycetes > Kitasatosporales > Streptomycetaceae > Streptomyces > Streptomyces sp. NPDC047880. Next base: position 54,014 of record NZ_JBEZOK010000022.1, on the reverse strand, counting down.
GGACAGACAGCTGAGGGGTCCGCGCAGACCGGTGACGTCCGGCAGGACGGCGTCAGCGGGCAGCCGCACGTCGTCGAGCACGAGCTCGCTGGTGACGGAGGCCCGCAGGGACCACTTGTGCTTGATCTCGGGAGCGGAGAACCCGCCGCTGCCGGTGGGCACCGCGAACCCGCGGATCCCTTCGTCGGTCTGCGCCCAGACGACGGCGACACCGGCGACCGACCCGTTGGTGATCCACATCTTGCGGCCGTTGAGGATCCAGTCGGAGCCGTCGCGCTTGGCGTACGTCCGCATGGAGGCGGGGTCGGATCCGTGGTCGGGCTCGGTGAGCCCGAAGCAGCCGATGACCTCGCCGGAGGCCATGCGGGGCAGCCAATGCTGCTTCTGCTCCTCGCTGCCGAAGCGGTGGATGGCGTACATGGCGAGGGAGCCCTGCACGGAGACGAGGGAACGGATACCGGAGTCGGCGGCCTCCAGCTCCAGGCAGGCCAGCCCGTACTGCACGGCGGACGCGCCGGCGCATCCGTAGCCCTCCAGGGACATGCCGAGGGCTCCGATGCCGCCCAGCTCCCTGGCCAGCTCGCGGATCCCGGGCAGCTCACCCTTCTCGTACCAGTCGGCGACGTAGGGCAGCACCCGGTCCGCGGCCCAGGCCCGCACGGTGTCCCTGATGCCCAGGTCCTCCGGCTCCAGCAGGTCGTCGAGGCCGAGGGGATCGGTGGGGTCGAAAGCGGGCAGCTTGGATGAACCGGACATGATCGACACCCTCCGAAGCTCTTTAACTAGCAGTGCTAATCAAGACGCTACGACGTCAGCCCGCCCGCGCACCACCCATCACCGCCCACAATGGGGGAACACGAAGGGTCCTCACACCGAAACGCGTGAGTCCGCCGCGTCCCTGGGAGCGGGCAGCTCCACCTGCTCCGGCTCACACTGCATCACCCGCGGCAGCCGCAGCGCCATCGCCGCCCCCAGGAGCAGCAACCCCGCACTCACCAGCAGCGTCACATGCAGGCCGTGCACGAACGAGTCCCGGGCGGCATGCCGGAGAGCCGCACCGGCCGACCCGCCGAGCTGCGCGGCGACCTCGTACGCCTCCCCCAGCGAATGCCCCGCGGACGCGGATGCCGACGCCGGGACCCCGGGCACGCCCGACAGCCCGGGCGCGTACGCCGCGTTCATCACCGTGCCGAGCAGCGCGATCCCGATCCCCGCCCCGAGCTGGTACGACGTCTCCCCGATCGCCGCCGCCCCACCGGCCTGCTCCTGCGGCGCCTCGCTCAGCATCGACTCGTACGCCCCGAACAGCGTCGTCTCCAGCCCGAAGCCGAGCAGCACGAACCCGCTCAGCATCAGCGCGCAGTCGTCCGTCCGTCCCAGCGCGGTCAGCAGCACCACCGCGAACGCCGTGAGGCAGAACCCGGCGCACACCATCCGCCGCGGCCCGAACCGCCGCAGCATCCGCGCCCCGGCCAGCCCGGCCGCCATCGCCGCGAACGTCAGCGGCAGCAGCCGCAGCCCGGTCTCCAGCGGCGACAGCCCCAGCACCAGCTGCAGGTACTGCGCCGCGATCAGTTCCAGACCGACCAGCGCGAGCATCGCCAGCACGATGCACCCGACGGACGTGCTGAACGCCGGCCGCGCGAACATCTTGAGGTCCACCAGCGGATGCGTCCGCCGCCGCTGCCGCCGTACGAACCCGGCCAGCAGCGCGGCGCCGACCACCAAGGACGGCACCGTGAGCAGGCTGCCCAGGGACTCACCGCTGCCGAGCCGCTTCACTCCGAGCACGACACCGAACAGCCCGGCCGCAGCCATCAGCGCGCCGACCACGTCCCATGGGCCCTTGCCGTCGCCCTTCGACTCGGGCAGCAGCACGCGTCCCACGGGGAGGCTGACCAGCATCAGCGGGATGTTGACGAGGAACACCGAGCCCCACCAGAAGTGCTCCAGCAGGAAGCCGCCGAGCAGCGGGCCCACCGCCGCGCCCACCGCGGCCACGGCGCTCCAGATGCCGATCGCGAGCGCCCGCTCGCGCCGGTCCGGGAAGACCTGCCGCAGGATCGACAGGGTCGCGGGCATGATCATCGCGCCGCCCACCCCGAGCAGCGCCCGCGCCACGATCAGCAGCTGGGCGCTGTCGGCCAGGGCCGCGAGTCCGGAGGCGACGCCGAACAGCGCGTACCCGAGGAGCAGGACTCTGCGGCGGCCGATGCGGTCACCCAGCGTGCCGAAAAGGATCAGCAGCGAGGCGCAGACCAGCGGGTAGACGTCGACGATCCAGAGCAGCTCTATCCCGCCGGGCTTGAGGTCCTCGGTGACGGCGGGGACCGCCACGTGCAGCACGGTGGCGTCGACGGCGACCAGCAGCAGGCTGACGCAGAGGACGACGAGGACCACCCAGCGGTTGGCACCGGCCCCGGCCGTCCGACGGCGCAGCGCAGCGGCGGCCGTGGTCGTCCCGGACATGTACGTACCTCCCAGATGTTCCCTCGCGATCGGCGGGCTCACGGGGTGGGGGACGCCCCCGCGACTCGGCCGGAGAGGAGCGGAAGGCCTCCGGCCCGCGCAAACGAAAAGCGAGTGACACGTCAGCGTACGCGAGTCCCGGGCCAAGGCCAGTGGCGGACCTCTCAGACCTCCGGCGGAAGGATGTGGCGTACGCCACTCTCTCCGTTGTCGTCCACGCCCCGGCCGGCCGGGCGGTTCCGGCCCCGGTCGATAATCGGGCGCGTGACCGATCTCGAGACGCGCGCGGCCCCGTCCCGCGCCGGGGCGCTGCGCCGGGCGGCCCCGGCGCTCGCCGGGTACGCGGCCGTCCGCGCCCTGGGCCTGCTGGCGCTGTTCCTCTGGAGCGCGGCGCGGGACAAGAGCGCGTACACGCTGCTGACCGCCCGCTGGGACGCGCTCTGGTACGTCAGGGTCGCCGAGCTCGGTTACGGCTACGAGGTGCGGCTGGCGAACGGGGACGTGCACTCGAACCTGGCGTTCTTCCCGCTGCTGCCCTGGCTGGAGCGGCTCGTGGCGGCGGTGTCGCCGCTGTCGTACGCGGACGGGGGGTTCCTCGTCAGTCTGGTGGCCTCGTTCGCGGCGGCGTGGGGGATCTTCGCGGTGGCGGACCATGTGTACGGCAGCCGGGCGGGCGTGTGCGCGGTGCTGCTGTGGGCCGTCCTGCCGGTCGGGATCGTGCAGTCGATGGCGTACAGCGAGTCCCTGTTCACTGCGCTGGCGGCCTGGTCGCTGTACGCGGTACTGACCGGCCGGTGGGTGACGGCGGGCGCGCTGGCCCTGCTCGCGGGACTGACCCGTCCGGTGGGGCTCGCCGTGGTGGCGGCGGTGTGGACGGCGGCGGCGGTCTCCTTCGTACGGGACCGACGCGCGGCCGATGCCGACTCCCCGGGCACCCCGGCCGGCCGCACGACCCAGGCCCGGCGCGTTCTGGGCGTGGTCCTGGCCCCCCTCGGCGCCGCCGGGTACGTGCTGTGGGTCGGTCACCGCACCGGCAAGGGCCCGCTGGGCTATCTGGACGTCCAGGCCGGATGGCGCAACGGCTTCGACGGCGGCTACGCGTTCGGCCGGTTCGTCGCCGAGAAGTTCATGTCGTTCCCCGCGGCACTGGCCGGTGTGGGGCTGATCCTCGGGGTCGCGTCAGTCGTCTGGCTGTACGTGACCGGACTACGTCGGCGCCAGCCGCTTCCGTTGCTCGTCTACACCGGCGTCGTGACCGCGCTCGCGCTGTGCGCGTCGAGCTACTTCGGCTCGAAACCGCGTCTGCTGCTGCCCGCCTTCCCGCTGCTGCTGCCCCTCGCCGTGGCCCTGGCCGAGGCGCGTCCGCGCAGGTCAGCGGCGGTGCTGGGGTCCGTCGCGGTGGCCTCGGCGGTGTACGGGGCGTTCTGGCTGAACGGTTCCGGTCCGCCCTGACCCGCTGTGAGCACCGGGGGAATTCCGCACCATCCCCCGGTGAACGAATTCAAAAGCGCAATAAAACCCCCATCCGGAATGATCAAAGGAATTGAAGGCCACAGCGGCCGACGATTGCAGATTCGCTGGAAATAAACGCCCTCCTGAGAGGAATCCCACATCACATCGTCATCACAAAGCCGTTGATTCGCCCGGGATCCGAGCTCACTCGCTGTAACGTCGATTGGGTGCGTACCGAACCGAAGCTCACCCGTCTGGACCGGGTGTTCGCCCGGCTGGACCGTGAGCCGGAACGACCGGCCCACATCGATGTGCCGAAGATGAGCAGGCACCGCATCGTGCTCTTCGCGGCGACCCTGGCCTTCTACGGCGCGATCGTGTGGGCCGTGGTGATCACGTCCTGGCTGGTGCGGCTCGACTGGCAGGTCATGTTCTTCCGCCCGTACCAGCAGTGGTCGGAGATCCACTGGTTCGTCGACTACTACGTGGTCCTCGGCCAGCGCGGCCCCACCGCGGTCATGGTCGCGGCCTGGCTGGGCTGGCGCTCCTGGCGGCAGCACACCCTGCGCCCGCTGCTCGCGCTCGGCGTCTCGCTGCTGCTGCTGAACATCACGGTCGGCGCCGCCAAGTACGGCATGGGCCGCCTGGGGCCGCACTACGCGACCTTCATCGGCTCCAACGAGATGTGGCTCGGCGGCGATATATTTCCGAGCGGTCACACCGCCAATGCCGTGGTGACCTGGGGAATCCTGGCTTACCTGGCCTCCGGGGCGAGAGCCCAGCGCTGGCTGTCCGCCGTGTCCGCTGTGACCTCGCTCGGCGTCGGCATGGCCACCGTCTACCTCGGCACGCACTGGCTGAGCGATGTGCTCCTCGGCTGGACCGCGGGCCTGCTGATCCTGCTCGGCCTGCCGTGGTTCGAGCCCCTCATCGCCCGCTGTGAGGACGCCCTCTTCGATCTGCGCGACCGTGTCCGGGCCCGCAGGCGCCGCACCTCGGCCGTGCCGGCCGGCGCGCCGCCCGTGGTGGTCACGCCCTTGCCGGCCGACCGCGAGGACGTCGCGGCCCGCGCGTCGCGGGCGCCGGTCCATCTGGCTCCCGGCCCGCACACCGCCCGCTCGGAGCGCTCGCCGGTCACCCCGGCCGGCAGCCGCCGGCCGCCGCACCCCGAGCGCCACCCGCGCGGTTCGACGCCATCGGCCCGGCCCGTGACGGGCGGCTGACCAGGGCGGTGCCCCTCACCCGGCACGCCGAAGGCCCCGGTCCCGAAGCGGAACCGGGGCCTTCGGCGGGTCTCAGCCCTTCCAGGCCCGCGCCACCCGGCCGCCCTTGACCTCGAAGTTCAGCCGGCCCACGCGGTACTCCATCGTGATGATCGCCCCCGGTGGCAGTGCGCGCACCGTCGGCCAGCCGCGCTCACGCGCGAGGCGTTCGGCCTGGCCGGCCTCCAGGCCGACATAGGTGTCCGGGCTGTCGTCGGGTTCCGCGGAAGGTGTCGGAGTCGGTGCCATGCCGCCACGCTATGTCCTGCCCGGCGACCGCGGAAGCCCGGGCCGACGACCGGCCACGGCGACCCCGCAAGCCCGGACGCGGGACCGCTGAAGCCCGGATGGCGACCGGTCACCGTCCGCCTCCCGTCACGCTTCTGTCACAGGATCACGACAGGAGTTTCGGGGGCTGTCCGTCACACGAACGAGCGGTTCCGTACGCCTTCCGCGGGCATTCGGCCGTAATTCCCGCGTGTCACATGAGCTGATGGAAAAGCCCGGCGGAAAGTTCCGGCAGAAGTGCCTTCTGAGCTCAGTTCCTTTCCCCTGCCGGGCCCGCCCGGTGAAGTCGGCGCGGTACGGGAAATGCATGGCTTCTGCACCCGGAGGCCGGTTCGCCCCCTGTCGGAGCCTGTGGTGACGCGAGCATCATGGTGTGAGCTCGCGGGTACGTGAGGCGCGGGCTGCGGCGGGCCCGGTACGCGATGAGCGAAGGGGCGAGCGAGCGATGGGGACGCAGACCGTACAGGCGGCGGCGCCGCACGAGCCGCGCACACGGCACGGGCGCGTGGTGGTCGACTGGCTCACGACGACGGACCACAAGAAGATCGGCCACCTCTACCTGGTCACCTCGTTCGTGTTCTTCCTGATCGCCGGGGTGATGGCGCTGCTGATGCGCGCCGAGCTCGCCCGTCCGGGCCTGCAGATCATCGACAACGAGCAGTTCAACCAGGCGTTCACGATGCACGGCACGATCATGCTGCTGCTGTTCGCGACGCCGAGCTTCGCGGGCTTCGCCAACGAGCTGATGCCGCTGCAGATCGGCGCGCCCGACGTCGCCTTCCCGCGGCTGAACATGTTCTCGTACTGGCTGTTCCTGTTCGGCGGGCTGATCGTGCTCGGCTCGCTGCTCGTGCCCTCAGGGCCGGCCGACTTCGGCTGGTTCGCCTACGCCCCGCTCAACAGCGCGGAGCGGTCGCCGGGCCTCGGACCCGACCTGTGGATCATGGGGCTCGCCCTCGCGGGCTTCGGCACGATCCTCGGCGCGGTCAACTTCATCACCACGATCATCGGGATGCGCGCCCCGGGCATGACGATGTTCCGGATGCCGATCTTCGTGTGGAACACCCTGTTCACGTCGATCCTGATCCTGATGGCGTTCCCGGTGCTGGCGGCGGCGCTGCTGGTGCTGGAGGCGGACCGGCGCTTCGGCGCGCAGGTCTTCGACGCGGCCAACGGCGGCGCGATCCTGTGGCAGCACCTGTTCTGGTTCTTCGGCCATCCCGAGGTGTACATCATCGCGCTGCCGTTCTTCGGCATCATCACGGAGATCATCCCGGTCTTCAGCCGCAAACCGCTGTTCGGCTATCTGACGCTGGTCGGCGCGACGATGGCGATCACCGGCCTGTCGATGATCGTGTGGGCGCACCACATGTTCGCCACGGGTGCGGTGCTGCTGCCGTTCTTCTCCTTCATGAGCTTCCTGATCGCGGTGCCGACGGGGGTGAAGTTCTTCAACTGGGCCGGCACCATGCTCAAGGGCTCGCTGTCGTTCGAGACGCCGATGCTGTGGGCGACGGGCTTCCTGGTGACGTTCTTGTTCGGCGGCCTGACCGGGGTGATCCTGGCGTCGCCGCCGATGGACTTCCACGTGACGGACTCGTACTTCGTGGTCGCGCACTTCCATTACGTCGTCTTCGGCACCGTCGTCTTCGCGATCTTCGCCGGCTTCTACTTCTGGTGGCCGAAGTTCACCGGGAAGATGCTCGACGAACGGCTCGGCAAGATCCAGTTCTGGACGCTGTTCGTCGGCTTCCACACCACGTTCCTGGTGCAGCACTGGCTGGGCGCCGAGGGCATGCCCCGCCGCTACGCGGACTACCTCGCGGCGGACGGGTTCACGGCGCTCAACACCGTGTCGAGCATCGGCGCGTTCCTGCTCGGCATGTCGACGCTGCCGTTCCTCTACAACGTGTGGAAGACCGCGAAGTACGGCGAGAAGGTCGAGGTCGACGACCCCTGGGGCTACGGCCGCTCCCTGGAGTGGGCGACCTCGTGTCCGCCCCCGCGGCACAACTTCACGACGTTGCCGCGGATCCGCTCCGAGTCCCCGGCGTTCGACCTGCACCATCCGGAGTACGCGGCGGTGACGTCGCAGCCCGAGCCAGAGCGCCATCAAGCCGATCCCGGGTCCGCCTGATCGCCTCGACCAGCCCGACCGGTTCCAGCACCTCGAACTCGAAGCCCAGCATGACGACGTGGATGACCATCACGTCGAGGCTGCCGGCGCCGCAGCGCAGCAGGCAGGTGTCCGGGCCCTCGGCCTCCAGCACCCCGGCCGAGGGCGAGATGTGCTCGGCGGCCTCCTCCAGGGGGACCAGGAGCCGTACGACGGCGTGAGTGGCGTACGCGCGCGTGGAGACGCCCTGCGCGACGTAGGCGGCGAGGTCCTCGGCGGGCGGCTCGCGGGGAGTGAAGCGCGGGCCGTGCGGCGGCCTGGGAGTGACGCGGTCCACGCGGAAGGTGCGCCAGTCGTCCCGGTCGAGGTCCCAGGCGACCAGGTACCAGCGGCGTTCGGTGCACACCAGCCGGTGCGGTTCGACGGTGCGGCGGGACAGCGCGCCGTCGTGGCCGCGGTACTCGAAGCGCAGCCGCTCGGCGTCCCGGCACAGATGGGCGAGTTCGGTGAGGACGGCCGGGTCGACCGAGGAGGGCAGTGTGCTGCGCAGCATCGGCACGGTGAAGGCGTTCAGGGCGCCCACACGGCGGCGCAGCCGGTTCGGGAGCACCTGTTCCAGTTTGGCGAGGGCCCGCACGGAGGTCTCCCCGATGCCGTCGATGCCCTGCCCGGCGGCGGTGCGCAGTCCGACCGCCACGGCGACGGCCTCGTCGTCGTCCAGGAGGAGCGGCGGCAGTTCGGCGCCGGCGCCCAGCTGGTAACCGCCGCCGGTGCCGGGGCTGGCGTTGACCGGGTAGCCGAGCTCACGCAGCCGGTCGACGTCCCGGCGCAGGGTGCGGGCGCTGATGCCGAGCCGGCCGGCCAGGTCGGCGCCGGACCACTCGCGGTGGGCCTGGAGCAGGGACAGCAGACGCAGCAGACGGGCCGAGGTCTCCAACATGGGGGCGAGTCTGCCAGGCCTTGCGGACAGCGACTGTCCTCAAGGCGTGTAGGCCAGTTGCGGGACGGTGAAGCAGGTGCGGTTCATGTCGCCCTGGCTCACCCAGCCCCTGCCGTCCTGCCAGCGGGCCACCGACAGGCAGGTCCTGTTCGTTCTCGGCGGCTCGGGCAGACGCTCGAACCGGACGGGGAGCAGGAGTCCTCCGGCGGTGTAGCCCTGGCTGTGGTCCATGTACGAGTCGACGCACGCGCGCGTGACGCCGGTCGCCGCGCAGGATTTCGCCGCGTCCGTGAACCACCGCGCGGCCGCCCACCCTTCCAGCTGCCACTGCGAGTGCGTCTTCAGGTCCTTCGTCGCATCGCGGAACTCCCGTACGGCCGCGTTGCCGGTGTCCTCGAAGTTGCGGCTGGCGCCGGTCGCCCAGAGGGCGTTGCGGCAGCGCGGGGCGTCCTCGTAGTCGTCGGTGACGGTGGACGTCCAGTTCTGCACGTTGGTCACCTTGGCGGTGACGTCGGCGCCGACCTCGTCCATCGCCTGGCACAGCTGGGCGTTGCCGTGGCCGTCGATGGCGTCGAAGACCAGGTCCGCGCCCTGCTCCTTGAGGTCGGCGGCGACGGCGCGGAAGTTGGGCAGGGCGAAGTCGACCTGCTCGGTGACGACCCGGTAGCCCTCGGCGCGCAGTCCCCGTTCGACGAGCCGGGCGTAGGCGGCCGAGGCGGACTGGTTGTAGGAGACGACGGCGGCGGTGCGGGCGCCGTGCTCGCGTTCGAAGTAGCGGTAGACCTCGGTGCCGCCGTACAGCCGGCCGTCCCAGCCGGGGGTGCCGTCGCGGGGGGCGAGGCTGCCGTAGATGCCGTAGAGGTGCGGGTAGGTGTCGTAGGCGGCGCCGATGGGCTGGCCGCCGATGTCGGGCACGCGCGCGCGTGCGACACGGGGGGCGCCCGCGTAGTCGAGGACGGTGGTGGCGACCAGGGCGACGACCTCGTCCTCCTCGACGAGTTTGTGCACGCACTCGTTGTTGCCGACGCCGCTGCCACCGTCGTCGCAACGGCGTACCTCGACCCGGCGCCCGTCGATGCCGCCGCGCGCGTTGAGCCGGCCGAAGAAGGCCAGTGCGCCGTCACGGGGGCCGGTGAAGGCGCTGCCGCCGACGGGACTGGTGGCGCTGGTGATGATGCCGACCCGCAGGGGCGCGGAGCCGCGGGGCGGCGGGGTGCCGCGGTCGTCGTGCCGGAAGTCGCTCTCCGGGAGCCGGCTGCCGCAGGCCGCACTCAGGGAGAGCAGCAGGATCGCGGCGAGGATCTCAGCAACCCGGGACCGGCGACCCATTGCCGCTCATCTGCACCAGCGAGCACAGCGCCTTGACGGACACCTTCCAGGTGCCCTCCTCCTCGACGGCTGTCCCGGAGGCGTTCGGCAGAGCGGTGGCGCCCTTCAGGGTGAGCGTGTAGGTCACGTCCGCCTCGGTCGCCGAGGTGAACTCGACCTTGGTGACCTTCGCCTGGACCTGTCCGCCGCGCTCGTCACCGCTGAAGGCCTGAAGGACCGGCCCCATCCGGTCGCCGTTCTCCAGGACGGCCTGCTTCTCCTCGGTCGATGTCTTCGGATCGAAGAATTTCTCCCAGTTCTGCTTGATCTCCGCCTCCGCCGCGGCCCGGTCCGCCGGCGCGCTGGCCGGCGCGCTCGTGGTCTGCTCCGCGGTCGGTGTGGGGGGCGTGCTCTCGCTGCCGCCGCCACTGTCGTCACTGCATGCCGCGAGGGCCGGGGCGAGGGCCAGGACCAGGGCGGCCGCGATCGCCGTGCCCCGTCCCGCGGTGCGTGGACCCCCCGTCCCGTTCCCCCGCCTGAGGTCGCTGCCGAGAACCATCTGGCTCACCACCGGGTGTCGGTCCGGGCCATGCGCGCCCGGTGCTTTCAGGGTCAGCTTCCACAGGGCATAGTGCAAGCGATCGGCGGACTTGAACAGGCAGCCCGACGCACGCACAGCCGAATCCGACGTGTGGGAGCCAGCGATGCGGACCAGCCGACTGCGGACCGTGCATCCCGTCCTGTGGGCGGGCTGGGCCGCCCTGGCCGCCGGCGCGGTGCTGTGCGTCGTGGGCTGGTACGGGATCTCTGGTGAGCGTTACGCCGAACGGCAGCTGCCCTACCTCGCCTCCTGCACGGTCCCCGGGGCCGCCCTGATCATCGCCGGGGCGGTGCTGCTGGCCCAGGGCAGGGGCGCGATCGCCGCGGCGCGCGTGGAGGAGCTGTACGGCCTGCTGGTGGAGGACGGGCCGGCCGAGCCGGAGGCGACCGGGCGGGCCGCGCTCGCGCCGCTCGCGGTCAGCGGCGACCTGCTGATGGTGCCGGGCGGCACGCTGTGGCACCGCGCGGACTGCCCACTGGTCGCGGGCAAGGCGGAGGCGGTTCCGGTGGACTCCGGGCTGGTGGCCAGCGGCGAGCTGGATCCCTGCCCGATCTGCGAGCCGGCCGAAGAAGCCGACTGATGTCGTCACTGACGTACGACCTCGCGCTCGCCGGGCTCTCGGTCGGCAGCGCGGCGGCGCTGACCGGGATCGGCCTGATCGTCACGTACCGCGCGACCGGGGTGCTGAACTTCGCGCACGGTGCGATCGCGATGGTGTGCGCGTACGTGCTGCGGCAGTGCGTGGTCGAGTGGGGCTGGCCGCTGTGGCTCGGGGCGGCGGTGACGCTGCTGGTGCTGGCTCCGGGGCTGGGGGTGGTGCTGGAGCGGTTCGTCTTCCGGCCGCTGGCGGTTCTCGGCGGCGATCCGGCGCAGACGCTGGTGGCGTCCATCGGGGTGTTCGTGCTGCTGGTGGGCGGGGCGGCGCTGCTGTGGGGGCAGGGGGCGCGGGACGACGCGCCGGTGCTGGTGCCCGACGAGCCGTGGGGTCAGCTGGCGGTGGTGCTGGTGCTGGCCACCGGGGTCGCGGTGGTGGTCCGGTGGACGCGCTTCGGGCGGGAGCTGCGGGCCGTGGTCGACGACCGGCGGCTCGCCGTGCTGGGCGGTATCGACGCGGACCGGGTCGCGGCCACCGGCTGGGCGTTCGGTTCGTTCACGGCCGGGCTGACGGGTGTGCTGCTGGCGCCGTACGTACGGCTCGACCCGTACGGTCTCTCCCTGCTCGTGATGGAGGTCGTGGCGGTCGCGGTGGCGGCGCGGATGCGGAGCCTGCCGGTCGCGGTGGTGGTGGCGCTGGGCATCGGGGTGGCGCAGAGCCAGCTGACGCGGCTGCACCCGTCGGGCTGGGCGGAACCGCTGCTCCAGGCGGTCGGCACGAACCTGTTCGTCGTCGCGCTGCTGGTCGCGGCGCTGGTCCTGCCGGGCGTCGGGGAGCGGGACGCCCTGCCCCGCACGGCCACGGCGCGCGTGCCGACGCCGCCGGCTGCCTGGATCGCGGTGCTCGTGCTGTTCCTGCTGCCGCTGGGGCTCGCAGGCCGGGACCTGCACACCTCGGTCCAGGTCCCGGCGCTGGGCGTGATCCTGCTGTCCCTGGTGGTGGTCACCGGCCGCGGCGGCCAGATCTCGCTGGGGCAGGCGGCGTACGCGGGTCTGGGTGCCCTGTTCACGGCACTGCTGGCGGCGGGCCGTCTCCCGGGGCTGCCCGCCCTGCCGGAGCTGGCGGCCCTCGCGGTGTCGGTGGTCCTGGTGGCGCCGCTCGGCCTGCTGACGGGCTGGCCCGCGATCGGCCGCCGGGGTCTGGCCCTGGCGCTGGCGACGTTCGCGGTCGGCGTGGGGGTGAGCCGCTTCGTCTTCACCCAGCCGTACGCCACCTCGGGGCTGTCATTGGGCCGCCCCGCGGGTTTCGACGGGGACCGGGCGTACTACGTCCTGGAACTGCTGCTGCTGGCGGTCGCGCTGCTGGCGACGCACGCGCTGCGCCGGGGGCGGACGGGCCGGGCCCTCGCCGCCATGCGGGATCACGAGCGGGGCGCGCAGGCGGCGGGCGTCGGTGTGCCCGCCCTCAAGCTGCAGGCCTTCGTCGCGGGTGCCGCGCTGGCCGCGCTGGGCGGCGGCATGCTCGGGATGGGCCTGCGTGCCTTCGACGCCGCCGCCTACGATCCCGTGCGCGGACTGCTGTGGTTCGCGGCGGTGGTGGTGATGGGCGCCGACAGCACGCTCGGGGCCCTCGCGGCCGCGGCCCTCCTGGTCGGGCTGGACGCGGGCGCCCGCGGCGGCGTTGCGGCGGCCCTCATCGGCGTCCTGGCGATCCTGGTGGGCCGCTTCCCGGGCGGCCCGTACGAGGCGCTGCGCACGGCGGCGGAACGCCTGCGGCCGCGCGGCACGCGGGCGCTGACGCGGGCCGGCGTGCGGGCCCGCGACCGGCTGCGTCCGGCGGAGCCGCGAGGGGCGCGGAGAGCACCGGTACCGACCGGGGCGACGCGGGTGGCGCACAGGGCGGAGGGGCCGGGTGCCACGGGAGCGGCCGATCGGCGCGAGCGGGGGGACGGCGGGAGCCGTCCGGAACGCCACCCGCCGGGCCGGGCCGCCGTCGGTCTGCCGGGCGGAGACAGCCGGCCGTCGGCCGCCGGCCCCGAGACGCCCACCGGCCCCTCCCCGGGCCCCCGGCCGGGCAGGGCTGCACCCGTCGGGGCCGCCCCACCGCCCACGGGCCCGGTCGCCGCCGCACCCGCCCCCTCCGCCGTCCTCACCGCCCGTCACCTCCACGTCCGCTACGGCGGCTTCACCGCTCTCGACGGAGTGGATCTGGATCTCTCCCCCGGTCGGGTCACGGCGGTCGTGGGGCCCAACGGGGCCGGGAAGAGCACTTTGTTCCACTGCCTGGCCGGAACGCTGCGGCCCGCGGACGGGACCGTGCGGCTCGCCGGACGGGACATCACCGCGCTGCCCGCGCACGCCCGCACCCGGCTCGGCGTGGCACGGACCTTCCAGGAACTGGCCGTCTTCCCCTCGCTGACCGTGGCCGAGAACGTCCGGGTGGGCGCCGAGCAGGGCCGGGTGACCGATCCGGGCGCCGTGGAGCGCACGCTCAGGCTGCTCGGGCTCGACGGACCCGTGCGCGGCCGGCCCGCCGCCGGGCTGCCCACCGGGACGCTGCGCCGCGTCGAACTGGCCCGGGTCCTCGCGGGCAGTCCTCGCGTCCTCCTCCTGGACGAGCCGGCCGCCGGGCTCGACACCGCCGAAGTGACCGCCCTGGCCCGGGTCCTGAAGGCCCTGGCCGCCGACGGCACGGCCCTCCTCGTCGTCGAGCACGACCTGGACCTGGTGGCCGGTCTCGCCGACGTCGTGCAGGTGATGGCCGCGGGCCGGATCGTCGCCACCGGTCCTCCCGGGCGCGTCCTGGAAGCCCTGGAACGGGAGGCCGGCCGATGACGACGCTGTCCCTGCGCCACGCGCGCGTGCGCTACGGACCCGTGGAGGCCCTGCACGGCATCACCCTCGCCGCCCCCGGGCCGGGCCTCACCGTGCTGCTGGGCCGCAACGGCTCGGGCCGCACCACCGCCCTGCGCGCCCTGGCCGGCACGGTCCCCCTGGCGGGCGGCGCGGTCGTGTGGGACGGCCGGGACGTGACGCGTGTCCCGGCGTACGCACGCGCCCGGCGCGGGATGTGCCTGGTGCCGGAACGGCAGGCCGTGTTCGCCTCGCTGACCGTGCGCGAGAACCTCCGGCTCGCCGCGCAGGAGCACACCGTGGCCCTGGACGCCTACCCGCAGCTGCGGCCCCTGCTGGAGCGGCGCGCCGGCACCCTCTCCGGCGGGGAGCAGCGCATGCTGGCCCTCTCCCGGGCGTTGCTCGCACGCGCGCGCGTGGTGCTCGTCGACGAGCCCGCGCAGGGCATGTCGCCCTCGGTCGCGGCGCGGACGTACGAGCTGCTGGGCGCGCTCGACGCGTGCGTGGTGCTCGCCGAGCAGCGGCTGCCGCCCGCCCTGCGGGAGCGGCCCGCGCTCGTCTACGAACTGCGCCGTGGGGCCGTCGTGTTCGCCGGGGAGGCGGGTGAGCTCAGGCGGTGACCGGGCGCGCCGAGGCCCCGTCCGGTCGGCCGACCGGACGGGGCCCGTGTCCCGGCGAGGGGGAGCAGCGGCTCAGAACTCGAGGCGCAGGCCGGGCACGATCACATCGGGATCAGCCCCGATGGCGGCCTTGTTGGCGGCGTAGAGGTGCTGCCAGGTGGTTCCGTGGCGGGCGGCGACGCCGCTCAGGGTGTCGCCCCGGCGGACGGTGTAGTCGCCGCGGGAGGAGCCGCGGTCCGCGTGATCCGCGGCCCGCGCCGGCGCCTTCGACGGCTTCGCCGGGGCCTGCTTGATGGAGGTGACCGGGTCGGCGGCGGGTGCGCCGCCGCTCGCTCCGGCGCGTGCCGAACAGACGGGCCAGGCGCCCCACCCCTGGGCGCGCTGGACCTTGGTGGCGACGGCGATCTGCTGGGACCTGCTCGCCCGGTCGGCGGTGGGCGCGTAGGCCGTGCCGCCGTAGGCGTTCCAGGTGGAGGCGGCGAACTGGAGTCCGCCGTAGTAGCCGTTGCCGGTGTTGATGTGCCAGTCGCCGCCGCTCTCGCACTGGGCGATGCGGTCCCACACTCCGCTGTCAGCCGCCGCGGCGTTTCCGGTCGCGGTCAGCAGTCCGAGGGGCGCGAGCAGTGCCGCCCCGGCGAGGACCGCCGTCGTACGAACCTGGTGCTTGCGGGCGCCTGAGCGAGTGGTATCGGCACATTCGGACATGTAGGTCCCTCTCGAAACACCCG
Source organism: Streptomyces sp. NPDC047880 (assembly GCF_040706515.1). Taxonomy (NCBI): domain Bacteria; kingdom Bacillati; phylum Actinomycetota; class Actinomycetes; order Kitasatosporales; family Streptomycetaceae; genus Streptomyces; species Streptomyces sp. NPDC047880. Next base: position 38,783 of record NZ_JBEZOK010000022.1, on the reverse strand, counting down.
GGGATCCCCCAAGGCGGAACACCACTCCCGCGTCATGGGACGCGGGGGTCGCGCTCGCCCCGCCCACCGGAGCGGTGCTGTGCCGGGGTCCTGGGAACCCGGCGGCCGGTGGACGTACCCGAGCGGTGCTCGTTGCACACGGCCGAGGAATCTAAGGAGGTCGGGGGCTCGGCAGCAAGGAAACGCCCGTTCGGGCAGGCCAGTTCACCGATACCTCGGGTAACGGCGGTTTCCGGACACCCACTTCATTCGTGGATTTCCGGATTTATCGACCAACAGCCTCGATGACCTGTGACCCACCTCACTCCATCAACACCCTTGCCGCGTCGGCCAGTTGACAGTGAGTGTGCGGTTCCGCGCCCTGCGTGACCGTGTGCGCTGGTTGGTTCGATTACGTTCGGCCTGGGGCGTGACTCCCGCCACAGATCGTCCGTTGTCTTCTGCATGAGCCGGGACCTACCCGGACCACGGGCCGGGAGCCACCCGGCTTTTGCCACGCACCGCATCCCCGAGGGAGCCACCCGTGCCGCGCATGCTCGACGTCAGCGACGAGGTACGCGCCGAGATCGGCGACGAAGAAGCCGACCGCCTGCTCGCCGGAGAGACCGCCGCGGGCAGTTACGACTGCACGTCGTGCCGCACTCCGGGCGACTCCGAGCAGGAGCTCACCAGCACCGTCCTGTTCATCGGTGACGAGACCGCCGTCCTCGCCTTCGCCCACGCCGGCTGCCTGCCCTCGCAGGTCGTGCAGGTCACCGAGGAGCAGCTGCGGGGCGCCGTGAAGTCCATCACCGGCGACACCGTCGACCTGGAGCCCGACAAGGTGGTGCCCCAGCAGGCGGTGCTCGGCGTGACCAGCGGACTCGTCCTGATCGGCGGTGAACTGCACCCGGCCCTGGTGGTCGAGCCGACCGGGCCCATCGCCCGGCCCGGCACGACCGGCGGCGGCGACGACTTCCTGCCGCTGCTCATCGAGCAGGGCTTCATGCCGCTGACGGAGCTGTCCGCCGTACCGCCGGTGCTGCACGGCTGGTCGGTGCTGCTCGCCATGGGCCAGCTGCACGCGGTGCTCCAGCCGGGGGCGGGCGGCGGCCAGCCGGTGGCCTGGTGGCAGGCGCACCAGCCGCTCCAGGTGACCGAGGGCTGGCGCGCGGCCGCCAACAAGCACCAGCAGGTTCTGATGTTCGCCGCGCCGGCCGGCTCCATCGGCCGCCAGCCGCGCGAGGACCTGCTGCGGGACGCACTGGACAAGGCAGCGGCGAACGGAAAGCTGGTCGCCTCGGCACTGCCGCTGGCCGGCACCTGAGCGGCGCGTCACCCGTCCACGCCGTACACCTGCGAAAGCCGTAGCCGGGCCGCATCCCTTGCCCCGCGGGGTCGTTTGGACATACGTGCACGCATACGACGTTCCCCGCCGCCAGTCCTTCTCACCGATCCCGTCCGCGCGGTCGGCTCAGGACTCCCAGGGCGGCCCATCGGCCACGCCGATCTACGACGCGCTCTACGCCGAGTACGTCAAGTCCTTCCGGGCACTGCCCGGGGACCGCAGCGGCGAGGAGAAGCTGGGCTTCACCGCCTTCGGGAACACCCCGCACGGTTCGGGCTCCTACGGAGGGACGTACGGCAGCTCGTACAGTGCCTACAGCGCGGGCGCCCAGAGCGCTCGCCACGCCGCCGGGCAGCAGCCGCAGTGGCAGCGCGTCGGTGCCGTCGGCTCGCACATCGCGGAACCGCACACCACGAGCGGGCACGGCACGGGCATGCACCATGTACCGGCCGCGCTGCCGCCGGGACGGCGGGGCGGTATCTGAGCGAGCACCGGACACCGGAAAGGGCGGCCCCGAACGGGGCCGCCCTTTCCGGTACTTCGCGCTACTTCTTCTTGCCGCGCTTCTCGCGCACCCGCACGGAGATGTGGATCGGCGTTCCCTCGAAGCCGAACTCCTCGCGCAGGCGGCGCTCGATGAAGCGCCGGTAGCCCGCCTCGATGAAGCCGGAGGCGAACAGGACGAATCGCGGCGGCTTGGTGCCCGCCTGCGTGCCGAACAGGATGCGCGGCTGCTTGCCGCCCCGGACGGGGTGCGGGTGGGCGGCGACGAGCTCACCGAGGAAGGCGTTCAGCCGGCCCGTCGGGACCCGGGTCTCCCAGCCCGCCAGGGCCGTCTCGATCGCCGGGACCAGCTTCTCCATGTGCCGGCCGGTGCGCGCCGAGACGTTGACCCGCGGCGCCCACGCCACCTGGCCGAGCTCGGTCTCGATCTCCCGCTCCAGGTAGTAGCGGCGCTCCTCGTCGAGGGTGTCCCACTTGTTGTACGCGACCACGATCGCGCGGCCCGCCTCGACGGCCATGGTGACGATCCGCTGGTCCTGCACCGAGATGGACTCGGAGCCGTCGATCAGGATGACCGCGACCTCCGCCTTCTCGACGGCGGCCGCCGTACGCAGCGAGGCGTAGTAGTCGGCGCCCTGCTGGAGGTGGACGCGCTTGCGGATGCCCGCCGTGTCGACGAACTTCCAGGTGACGCCGCCGAGTTCGATCAGCTCGTCGACCGGGTCACGGGTGGTGCCCGCCAGCTCGTTGACGACGACGCGCTCCTCGCCCGCCACCTTGTTCAGCAGGGAGGACTTGCCGACGTTCGGGCGGCCGATCAGGGCGACGCGCCGCGGGCCTCCGATGCCGCCCCCGCCGAACGACTCACGCGGTGCCTCGGGCAGCACTTCCAGGACCTGGTCGAGCATGTCTCCGGTGCCGCGGCCGTGCAAGGCGGAGACCGGGTGCGGCTCCCCGAGGCCCAGCGACCACAGGTAGGCGGCGTCGGCCTCGCCGCTGGGGCCGTCCACCTTGTTGGCGCACAGCACGACCGGCTTGCCGGCCTTGCGCAGCAGCCGGACGACGGCCTCGTCGGTGTCGGTGGCGCCGACCTTGGCGTCGACGACGAAGACGACCGCGTCGGCGGCCTCGATCGCGTACTCGGCCTGGGCGGCCACGGATGCGTCGATGCCGAGGACGTCCTGCTCCCAGCCGCCGGTGTCGACGACCTTGAAGCGGCGGCCCGCCCACTCGGCCTCGTAGGTCACCCGGTCGCGGGTGACGCCGGGCTTGTCCTCGACGACGGCCTCGCGGCGCCCGATGATGCGGTTCACCAGGGTCGACTTGCCGACATTGGGGCGGCCGACGACGGCGAGCACGGGAAGCGGCCCGTGACCGGCCTCCTCGATGGCGCCCTCGACGTCCTCGAGGTCGAAGCCCTCCTCCGCGGCGAGCTCCATGAACTCCGCGAACTCGGCGTCGCCGAGCGCCCCGTGGTCGTGCTCGTGGGCGCCCTCGGACGCGTCCGAGCCGTCGGGCTGGATGTGGTCGTTCATGAAGTCCGTACCTCGTCGTTCATCGTGGTGGTCGGTGGAGTGCCCGCCGTGTGCGGGGCTGATCCACTACTCAGTGTCGCCTAGCGTCCGGTGAGACGCCTGGCGTTTTCCAGGTGGGCCGCGAGCTGCTTCTGGATGCGCCCGGTCGCCTCGTCCAGCGCCTTGCGTGTCCGGCGACCGCTGCCGTCGCCCGCCTCGAAGGGCTCCCCGAAGACGACGTCGACGCGGGAGCGCAGGGGAGGCAGCCCCTTTATCAACCGTCCCCGCCGCTCGGAACTTCCCAGCACGGCCACCGGGACGATCGGGGCACCGCTGCGCACCGCGAAGTAGGAGAGGCCGGCCCGCAGCGAGGCGAAGTCCCCCTCGCCCCGGGTGCCCTCCGGGAAGATGCCGAGCACGCCGCCGCTGTCCAGGACGCCGAGCGCCCGGGTGATCGCGGAGCGGTCGGTGGTGTCGCGGTCGACCTTCACCTGCCCGATGCCGAGCAGGAAGGGGTCCAGCGGGCCGACGAAGGCTTCCTTCTTGATCAGGAAGTGCGTCGGCCGGGGAGCCACGCCCATGACCATCGGGCCGTCGATGTTGTGGGAGTGGTTGACCGCGAGGATCACCGGACCGCTCGCGGGCACCCGCCAGGCGCCGAGCACGCGCGGCTTCCACAGCCCGTACATCAGGCCGACGCCGATGCGCCGCCCGACCTCGGCACCCCGGGCCGAAGGCAGCTCGGTCACTTCCCGGCCCGCTTCTCCTCGACGAGGGTGACGACGCACTCGATGACCTGGGCCAGCGTGAGCTCGGTGGTGTCCACCTCGACGGCGTCGTCCGCCTTGGCGAGCGGGGAGGTCTTGCGGCTGGAGTCGGCCGCGTCCCGCTTGATCAGGGCCTCGCGGGTGGAGTGGACGTCGGAGCCCTTCAGCTCACCGCTGCGGCGGGCGGCCCGCGCCTCCGGGGAGGCGGTGAGGAAGATCTTGAGGTCGGCGTCGGGCAGCACGGTCGTGCCGATGTCGCGGCCCTCGACGACGATGCCCTGCTCCGCGGAGGCGGCGATCGAGCGCTGCAGCTCGGTGATCCGGGCACGCACCTCGGGCACCGCGCTGACCGCGCTGACCTTGGAGGAGACCTCCTGGGTGCGGATCGGGGCCGCCACGTCCACGCCGTCGACCGTGATGGTCGGGCCGTCCGGGTCGGTGCCCGAGATGATCTCGGGCTTGCCCGCGGCGGCGGCGACGGCCGACGGGTCGTCTATGTCGATGCCGTTGCTCACCATCCACCACGTGATCGCCCGGTACTGGGCGCCGGTGTCCAGGTAGCTCAGCCCGAGCTGGGCCGCCACGGCCTTCGAGGTGCTCGACTTGCCGGTGCCGGCGGGGCCGTCGATGGCGACAATCACTGGCGTGGCGCTTTCCACAGTGGGGACCTTCCTGAACCGGGCTCTGCGGGGGTGAGGGCGCGAGTGCCCCGCACCAGGTTACTGGGTGCGCGTCACTCGTCCGGCCGCGCGTCCGGGGCGGCCCACGAGTGCCGACGGCACTCGGCCACCACCAGCCCGTCCGCGCTCGAGGACGGGGCCGTTCAGGCCGAAGCGGGGCCCGGGGTCGGCAGCCCGCGGAATGCGGCCCCCGAGAGCACCCCCCCTACTGACTACTGCCGGAGCGCCCAGCCCCGTTCCCGCAGCGCGGCACTCAGCACCGGAGCCGCCTTCGGCTCCACCATCAACTGCACCAGACCGGCCTGCTGCCCCGTCGCGTGCTCGATGCGTACGTCCTCGATGTTGACGCCGGCCAGGCCCGCGTCGGCGAAGATCCGGGCCAGCTGCCCCGGCTGGTCGTCGATGAGCACGGCCACGACCTCGTAGGCCCGCGGCGCGGACCCGTGCTTGCCGGGGACGCGGACCTGGCCGGCGTTGCCGCGCCGCAGCAGGTCCTCGACCCCGCCGGCGCCCTCGCGGCGCTTGTGGTCGTCGGAGGACTGCAGGGCGCGCAGGGCCCGCACGGTCTCCTCCAGGTCCGCGGCGACGTCCGTGAGCAGGTCGGCGACCGGCGCGGGGTTCGCGGAGAGGATGTCGATCCACATCCGGGGGTCGGAGGCCGCGATCCGCGTCACGTCCCGGATGCCCTGCCCGCACAGCCGTACGGCGGCCTCCTCGGCGTGCTCCAGGCGCGCGGCGACCAGGCTGGAGACCAGGTGGGGCATGTGGGAGACGAGAGCGACGGCCCGGTCGTGGGCGTCGGCGTCCATCACCACCGGCACGGCCCGGCAGTGCGAGACCAGCTCCAGGGCGAGGTTCAGCACCTCGGTGTCGGTGTCCCGGGTCGGGGTGAGCACCCAGGGACGGCCCTCGAAGAGGTCCCCGGTCGCGGCCAGCGGGCCGGACTTCTCCCGGCCCGACATGGGGTGGGAGCCGATGTAGGAGGACAGGTCGAGACCGCGTGCCTCCAGCTCGCGGCGCGGTCCGCCCTTGACGCTGGCGACGTCGAGGTAGCCGCGTCCCGCCCCGCGGCGCATGGCGTCGGCGAGGACGTCGGCCACGTGCGCGGGCGGCGCGGCGACGATCACCAGGTCGACGGGGCCGTCCGGCGCCTCGTCCGTGCCGGCGCCGAGCGCGGCCGCCGTACGGGCCTGTTCGGGGTCCGGGTCGGCGAGGTGCACGGTGACGCCCCGCTGGGACAGGGCCAGAGCGGCGGACGTGCCGATGAGGCCGGTGCCGATGACGAGTGCGGTCCTCACTGGGCGATGTCCTTGCGCAGGGCGGCGGCGGCGCCGAGGTAGACGTGGGCGATGTCGGCCCGGGGCCGGTCGGACTCGATGTGCGCGAGGACGCGGACCACCCGGGGCATGGCGCCCTCGATGTCCAGTTCCTGGGCGCAGATCAGCGGCACGTCGACGATGCCCAGCTTGCGGGCGGCGGCGGCCGGGAAGTCGCTGTGCAGGTCGGGCGTGGCCGTGAACCAGATGCTGATCAGGTCGTCGGCGGCGAGGCCGTTGCGCTCGAGGATCTCCGTGAGCAGGGCTCCGACCCGCTCGTCCATGTGTCCGGCCTCGTCCCGTTCGAGTTGGACGGCGCCCCGGACCGCTCGTACCGCCACGGCGATGCTCCTTGCTGACGTGCGTGTCGCTCTATGTCCGACCAGCCTAGTCAGCCCGCGCGGTCCGGGTACGCGACGCCCGCCCGGCGAGACGCCGGAAACACCGCCTTTGGGTAAGTTCGGTGCCAAGATAACGTACATTCCGATTTACCCCCTTCGGCACCTTCGGAGCGACGACATGACCCACGAGACCACGCGCCGCACGGTTCTCCTCGCGACGGGTGCGACGGGCGCGGCGGCGCTCGTCGCGGCCTGCGGCGGGGGCGGCGACGACAGCGGCTCCGAGTCGACGGGCTCCCCCACCGGCCAGGAGACGACGGCCGGCCCCGACGGGCAGGTCCTGGCCGGCATCGACGAGGTCCCGGTCGGCGGCGGCAAGATCTTCAAGGACGAGAAGGTCGTGGTGACCCAGCCGGAGCAGGGCCGGTTCAAGGCCTTCTCGGCGATCTGCACCCACCAGCACTGCCTGGTGGGGTCCGTCTCCGACGGCACGATCAACTGCCCCTGCCACGGCAGCAAGTTCAAGATCGCCGACGGTGCGGTGGCCCACGGCCCGGCGACCCGGCCCCTGCCCGCCGAGCAGATCACCGTGGACGGGAACTCGATTCGCATGGCCTGACGGCCCGCGCCCGGCGCCGGGCCGTCACGCGTCCCACAGAGCCCCGAGGGTGAGCAGATCGCCCCGGTACTCGACGCGGTCGGCCCACTCGGTGGGCCAGGCCTCCGCGCCCAGATACGCGCCCGCGAAGGCGCCCGTCAGGCAGGCGATCGAGTCCGAATCGCCCGCGGTGCAGGCGGCGCGGCGCAGGGCGGTCACCGGCTCGTCGACGAACAGCAGGAAGCACAGCAGCCCGGTCACCAGGGCCTCCTCGGCGATCCAGCCCTCGCCGGTGGCCAGACAGGGGTCGGTCTCCGGCGAGACGGTGCGCACGGCGTGCCTGAGCCGTTCGAGGGCCTCCAGGCACTCGTCCCAGCCGCGCGCGATGAACCGCTCGGGGCTCGGGTCCCCGGCCCGCCGCCACAGGTCGCCGAGCCAGCGCTCGTGGTAGTGGCTGCGGTTCTCCAGGGCGTAGGAGCGGAGCAGGCCGATCAGGCCGGTCGGCTCGGCACCCTGGGCGAGCAGGCGTACGGCGTGTGCGGTGAGGTCGGACGCGGCGAGCGCGGTCGGGTGCCCGTGAGTGAGGGCGGACTGCAACTGGGCGGCGCCCGCGCGCTGTTCGTCGCTCAGGCCGGACACCAGACCCAGCGGCGCGACGCGCATGTTGGCACCGCAGCCCTTGGATTCGGTCCGGCTGGCGTCCTGCCAGGGGCGGTCCGAGTGCTCCAGCAGGGCGCAGGCCCGCAGACAGGTGTTGCCGGGGGCGCGGTTGTTCTCCGGAGAGCGGTTCCAGGCGATGAACTCCCGCCGCACAGCCTCGGCCATCCCCTCCGGCCCCAGCACGCCCCGGTCCATCGCCGCCCGTATGCCCCTTCCGAGCGCCAGCGTCATCTGCGTGTCGTCGGTGACGATCGCCGGGGACGGCAGCTCCATCTGCCGCCAGGGCCCGCACATGGCGAGGATCGAGGGGACGTCGTCGAACTCGGTCGGGTAGCCCAGCGCGTCGCCGAGGGCCAGGCCCGTGAGCGCTCCGGTGGCGGCCTGCTTGTGGACGAGTGTGGTCATGCGGGGCGTCCTTCCCGGACGGGCCGGAGGAGAGGCGGGTGGAGGGCGGTGGCGGTTCCGGCGCGGTACAGCGCGGCGGGCTTGCCGCGGCCGCCGGTCAGCCGGGCGGCGCCCGGGACGGCTTCGACGAAGCCGGGTGTGGCGAGCACCTTGCGCCGGAAGTTGGGCCGGTCGAGTGCGGTCCCCCACACGGTCTCGTAGACCTGTTGCAACTCGCCGAGGGTGAACTCGGGCGGGCAGAAGGCGGTGGCGAGGCAGGTGTACTCGAACTTGGCGCCGACGCGGTCGTGGGCGTCGGCCAGGATGCGGTCGTGGTCGAAGGCGAGCGGCCCTGCCGTGCCGTACGGCACCCAGCGGGCCTGCGCCGCGTCGCTGCCGCCGTGCGCCTCGGGTGCGTCGGGCAGCAGTGCTGTGAAGGCGACCGACACGACCCGCATCCGGGGGTCGCGGCCGGGTTCGCTGTAGGTCCTCAGCTGCTCCAGATGCAGCCCGGTCACGTCGGACAGGCCGGTCTCCTCGGCGAGTTCACGCCGGGCGGCCGTCTCCGCCGACTCGTCCGGCTGCACGAACCCGCCGGGCAGGGCCCACCGCCCGGCGTACGGCTCCTGCCCGCGCTCGACGAGCAGCACGTGCAGCGCGCCTCCCCGGAGGGTGAACACCGCGAGGTCGACGGTCACCGCGAAGGGTTCATGGGCGTACTTGTCGTAGCCGTCCATGACGAACACCCCCTTTAATAGTCAGCACGACTATAAAAGGGGGTGCGGGTCGCTCACAAGGTCTAGAGGTCGACCTCCTGCATCAGCATCCCGACCTCCGTGTTGGACAGCCGACGCAGCCAGCCCGACTTCTGGTCGCCCAGGGTGATCGGCCCGAAGGCGACCCGGACCAGCTTGTCGACCGGGAAGCCGGCCTCCGCGAGCATCCGGCGCACGATGTGCTTGCGGCCCTCGTGGAGGGTGACCTCGACGAGGTAGTTCTTGCCGGTCTGCTGGACGACCCGGAAGTGGTCCGCGCGCGCGTAGCCGTCCTCCAGCTGGATGCCGTCCTTGAGCTGCTTGCCCAGGTCACGCGGGATCGGCCCGACGATGTGCGCGAGGTAGGTCTTCTTCACGCCGTACTTCGGGTGCGTCAGCCTGTGCGCCAGCTCGCCGTGGTTGGTGAGCAGGATGACGCCCTCGGTTTCCGTGTCGAGCCGGCCGACATGGAAGAGCCGGGTCTCACGGTTGGTGACGTAGTCACCGAGGCACTGCCGGCCCTCGGGGTCCTCCATCGTCGACACGACACCGGCGGGCTTGTTCAGCGAGAAGAACTGGAAGCGCTGGGTTGCGACGGTCAGCCCGTCGACCTTGATCTCGTCCTTCTCCGGGTCGACGCGCCGCCCCTGCTCCAGGACGATCTCGCCGTTGATCTCGACCCGGGCCTGTTCGATCAGCTCCTCGCAGGCACGCCGGGAGCCGAAGCCCGCGCGGGCGAGGACCTTCTGCAGCCGCTCGCCCTCCTGCTCGGCGCCGGGGAAGGTCTTCGGGAGCTTGACCTCCTTCTTCCCGGCGTACCGGTCGCGGTTGCGCTCCTCGACCTGCGCCTCGTACTCGCGCGGGCGGGCCGGGGTCGTACGTCCCTGCTTCTGGGGCTGCTTGGGACCGCCCTTGGCGCCGCCGCGCGCGGCACCGCCACGCCCGGCCTTGGGGCCGTCCTTCGTCGCCCCGGGGCCCACGTCGTAGCGGCGCTCCTCCGGGCGCGGCTTCTTCGGACGGCCGCTGCCCTGCTTGTCGTCGCGGTTGTTGCCGGCGCCGCGGAAGTTGCCGCGACCACCACCACTCCCGCCGCGGCCGCCGCTGTTGCCACCACGGCTCCCGCCGTTGTTTCCGCTGCTGTTCCTGCCGCTGCTGCTTCGCATCAAAGTTCCGTCTGGTCGTCTTCGTCGTCGGTACCCGGGGTGGCCGGGCGGCTGCCCGGCACGTCGTCGTCAGGCGCGTCCGGGTCGAACGACGGTACGCCCTCCTGGGTCTCGGCCTCGATCGCCTCCGCCTCCGGGAGGAAGGGCGCGAGCTCCGGGAGCTCGTCCAGACCGCGCAGGCCCATCCGCTCCAGGAAGTAGTTCGTCGTCCTGTACAGGATCGCACCTGTTTCGGGTTCCGTGCCCGCCTCCTCTATCAGTCCGCGCTGGAGGAGGGTGCGCATCACGCCGTCGCAGTTGACTCCGCGCACGGCCGAGACCCGGCTGCGGCTGACCGGCTGGCGGTAGGCGACGACGGCCAGGGTCTCCAGGGCGGCCTGGGTGAGGCGGGCCTGCTGGCCGTCCAGGACGAAGCGCTCGACGGCCGGCGCGAAGGCGGCACGCGTGTAGAAACGCCAGCCGTTCGCGACGTACCGCAGCTCGAAGCCGCGCCCCTGGACGGTGTACTCGTCGGCCAGCTCGCGCAGGGCGTCCGCGATCTGCCGCTTCGGCCGCTCCAGTATCTTCGCGAGATGTTCCTCGGTCGCGGGCTCGTCCACGACCATGAGGACGGCCTCCAGGGCGGGCTTGAGGTCGAGGCCGGCGACGACAGGCGTCCCGGCCGGCAGGTCGGTCGTTGGCTCGCTCACGCCTTCTTCTCCTCCTTCGGTGGCTCGGGCGGCCGGTCGAACTCGTCGGTGACGGTCGGTGTCTCGTCCCCGTCGCCGCCGGTCCACCGCACGAGCAGTTCCCCGAGCGCTGTCTCCTGCTCCAGCGCGACGGCCTTCTCGCGGTACAGCTCCAGCAGGGCGAGGAACCTCGCGACGATGGTCAGGGTGTCGTCGGTGTCCGCCACGAGCACCCGGAAGCCGGCCTCCCCGAGCTCCCTGAGCCGGGCCACGACGATCTGCGCCTGCTCCTGCACGCTGACCAGGGGGGCGTGGATGTGGTCGACGTAGACCTGCGGCTTGGGCTTGGGCTGCATCGCCTTCACGGCGAGCTTGGCGAAGCCCTCCGCGCCGATGCTGATGACCACGTCGGGCAGCAGCTCGGCGTGGTGCGCCTCGAGTCCGACGGTCCGGGGGTAGCGCCGGGCCTCGTCGTCGAGCCGCCCGCTGAAGATGTCGGCGATCTGCTTGTACGCGCGGTACTGCAGCAGCCGGGCGAACAGCAGGTCCCGCGCTTCGAGCAACGCGAGATCGCCCTCGTCCTCCACCTCGGCGGCGGGCAGCAGACGCGCGGCCTTCAGGTCGAGCAGGGTGGCGGCGACGACCAGGAACTCGGTCGTCTCGTCCAGGTCCCAGTCCGGCCCCATCGCCCTGATGTGGGCCATGAACTCGTCGGTCACCTTCGACAGCGCGACCTCGGTGACGTCCAGCTTGTGCCGCGAGATCAACTGCAGCAGCAGATCGAAGGGCCCCTCGAAATTGGCGAGCCGGACCTTGAAGACCCCGTCGCCGGCGGACTCGGCATCGCCGCCCGGCGCCTGGGGGCCCGGGACGGCCCCGGAGACCTCCTCGGACGCGGCCGGGTCACCCGCCGCCCGCGCCTCGTACGCGGCCCGGTCACCCGCGGACCGTGCCTCGGGAGCAGCCGCGCCCGAACCGGCCAAGACCAGCGGCCCGGACCGGTCCGCAGACGGTGCGGCCGCCTCAGACCCGGGCCGCGGGACAGGCGGAGCGGCCGCTGGACCGGCCTCCTTGGGTGAAGGGGACGGCACGATCTCCCGCGCCTCGGTCTCCCACGGCTCGGCCTCCTGCGGCACGACCTCCTGCCGTGCAGCCGGCGGAGCCGTTCGCGGAGCCCCCGGCCCCCTCCCCAGGGCACGCCGGCGGCCGGCCGGGCCGCCGGGGGGAGATGGGGAAGCGTTCGAGGTCATGGCCCCCGCAGGCTACCGCTACCGCCCGCGCAGTCGTCGTACGAGGATGCTGGCGTCCCCGCGGGTCTCCAGGTCGGCGAGAACCACCGCGACCGCCTCACGGACGATGCGGCCGCGGTCCACGGCCAGACCGTGCTCGCCACGGAGCACGAGACGGGCGTGCTCGAGGTCCATGAGCTCCTCGGCCGACACGTACACCGTGATCTTCTCGTCGTGCCGCTCCCGGCCGCTGGGCCGGCGCGAGGGGTTGCGCCCGCGCTTGCGGGGCGCGGCGCCGGCGGCAGAACCTTCCTGCGCCGCCTGCCGACGGGCCGAACCGGAGCGCTCGGCGGCGGAGCGGCTGTGGGCCTCCCCGGCCTCGCCCGGCTCCGCGTCCGCCGCGACGTGCTCCGGGCCCTCGCCGTCACCGCCCTGGGCGGGCACCGCCTGCGGCGCGTCCTCCGCGGCGGCCGCCGCGTCGCCCTCCCCCGCCGGAGCGGGCACCCTGGCGTCGCCGTTGGCCTGGCGCCTGGGCTGGGACGACTGAAGCGCCATCCCCCCTGTCGTACGGAAGAGTTCGTCGGCCCCCGGCAGACTCACTCGGCGTGACACCGGGCGAGCACCTCCCTGGCGAGCTGGCGATAGGCGGCGGCACCCACGGAGTTGGAGGCATACGTGGTGATCGGCTCACCGGCGACGGTGGTCTCCGGGAAGCGGACCGTGCGCCCGATGACCGTGTGGTAGACGTGGTCGTCGAACGCCTCGACCACGCGCGCGAGCACCTCACGGCTGTGCACCGTGCGCGAGTCGTACATGGTGGCGAGGATGCCGTCGAGCTCCAGCTCGGGGTTGAGCCGCTCCTGGACCTTCTCGATGGTCTCCGTCAGCAGGGCCACACCACGCAGCGCGAAGAACTCGCACTCCAGAGGAACTATCACCTTGTGCGCGGCCGTCAGGGCGTTCACCGTGAGCAGGCCGAGCGAGGGCTGGCAGTCGATGACGATGAAGTCGTAGTCGGGCAGCAGCGGCTTCAGGGCGCGCTGCAGCGTCGACTCGCGGGCGACCTCGGAGACGAGCTGGACCTCGGCCGCCGACAGGTCGATGTTGCTGGGCAGCAGGTCCATGTTGGGGACCGCGGTCTTCAGCAGCACCTCGTCGGCCGCCATCCCCCGCTCCATGAGCAGGTTGTAGACGGTGAGGTCGAGTTCCATCGGGTTGACACCGAGTCCGACCGACAGCGCGCCCTGCGGGTCGAAGTCCACGAGCAGGACACGGCGTCCGTACTCCGCGAGCGCGGCACCCAGGTTGATGGTCGACGTGGTCTTGCCGACGCCGCCCTTCTGGTTGCACATCGCGATGATCTTCGCGGGTCCGTGCTCGGGCAGCGGGCCCGGGATCGGGAAGTACGGCAGCGGGCGCCCGGTCGGACCGACGCGCTCGCGGCGCTGTCTGGCCGCGTCGGGCGCGAGGGTGGCCGCGTACTCGGGGTCGGGCTCGTACTCCGCGTCGGGGTCGTAGAAGTGCCCCTCGGGCAGTTCGTCGTAGTCGGCGAAGTGGTTGTGGGGCGCGCCACTTCCGTCGCCGGCCATGGCGTTCACGTGATGGCCATCCATCTTCTGGTGTGCTGTGTGAGTCGCCTGCGGACTCTGGTGGGCTGCGAAGGTGCGCACAGCGACGGAGCCGACAGCCTCGAACCCCGCGGGCACCTGGCCCGGTGCAGGCATTCCTGGTTGACCACCCCCGGGAGTAAATGTCGACTCATTCACAAGTCGTCTTACCTCCTTGGTGACCAGGAAACTTCTAGACAGGTCAGCGTGGCACCATGCCGACGATTGGCGACTCTATGGCGTGTCGGGCGTCCGCAGCAACACAATCCGCCGGACCCGGCCCGATGTGTCGGCAATGAAACATCCCGCTGTCAAGGGCGTACGGCCGTCGCACGGCAGGTTTCACCGGTGTGCGAATCGGTTGAAGGGTTACGTTCGAGGCGAGTTGCTCGAGAATCGCGAAGTGACCATACACACATCCGGCCGGACCTTGTCGGGCAAGGTCCGGCCGGGTGCGCGGCGTTGACGACCGGTGACAGGGGTCCCCCAGATCGAGCGAAGCCGGTATGGAGGGTTATCGCCTTTGCCGGTTGGTCACTTAGCCGACTTGGCGGCCATGTGTGCTCAGCCGAGCAGCGAGGACAGCTCCACGTGCTCCACGCCGTGCGCCTCGGCGACCTCGCGGTAAACGACCTTGCCGTCATGCGTGTTGAGGCCCTTGGCCAGTGCGGGGTCGCGGCGCAGCGCGTCCGCCCAGCCATGGTTGGCCAGCTCGACGATGTACGGCAGCGTGGCGTTGGTCAGCGCGTAGGTGGAGGTGTTCGGCACCGCGCCGGGCATGTTGGCGACGCAGTAGAAGACCGAGTTGTGGACCTGGAAGGCCGGCTCGGCGTGGGTGGTCGGGCGGGAGTCCTCGAAGCAGCCGCCCTGGTCGATCGCGATGTCGACAAGGACACTTCCGGGCTTCATCCGCGAGACGAGCTCGTTGGTGACCAGCTTCGGCGCCTTGGCACCGGGGATGAGCACCGCGCCGATGACGAGGTCGGCCTCCAGGCAGGCCTTCTCCAGTTCGAAGGTGTTGGAGACGACCGTCTGGATCTTCGTGCCGAAGATCTTGTCGGCCTCGCGGAGCTTGTTGATGTCCTTGTCGAGCAGGGTCACGTGGAAGCCCATGCCGATGGCGATCTGCGCGGCGTTCCAGCCGGAGACACCGCCGCCGATCACGACGGCGCGGCCGGCCAGCACGCCGGGGACGCCGCCGGGCAGGACGCCGCGGCCGCCGTTGGCGCGCATCAGGTGGTAGGCGCCGACCTGCGGGGCCAGCCGGCCCGCGACCTCGGACATCGGGGCGAGCAGCGGCAGCGCGCGGCTCGGCAGCTCGACGGTCTCGTAGGCGATGGCCGTGGTGCCGGACTCCAGCAGGGCGTCCGTGCACTCCTTGGAGGCGGCCAGGTGCAGGTAGGTGAAGAGCGTCTGGTCCTTGCGGAGGCGGTGGTACTCCTCGGCGATGGGCTCCTTGACCTTCAGCAGCAGGTCGGCGGCGGCCCACACCTCGTCGGCGGTGTCCAGGATCTGCGCACCGGCGGCGACGTACTCGGTGTCGGGGATCGAGGAGCCGACGCCGGCGCCACGCTCGATGACGACCTGGTGGCCGTGGCGCACCAGCTCGTGCACGCCGGCGGGGGTGATGGCCACCCGGAACTCGTTGTTCTTGACCTCGCGGGGGATGCCGACCTTCACGTCGATCACGGTCCTTGGCTCAGAGGGTATGGGGGGGGTATTTCCTTAGACATACCCGGGCACACGCGGGCACACCGGGAGAGACCGCAGGAGAACGTGCGGCAGAGCCAGTCTAATGAAGGTGTTCGCGCTGTCTAGCCTTTCATTGCATCAATCTTCAGCTGATGCGGTACGGATTTCGCAGGCGTCAGGGTCATTTTGAAGGTTTGAGTCGCCGAGAATCCGCCCGGCGGCGCCCCGGTGCAGCCCGGCGGACGCGGGATCCCCCAGGTGATCGAGGGTGTCGGCGGCCCGCAGATGAAGGGCGGCCTGCAGCCGGGGGTCCTCGGCGCGCCGCGCCCATTCCACGGCCTCCCGGCAGGTGCGCAGCGACTCCTCGGGGCGGCCCGCGTACTCCTGGACCCGTGCCAGCTCGCTCAGGGCACGGGCCTGGGCGGCCACGTCGCCGTTCTTGCGGTGACCGGCGATCGCCGCGCGCCAGTTCCGCAGGGCCTCGCCGTAGCGCCCCGCGAAGGTGTGGGCGGCGGCGATCCGCCCGTAGAGCCGGGCGGCCTCGGCGCGCTCGCCCCGGGCGAGCCGCTCGACCAGGGCGCGCCCGAACCAGTCGGCGGCCCGGTCGAAGTCGTCGAGGTCCAGGTACGCGCCGCCTACGGATTCCATCGCGCGGCCGGTCGCATACGGATCGTTCACCTCGCGCCCGGCGTCCAGCGCGGCCCGGTAGCGCGCCAGGGCGTCGGCCGTGCGGCCGGTGCGGGCGTCGAGGTCGCCGAGGTTGAGCAGGGCGGCGGCACGCTCCCGGGGCAGGCCGCGGCGTTCGGCGACGTCGAGGACCATGCCGTGGATCTCGTAGAGGTCGGGCGCGGCGGCCTTGGTGCCGATGTGCGCCGCCATCGCGCGGACCAGCTGCGACATCAGCCGTCGGGCCAGGGTGTCCAGCTCCCCGTCGGCGACCGCGAGCCGGGCCGAGGCCAGCAGCGCGGGCCGGGTCAGGCGCAGCCAGTCGGCGGCCGCCCGCGGAGTGGGGAAACGCAGCGCGCGGGGCATGTCGAGCAGCTTCTGGCGGGCCGCCGGACTGTCGGTCTCGGTGATCGCCCGGCAGGCCTGGAGCAGCCGGACGGTGCGCTCCAGCATGCGGGCGCGGGCCAGCTGGAGATCGGCCGGGCGCTCGTGGTGCTCGGCGAGAATCCGCAGCTGCGGGTGCAGGCAGCCGGGCACCTCGTACTGCGGCAGCGGGGAGTCCACCGCGCGCAGGAAGCCCAGGGTGACGAACTCGCCGAGGGTGGTGCGGGCGCTGTCGACCGAGCAGCCGACGAGCGCGGAGGCGGTCTGGGGGTCGACGAGGCCGGCCGGGGCGAGGGCGAGCAGGCGCAGCATCCGGGCCGCGCCGGCGGGCAGGGCGGCGTGGGCGAGCCGGAAGACCCGGGTCAGGGCGATGCCCTCGCTGTCGTCGGCGCGCAGCTGCTTGGCCAGGTCGGAGACGGCGGCCTTGGGACGTGCCGCGAGCCAGCCGCCCGCCAGGATCAGCGCGGCGGGCTGCCCCTGGCACTCCTCGGCGAGGCCCTCGGCGGCCCGGGGGTCGACGGTGATACGGACCGAGCCGGTGTGCCGGGTCAGCAGTTCCACCCCGGACTTGGTGTCCAGGCCGCCCAGGGTGCAGGGGCGGACGTCGGAGATGCCGGTCAGCGGGCCTTCGGAGACCGCGACGACGAGGCAGTCCGGGCTGTCGGGCAACAGGGCGTCGACCTGCTCGGCGTCGGCCGCGTCGTCCAGCAGGAGCAGGGCCCTGCGGTCGGCCAGGGCGCTGCGCAGGGCGTCGGTGAGGTCGTCCTCGCAGGCCCCGGCCGGTGCCTGCTCGTCCAGGGCGGCAAGGAGGTCCCGGGCGGCGCGGCCGACAGGGACGGGGGTGCCGTCGGGGTCGGTCAGGCCGACGCGCAGGACCCCGTCGGGGTAACGGTCCGCGACCTGTCGTACGAGTTCCTCGGCAAGCGCGGTGCGGCCCGAACCGGGCCGGCCGGCGATGAGCAGCACGCGTGCGCGGGGTGCTTTGCGGCCGGCCAGAGTGTCCAGTCCGGCGCGCTCGATGTCGGCGCGCAGTTCCTTCAACTCCCGTGTGCGGCCCAGGAACTCGCTCACCCCGGCGACGCGCCCGGCCGACCGCACATCGCCTGTCTTCACGACCTGATCCGTCACGGGCCACACTCCCGTCCCAACCGCACGCGCAAGCCCGCCGGGACTCCGGCTCGGGCGTGCCACAGAGCCTAGTTCACGCTCTGCAACGTTCCGGGTGGTGCACGACGGGCGGGACGACCACTTCCCCCGATCGGATCAGCAGATCGTAGGACTGACGGCAGGAGGTCGCGCCCGAAAGGGGCGCGGGCGGGCCACCGCGCGACCCGCCACGGCGACGCCGCACCCGGCCCAGGACCTTCGCGGCACCTCCTGTCGCGGCCCTCCCGGCGGAGCGCTACGCCTCGAACGGACGCGCCGGCCACGGCGCCTGGGCCGGGCGCAGGGCGTCCAGCCCGTCACCGGCCCGCGCGGCGACCAGCGAGAGGACGCCCACGACGAGGCAGTTGTTGTGGAGCTCGCCGGCCAGGACGCCCCGCACGAGCTCCTGGAGCGGCACCCGGTCGAGTTCCATGTCGGCCTCTTCCTCCGCGACCGCGAAGCGCTCCCCCTCGGCCTCGGACAGGTCCCGCGCGAGGAAGATCCGGACGGCCTCGTCGCAACCGCCGGGCGTGGTGTAGACGTCGGTCAGCACCCGCCAGTCCTCGGCCTTGACGTGCGCCTCCTCGTACAGCTCGCGCTGCGCGGCGTGCAGCGGGTTCTCGCCGGGGACGTCGAGCAGGCCGGCCGGGATCTCCCACAGCTTGTGGCGCACGGGGTGGCGGTACTGGCGCAGCACCAGCACGCGGTCGGACTCGTCGAGGGCGAGGACGGCCACGGAGCCGGGGTGGACCTGGTAATCACGGCCGACCACGGTGCCGTCGGGCATGACCACCTCGTCGGTGCGCACGGAGGTCTTGTTGCCCGTGAAGGGGATCTCCGTCGCCCGGATCTCCCACTCCGCCGGGGTGTCCTTGATCGTCATGCCTGTCCTTCCACGTGCCGCGCGACCTGCTGAAACGAAACCGGGGTGCACACCCTTTGAAGGGATGCACCCCGGCCACCGTACAACTGGTGTGTTACTTCGAAATCTTCCGCTCGACCGAGGCCTTGACGAGTCCGGCGAACAGCGGGTGCGGACGCGTCGGGCGCGAGCGCAGCTCCGGGTGGGCCTGCGTGGCGACCAGGTACGGGTGGACGTCGCGCGGGTACTCGACGTACTCGACGAGCTTGCCGTCCGGCGAGGTGCCGGAGAACAGGATGCCCGCCTTCTTCTCCAGCTCGGCACGGTAGGCGTTGTTCACCTCGTAGCGGTGCCGGTGCCGCTCCTCGACGTACTCCTTGCCGTCGTACACCTCGCGCACGATCGAGCCCTCGGCCAGCTTCGCCGGGTACATGCCGAGCCGCATGGTGCCGCCCATGTCACCCTCACCGGCGACGATGTCGAGCTGCTCGGCCATGGTG
This sequence comes from Streptomyces sp. NPDC047880, assembly GCF_040706515.1. Taxonomy (NCBI): domain Bacteria; kingdom Bacillati; phylum Actinomycetota; class Actinomycetes; order Kitasatosporales; family Streptomycetaceae; genus Streptomyces; species Streptomyces sp. NPDC047880. The sequence goes on along the minus strand of NZ_JBEZOK010000022.1, from coordinate 20,020 downwards.
GAGATGACCGGGTGGCCGGTGGCCGGGTCGAACTCGGTGGAGTTGGCGTCGGTGATGTCGGCCAGGTTGCGCGCGGCCTCGATCACGATGCACTGCAGGCCGAGGCAGAGGCCGAGCAGCGGGATCTTGTTCTCGCGGGCGTACTTGATCGCGCCGACCTTGCCGAGCACACCGCGGTCGCCGAAGCCGCCGGGGATGCAGATGCCGTCGACGTCGCCGAGCTGCTGGGCCGCGCCCGCCGGGGTCTTGCAGTCGTCGGAGGTGACCCACTTGATCTTGACGCGGGCCCGGTTGGCGAAGCCGCCCGCGCGCAGCGCCTCGGTGACCGACAGGTAGGCGTCGGGCAGGTCGATGTACTTGCCGACCAGCGCGAGGGTGATCTCGTGGTCGGGGTTGTGGACGCGGTCGAGCAGGTCGTCCCAGGTCGTCCAGTCCACGTCACGGAACGGCAGGTCCAGCTTGCGGACGACGTAGGCGTCCAGGCCCTCGCCGTGCACGGTCTTCGGGATGTCGTAGATCGAACGGGCGTCGGGGCAGGCGACCACGGCGGCCTCGTCGACGTCGCACATCAGCGAGATCTTCCGCTTGATCGCGGTGGGCACCTCGCGGTCGCAGCGCAGCACGATGGCGTCCGGCTGGATACCGATGTTGCGCAGGGCCGCAACCGAGTGCTGGGTGGGCTTCGTCTTCAGCTCACCCGAGGGGCCGATGTACGGCAGGAGCGAGATGTGGACGACGAAGACGTTGTCACGACCGACCTCGTGACGGACCTGGCGGACGGTCTCCAGGAACGGCAGCGACTCGATGTCGCCGACGGTGCCGCCGACCTCGGTGATCACGACATCGACCTCGTCCGTCGCCATGCGGCGGATGCGGTGCTTGATCTCGTTGGTGATGTGCGGGATGACCTGCACGGTGTCGCCCAGGTACTCGCCGCGGCGCTCCTTGGCGATCACGGTGTTGTACACCTGACCCGTGGTGACGTTGGCGGAGCCGTCGAGGTCACGGTCGAGGAAGCGCTCGTAGTGGCCGATGTCCAGGTCGGTCTCGGCGCCGTCGTTGGTGACGAACACCTCACCGTGCTGGAAGGGGTTCATCGTGCCCGGGTCGACGTTGAGGTACGGGTCGAGCTTCTGCATCACGACGCGCAGACCGCGGGCCTTGAGCAGCATGCCGAGGCTGGAGGCCGTCAGGCCCTTGCCGAGCGAGGAGGCGACACCCCCGGTGACGAAGATGTGCTTGGTCGTCGAATTACGAAAAGCGGCGGGCGGCATGGCCAAGACGGGGCTCCCGTGGTCGCGGTCTGGGGGTGCGGTGCGGCTGCCCGCCGGAATGCTCCGGGGTGCCGTCGCTGCGGTTCGGGGGTTCCCTGTCGGGAAGGGGCCCACCGGTCCACGGGCTACCAGCGTATCAGCGCTGCGAGGCGACGGCTTCCGGCCACGCTCCGCACACATCCCGACACGGAGGCGATCACGGTCACCGGTCCCTCACCCGTTGCTCACTCGTTCGGCGTACCCACCTTGCCGGGACGGGCACCCGGATCATCTGCGTGCGTCGTATCCTGCTCGGACACTCGCTGCCGAGCCCGTCCGGCCCAACGGCACCACCCCCCGCCCGTAACCACCGGAACAACGTGAGCTCGTCAGTTCGTTGAGCAAGAATTGGCGCTTTGCATCACGGCTGAGCGACCTGTTTTGCTTCATCGCTCAATGACGCATTGCAAGACCTGCTGAAACCCCCTTGACCGCACTAGCGACAGCCCCCTCGTGGGGTGACGTGGCCGTTCGACTGGAGTTGCACGTGGCCGGGCGCATCGAAGACTACGCACTCATCGGAGACATGCAGACCGCTGCCCTGGTCTGCCGGGACGGGACAGTCGACTGGCTGTGCCTGCCCCGCTTCGACTCGCACGCCATCTTCGCCGGCCTGCTGGGCAACGAGGAGCACGGCTTCTGGCGGCTCGGGCCCGCGTACGCGTCCGACCAGCAGCCCCCCACTGCGGCGCGGCGCAGCTACCGGGGCGACTCGCTCATCCTGGAGTCCGAGTGGGACACCCAGCGGGGCACGGTCCGGGTGACCGACTTCATGCCGCCGCGTGACGGCGCCCCGCAGCTGATCCGGATCGTGGAGGGCGTCTCGGGCCGGGTGCCGATGCGCTCGGCGCTCAGGATGCGGTTCTCCTACGGACGGGTGGTGCCGTGGGTGCACAAGCACGAGGGGCGCACGGTGGCCGTCGCGGGTCCCGACTCCGTGTGGTTCGACACATCCGCGGAAACCTACGGCAAGTCCCTGACGACCTACGCGGACTTCACGGTCGCGCCGGGTGACCGGATCGCGTTCACGATCTCCTGGCAGCCCTCGCACAAGGAGCCGCCGCCGCTGCCCGAGCCGGAGCAGTCCCTGGAGGCGACGGAGGACTTCTGGCGCGAGTGGGTCGACCACTGTACGTACCACGGCCCCTACCGGGAGGCCGTGGTCCGCTCGCTGATCACGCTGAAGGCCCTGACGTACGCCCCGACCGGCGGCATCGTCGCCGCGCCGACCACCTCCCTGCCGGAGGACGTCGGCGGCGTCCGCAACTGGGACTACCGCTACACCTGGCTGCGCGACGCGGCCATCACCCTGTCCTCGCTGCTGCGCACCGGCTACCGCGAGGAGGCCCGCGCCTGGCGCGAGTGGCTGCTGCGCGCGGTGGCCGGCGACCCGGAGAACCTGCAGATCATGTACGGCATCGCCGGCGAGCGCGAGCTCGGCGAGGCGGAGCTGGACTGGCTGCCGGGCTACGAGAACTCCACCCCGGTCCGGGTCGGCAACGGCGCGGCCCACCAGCTCCAGCTGGACGTGTACGGCGAGGTCACCGAGGCCCTGCACCTGGCCCACATGACGGGCCTCGCCCGCAACGACTACGCCTCCCTCCTCCAGCTGAAGCTGATCCGCTACCTGGAGGACCACTGGCAGGAGCCGGACGAGGGCATCTGGGAGGTGCGCGGCCCGCGCCGCCACTTCGTGCACTCCAAGGTGATGGCCTGGGTCGCGGTCGACCGCACCATCAAGCTGATCGAGTCCGGTGACGCGGACGGCCCGCTGGAGCGCTGGCGCGAGCTGCGCGACGACATCCACCGGGACGTGTGCGAGCGGGGCTACGACAAGGAGCGCAACACCTTCACGCAGTCGTACGGCTCGAAGGAGCTGGACGCCTCCCTGCTGCTGATCCCGCAGATGGGCTTCCTGCCGCCGGACGACAAGCGGGTCATCGGCACGATCGAGGCGATCCAGCGTGAGCTGTCCACGTCGGACGGCTTCATCCTGCGCTACCCGACCACCAGCGGCGACGAGAACGTCGACGGTCTGCCCGGCGACGAGGGCGCGTTCCTGGCCTGCTCGTTCTGGATGGCCGACGACCTGGCGATGATCGGCCGCGTGGACGAGGCCCGCAAGCTGTTCGAGAAGCTGCTGTCCCTGCGCAACGACCTCGGTCTGCTGGCCGAGGAGTGGGACCCGCGCCTGCAGCGCCAGGTGGGCAACTTCCCGCAGGCCTTCAGCCACGTGCCGCTCATCGACACGGCGCTGCGCCTGACCGCTTCGGGCGCGTACGGCGGCTGACCGGAGCGACTCCCGGGGGCCTCACCACGGCCCTCAGTTGTGCCGTCCCGCAAGGGCCTCAGCGCGGTCTTCGCGGTGCTCCACTCCGGCCTTCGCTGGGGGGTGTCGGCCCGGCCCTCGCGAGGCCTCACCACGGTCTCCGCGTGGCCTCACCCGGCCCTCGCGGGGGCCTCGCGGTGGTGTCGGCCCGGCCCCCGCTGGGCCTCACTCCGGCCTGAGGGCCGTGAGCGTGCGCTCGCCCGCGGGGTCGCCTGCCGTGGCCGGGACGAGGGCTATCTCGTCGAGTCCGGCCTCGGCGTAGGCGGCCATGCGGGCGCGGACGGTGCCGGCGTCGCCCACGAGGGCGACGGTGCCCGCGGCCTCGGGCGGCAGGGCGCGCAGCAGGGTGTCCGGGTCGGCGCCCTTGGCGGCCAGCTCGACGACCTCGGCGAACCCCGCGTCGACGAACATGTCGCTGTAGCCCGGCACGGCGAGGTAGCCGACGACGCTGCGCAGGACCTGGGTGAGCGACTCCGGCTCGGGGTCCACGGCGGCGGGCAGCCAGGCGGCCAGCCGGGGCGGCGTACGGCCCGCCTTCTCGGCCGCGGCGAGCATCCGGGCCCGCAGCATGCGGACCTGCTCGGGCGAGACGATGTCGAGCAGCATCCGGTCGGCGTGCGCGACGGCCGCGGCGACCGCACGCTCCCCGAACGCCGCGACCGTGACCGTGCCGCCGGGCGGCGGGAGCCGGCGCGTGAAGCCGCTGCCGGGGACGACCGGCTCGCCGGGCACGCTGTGCATCAGCGCCCGCACGGCCGCCGCCGACTCCTCGAGGGCGGCGGCGGGCCGGGTGCGCGGCCGGCCGTGCACGCCCTCGGCGACGCGTTTGCTGGAGGTGCCCAGGGCCACGCCGACGGGCCGGCCGGTCACGGCCGCCGTGGAGGCGGCGCCCCGGACGATGGTCAGCGGGTCGCGCACCGACACCGGTACCGGCCCGGCGGTCAGCGCGGCCTGCCCGGTGGCCGCACCGATCGCCGTCGCCAGGACGAACGAGTCCCACGTGGGTCCCTCGCCCGCCCACACCTCCCGGTACCCGAGCCGGTCGGCGAGCACCGCGACGCGCAACGGCTCCTCGACCGGACTGTCGTCCTCCCGCCCCACCGCAACCACGCTCATGTCCATGACGGCGCCCGTACCCGGCCGATCACGCCGTAATCCGGGAGATCCACGGCGGGATCCGGGCGGTGATCGTCCCGGTGCCGCTCCGGAGATGTCCGGGAGGCACCCGCACGGGTAGCGTCCGGCACATGGACAGCGGGACGGACAGCGCACACGACAGCCAGGGCGCCGGGATCACCGTGCGGCGGGCGCTGGAACTGCCGGGGCTGCGCAGCGGGCTCCCCGAGGTGCTGGCGGGCGGCGAGCGGCTGGGGCGGACCGTGCGCTGGGTGCACGCCGGAGAGGTGCCGCACATCGCCTCGCTGCTCAAGGGCGGTGAACTGCTGCTGACCACGGGCTACGGCCTGGGCACCCGCCCCGCCGAACAGCGGGCGTTCGTACGCACCCTGGCCGAGCGCGGCATCGCGGCCCTGGTCGTGGAGCTCGGCCCGCGCTTCACCCGGCTGCCCGCGGCCCTCGTCGACACGGCGCGCGCGGCCGGGCTGCCACTGGTCCAGCTGCACCGCGAGGTGGCGTTCGTCACGGTCACGGAGGAGGTGCACACCGAGATCGTCAACGGCCACTACGCCCTGTTGCAGCGGGCCGAGGAGGTGCACCGGCGGTGCACGCAGGCCGTGCTGGGCGGCGGCGGGGTGCCCCAGGTGCTCGGCATCCTGGCCGACTTCGCCGCCAATCCCGTGTTCCTGGAGACGGCGGACGGTCAGTTGCTGTATGCCGCCGGGGCCGGTCCCGAGGGCGCGGACCCGCTCCAGGTGTGGGAGGGGCTGCGCGGCCAGCACAAGGACGAGCCGCCGCTCGCGGGGTCGGTCCTGGTGGACGTGCCGGGCGGCGGGCCCGGCAGCGGGGGCGTCCGGGCGCGTCTGGTCCTGCTGCCGGTGCGCACGTCCATGGCGCCGGTGCACCGGATGGCGGCCGAGCGGGCCGCGGGCATCCTGGCCGTGGTGCTGATGCAGGCCCGCCAGGAGGAGGAGCTGGCGGCGCGCGGGCGGGGCGACTTCCTCACCGATCTGGCCGAGGGCCGCATCACGCCCGAGGACGCCCCGGCGCAGGCCCGGGTGCTGGGTTTCCGGCCGGGCGAGGGGCCGCTGCTGCCGGTGGTCATGCGGCTCGGGGAAGCACTGGCCCCGGGTGGGGGAGGCTGGGGCGTGCCGGCCCGGGCCATCTCGGAGGAGCTGTCGGCGGTCGGCGTGCCGGTCCTGCTCGGCGTACGGCCGGTGGAGGGCCGGGTGCTGGTGCTGCTCGGGCTGCGTGCGGAGTCGGAGCGGGCGGCGGTCGCGGACCGGGTCGCGGCGGCCTTGCGCGCCGGTGTGGAACGGGCCGGGATGCCGCGGCCGGGCGGGCAGGCGCCCGTGGTGGTCGTGGGGATGGCCGGTGGCTGGCAGGCGGCCGCCTCGGGCCTGCGGCACGCGGCCGAGACGGCCACGGCGGCCCAGGGCCTCGAGGACCGGCCCTGGTACGACGCCCGTCGTCTCGACATCGACCTGCTGCTGTGGCGGCTGCGCGACCACCCCGACCTGGCGGCCTTCGTGGAGCGGGCCGTCGGCCCGCTGCTCGAGCACGACCGGCGTTCCCGGCCGCCGCTGCTGCCCACGTTGACGACCTACCTCGCCCATGCGGGGCGCAAGGCGGAGACGGCCCGGGAGCTGCACCTGAACCGGCAGACCCTGTACAACCGCCTGGCGCGCATCGGGGAGTTGCTGGGCACGGACCTCGACGACCCGCAGACGGTCCTGGCCCTGAGCCTGGCCCTGCGGGCCCGCAGGCACGTCCCGTAGTGCCCTAGGAGAGGGGGCGGGGCTGGGTCAACTCGTCGTACACGCTGAGCACTTGGGCGACCGTCTCGTCCTCGGTCGGCCAGGTGGCGGCCTGCCTGGTGCCCCTGGCCGTCAGCAGGTCCCGGCGCGCCCGGTCGCCGAGCAGCCGTACGACGGCGTCGGCGAGGGCCTTCGCGTCGCCGTACGGGACGAGTTCGGCCGCGTCGCCGACGAGTTCGGGGATGCCGCCGACGTCGGTCGCGACGAGCGGCACACGCGCGTGGAGGGCCTCCTGGGCTAGGACGGAGCGGGCCTCCCAACGGCTCGGCAACAGGGCCAGGTCGGCGGCGGCGAGCAGGTCGGTGACGTCGTCGCGTCGCCCGATGAGCCGGACCGGCAGGCCCTCCTCCTCGATGCGGCCCTGGAGTTCACCGCGCAGCCGCCCCTCCCCGGCGATCACGACCAGGGGCACGGGATCGAGCCGGCGCCAGGCGCGCGCGGCGTCCAGCAGGACGTCGTACCCACGGTGCCGTTCCAGGGAGCCGACGGCCATCAGCAACGGCCTTCCGATGGCGCCGAGTTCGGCGCGCACCTTGGGCCGGAGCCGGTCGGGGTCGTCGGGTTCGAGGGGCCTCTTGGGACCGGGCAGCGCGACGGCGGCGAGCCGGGCGTCCCGCGCGCCGGTGAGCCGGGCGCGGTCCACGAGTGGCGAGGACGTCCCGAGCACCACGGTGGCCGCCTTCACGACCCGGCGCTCCAGCGCCCGCAGCATGTGGGCACGGGCCCCGTCGGCGTGTGCCCGGTCGTGCCAGGTCACGACCAGCGGAGTGCCCACGCGCCGGCCGCTGAGGGCGAGCACGGTGCGGAAGGAGGCGTGCAGTCCGTGCGCGTGCACCAGATCGGCGTGGGCGCAGGCCGCGCGCAGCGCCGCCACCGACACCGGGTCGCTGCTGCGCGGCACGTGCACGTGGTCGGCGCCGACGCCGCTGAAGTCATAGGCGCGGTCGGCCTCGTAGGGGGCGCACACCGTGACTTTCACGCCCCGCGCGACGAGCCCCGCGGCCAGCGAGCGCACATGCGCGCTGCTGGCGGCATTGCCTCCGCCGAGCACCTGCACGGTGCGCAGCGGCGGCTGGCCATGCGGTGAGTGGCTGCTCACGGGGGTCACCTGGCCGGGCTCCTGGTTCGGGTCGGGCGGTCACGACGCGGTTTTCGCACGCGTACTCCGCCAAGGATGCCAGGACGCAGGGGGGTTCCGGGAACACCGGGAGGGCGGCAGCGCCGGGCGCACGGGGGGCCGACAGAAGCAGGTCACCCACACGAGTGACAAAGACATCGCGGCGGAGTAATCGCACATCCGATGCCCGCTTCACCCGAACCGTCGTTTCCGGCCACCGGCCCCGCCGCTGTCAGTGGCCTCCGCCATAATGCGCGGCCCTGCCCGCCGGGCGAGTGCCCCGAGGACACCCGCCCTTCCGGACGCGCTAGCCGTCCGCCCGGGCCGCCGCCAGCAGTTCCTCCGCGTGTGCGCGGGCCGTCTCGGAGTCCTCCTGGCCAGCGAGCATGCGCGACAGCTCCCGGACCCGGTCCTCGCCCTCGAGGACCTTGACTCCGGAGCGGGTCACGGACCCGTCGTTGGTCTTCTCGACCAGCAGCTGGCGGTCGGCGAAGGCGGCGACCTGCGGCAGGTGGGTCACGACCACGACCTGCGCGGTCTTCGCCAGGCGGGCCAGCCGACGGCCGATCTCGACCGCCGCCTTGCCGCCCACACCCGCGTCGACCTCGTCGAACAGGTACGTCGGCACGGGGTCCGTCCCCGCGAACACGACCTCCACGGCCAGCATCACCCGCGACAGCTCACCGCCGGACGCGCCCTTCGCGATCGGCCGGGGCGGTGCGCCCGGGTGCGGGGCCAGCAGCAGCTCGACCTCGTCGGCGCCCGCGGGACCGTAGGCGACCGTACGGCCGCCCACCTCGACGCCGTCGGGGTCCTCGGTCTGCCGGATGTCGAAGGACACGCGCGCGTGCGGCATGGCGAGCGAGGCCAGCTCGGCGGTCACGGCGGCGGCGAACCGCTCGGCGGCCTCCGTGCGGGCGTCCGTCAAGGCCTGCGCCAGCCCGCCCAGTTCGGACCGCAGGGCGTCCCGCTCGGCCGTCAGCTCCCCGATCCGCTCGTCGTCGCCCTCGAGTTCGGTGAGCCGCGCGGCGCTCTGCTCGGCCCAGGCCAGCACGGAGGCGATGTCCTCGCCGTACTTGCGCGTCAGCCCGGTGAGCGCGGCCCGCCGCTCCTCGACGGCCGCGAGCCGCAGCGGATCGGCGTCCAGATCGTCGGCGTACCCGGCCAGGTCGCCCGCCGCGTCCCGCAGCAGGATCCCGATCTCCCCGACGCGGTCGGCGAGCGCGGCCAGCGCCGAATCGTGCGACCGTACGGCGTCCAGAGCCCGCTGGGCGCCCGCGACGAGCGTCCCGGCGTCGACGCCCTCCGGGTCCTCGGGATTGCCCGCGAGCGCGGCGTGAGCGGCCGCCGCGGCCGATGCCAGCGCCTCGGCGTGCCCGAGCCGCTCGGCCTCCTCCGCCAGCTCCACGTCCTCGCCGGCGCGGGGTTCGACGGCGGCGATCTCGTCGAGCCCGAAGCGCAGCAGGTCGGCCTCCTGGGCCCGTTCCCGCGCCCGGGTGGTGATCTCGTCGAGTTCGGCGGCCACGGCCCGCAGCCTCTTGTACGCCTCGCCGTACTTGGCCAGCGGCCCGGCGACCGCGTCGCCCGCGTACCGGTCGAGCGCCTGCCGCTGCCGGGACAGTTTGAGCAGCCCCTGCTGGTCGGTCTGACCGTGCACGGCCACCAGTTCGTCTGCGAGCTCGGCCAGGACGCCCACGGGCACGCTGCGTCCGCCCAGGTGCGCCCGCGAGCGCCCCTCGGCGGAGACGGTACGGCTGATCAGCAGGGCCCCGTCGTCGAGCTCGGCCCCGGCCTCCTCGGCGCGTACGGCGACCGAGGCGTCCCGGGGGACGGTGATGCGCCCCTCCACGACGGCCTTGCCGGCGCCGATCCGCACGAGCGCCGGGTCGGCCCGCCCGCCCAGCAGCAACCCCAGGCTGGTGACCACCATGGTCTTGCCCGCACCCGTCTCACCGGTGACCGCGGTGAACCCGGGCGACAGCTCGACGACAGCGTCGTCGATCACGCCCAGCGACCGTATCCGCATCTCCTCCAACACGGACACGACCTTACGAGGTCCGGGCCTGCTAGTGCGACTGGCCCGCCCCTGTCACCCACGAGAGTGGTGATCGGCCCCCTTGGGAGCGCGGCGAACCGCGCGACAAGCCACAGAGCGCCCGCATCCGCCGACGACGAGCACCCACCCTTAATGAGGGGCGCCCCGCCACCCGGAGACGGGCAGCGCGAACTTGGCCACCAGCCGGTCCGTGAAGGACGCGTGATGCAGCCGCGCCAGCCGCACCGGCACGGCCCCCCGCCGCACCTCCACCCGCGCCCCCGCCGGCAACTCCACCGTCCGCCGCCCGTCACACCACAGCACCCCGGGCGGAATGTGGGGCAGAACCTCCACAGCCAACACGGAATCCGGCGATGTCACGAGCGGCTTGGCGAACAACGCGTGCGCGGAGATCGGCACCATCAGCAGCGCCTCGACCTCCGGCCACACCACCGGCCCGCCCGCCGAGAAGGCGTACGCCGTCGACCCCGTGGGCGTGGCGCACACGATCCCGTCGCAGCCGAAGCCCGTGACCGGCCGGCCGTCGATCTCCAGGACGATCTCCAGCATCCGCTCGGCGGACACCTTCTGCACGGCCGCCTCGTTCAGCGCCCAGTCCGTGTGCACGATGTCGCCGTTCTGGTGCACCACGACGTCGACGGTCATCCGCTCCTCGACCTCGTACGCCTTGGTCACCACCCGGTCGACGACCTTGTCGAGGTCGTCCCGCTCGGCCTCCGCGAGGAACCCGACGCGCCCGAGATTGACGCCGAGCATCGGCACGCCCGAGGCCCGCGCGAACTCGGCGCCGCGCAGCAGCGTGCCGTCGCCGCCCAGCACGATCAGCAGCTCGCACCCGTCGAGGCACTGCGGAGTGGCCTCCTTGACCAGCTCCACCTCCGTCGGCAGCGGCAGGTCGCGCGCCTCGGCCTCCAGGACGCGCACGCCGAGGCCAGAGCGCAGCAGCCCCTTCACGACGAGCTCGGCACTGCGCACGGCCGCGGGCCGGCCCGTGTGGGCGAGCAGGAAAACAGTACGAGCTCGGTTCTCGGTCAACGCGGCCCCTCCGCCACTGCACGGTCTGCCTCGGCCGGGTCCAGTTCCGGTGCCCCGGACCGCAGCCACAGAAAGTATTCGACATTCCCCGACGGCCCGGGCAGCGGACTGGCCGTCACGCCCTTCACCCCGAGCCCCAGCCCCCAGGCTTTCGCGGCCACCCCCCGGACCGCTTCGGCGCGCAGCTGGGTGCTGCGTACCACTCCCCCGCTGCCGAGGCGCTCCTTACCCACCTCGAACTGCGGCTTGACCATCATCACCAGATCGGCGTCCGGCTTCACGCACCGCACCAGGGCGGGCAGGACCAGCCCGAGCGGGATGAAGGACAGATCCCCCACGACAAGATCCACTGGCTCCCCATCGATCGCTTCAAGCGTCAACTCGCGTACGTTCGTACGGTCCTTGACGGTGACGCGTTCATCCTTCTGGAGGGACCACGCGAGTTGTCCGTATCCGACGTCCACGGCGACGACGTGGGCCGCGCCCGCGCGCAGCAGGACGTCGGTGAAACCGCCGGTGGAAGCGCCCGCGTCGAGCGCCCTGCGCCCTTCGACGGCCAGCCCCTGAGGGCCGAAGACCGCGAGCGCGCCGGCCAGCTTGTGACCGCCGCGCGAGACGTAGTCGGGATCGCTGTCGTCCTGGGCCACGACGATCGCGGCCGCGGTCTCGACCTGCGTGGCGGGTTTGGTCGCGACGGTCTTGCCGACGGAGACCCGCCCCGCGGCGATCAGCTGCGCGGCGTGCTCACGCGAACGCGCGAGCTTCCGGCGGACCAGCTCCGCGTCCAGACGGCGACGTGCGACTCCTGCCACGTTCGGTTCAGCTCCTAGGTCCAGGCGGCGTCGGGGGCGCCGGAGGTCCCGGGCGGGCGTCGAGCGCGGTGAGCGCGTCGCGCAGCCCCCGGTGTACATCCTCGTACACCTCGACATGCCCGTCCGTGGCGAGGTGGTCGGCGTCGCCGAGCCGGTCCAGGGCGGCGTCCACACCGGCGTCACCGGTGGGCGTGCGGGGCACGTTCAGGGGCGCGGGGGCGGCGGGGTCGTACGCCGGCTTCTCCTCCGCCGCCGGAGGGGCCTCGGGAACTGCGTCGTCCATGCCCCGACGCTACCGCGAACCGCTGCGGTACCGTCGACCGCGATGGCCACGATCGAGGAGTGCCGCAGCGCACTCGACAAGCTTTCGGACAACATGCAGCGCGCCGAAGGGGACGTCCGCGACGCCGCGGCCCTGGACCGCTCGGTGAGCTGCCACATCACGGACCTCGACGTCACCTTCGTCGGCCGCATGCAGGGCGGGCGGATCGAGGTGCACGACACCGTGCCGGGACCGCCTCCCGGCAGGGCCGAGATCAGACTCGCCATGACCGGCGACGACCTCGTGGTCCTGGTGGGCGGCGAGCTGAGCTTCGCCAAGGCCTGGGGCTCCGGCCGGGTGAGGCTGCACGCGGGCGTGCGGGACCTGCTCCAGCTCAGGAAGCTTCTGTAGCCGCGACCTTCCCGCCCGCGGTCCCGGCCCGGGCCTTGCGGGCCGCCGGCACGACCAGCGGGGTGCCCGTCTCCGGGTCGTCGATGACCTGGCAGCGCAGCCCGAAGACCTCCTCGACCAGCTCGGCCGTGACGATGTCCTTCGGCGCGCCCTCGGCGATGACCCGGCCCTCGCGCAGGGCGATGAGGTGGGTGGCGTAGCGGGCGGCGTGGTTGAGGTCGTGCAGCACGGCGACGAGCGTGCGGCCCTGCTCCTCGTGCAGCTCCGCGCACAGGTCCAGCACGTCGATCTGGTGCTGGATGTCCAGGTACGTCGTCGGCTCGTCGAGCAGCAGCAGGGGCGTCTGCTGGGCGAGGGCCATGGCGATCCACACGCGTTGGCGCTGGCCGCCGGAGAGCTCGTCGACGTAGCGGTCGCCGAGCTCGGCGACGCCGGTCTGCCGCATGGATTCCTGGACGACCCGCTCGTCGTCGGCCGACCACTGGCGCAGGATGCCCTGGTGCGGGTAGCGGCCGCGGCCGACCAGGTCGGCGACGGTGATGCCGTCGGGCGCGATGGACGACTGGGGCAGCAGGCCGAGGGTCCGCGCGACCTTCTTCGCGGGCATCGACTGGATGACGTTCCCGTCGAGCAGCACCCGGCCCTCGCTCGGCTTGAGCATCCGCGACAGTGCCCGCAGCAGCGTCGACTTGCCGCAGGCGTTCGGGCCGACGATCACCGTGAACGACCGGTCGGGTATCTCCACCGACAGCCGCTCGGCGATGACCCGCTGGTCGTAGGCGAGGGTGACGTTCTCGGCGGACAGGCGGTTCACGGGGCTCCCTTGGTAGTTCAGTCCGCTGCTGGTGCTGCTCTCGGCGCTCTGGCCCGCCCTCATATGCGGCCCGCCCTGCGCTCGCTGACCAGCAGCCACAGCAGGTAGACCCCGCCGAGCACACCGGTCACCACGCCCACGGGCAACTGCTCCGCGCCGAACGCCCGCTGCGAGACCCAGTCGGCGACGACCAGCAGGGCGGCGCCCATGCACAGCGAGGCCAGCAGGTTGGGCCCGGGCGAGCGGGTCAGGCGCCGGGCCAGCTGCGGCGCGGTGAGCGCGACGAAGCTGACCGGCCCGGCCGCGGCGGTGGCGGACGCGGTGAGCAGCACGGCCGCGACCATGAGCAGCAGCCGTACCCGCTCGACCCGCACCCCGAGGGCGTACGACACGTCGTCGCCCATCTCCATCATCCGCAGCCCGCGCGCGTTGACGAGGACGAGCGGCACCAGCACGGCGGTCAGCGCGAGCAGCGGCCACACATGGTCCCAGTCCCGGCCGTCGAGGGACCCGGTCATCCACACCACCGCACGGGCCGCGTCCACGATGTCGGACTTGGTCAGCAGATAGCCGTTGACCGCCGTGACGATCGCGGACACGCCGATGCCGACCAGGACCAGCCGGTAGCCGTGCACGCCCCGCTTCCAGGCGAGCACGTAGATGGCGAGCCCGGTCACCAGTCCCCCGGCCAGCGCCCCGGCGGCGACCTGGTTCGCACTGCCGGAGGTCAGCACGATCACCGCGAGCGCGCCGGCCGTCGCCCCCTGCCCGAGGCCGAGCACGTCCGGACTGCCCAGCGGATTACGGGAGATGGCCTGGAACAGCGCGCCGCCGAGTCCGAGCGAGGCGCCGACCAGCAGCCCGACCAGGACCCGCGGCAGCCGCAACTCGTTGACGATGAACTCCTGGCCCGGGTTGCCCTCGCCGACCAGCGTCCGCAGCACGTCGGCGGCCGGGATCGGGAAGTCGCCGGTGCCGATCAGCACGACACTCGCCACGAGCGCCGCGACGAGCAGCAGGAGCACGACGGTGACGGCCCGCACGTCCAGGCGTATCGAGAGCCCGCCGGTCCGCACGGCACGGTTGGTGGTCTTCACAGCTGGGCCGTCCTCCGCCGTCGTACGAGGAAGATGAACACCGGCCCGCCGAGGATCGCGGTGACGATGCCCACCTGGAGCTCCGAGGGCCGGGCCACGATCCGGCCGAGGACGTCGGCGCCGAGCAGCAGCACGGGCGACAGGATCGCCGCGTACGGCAGGATCCAGCGCAGGTCGGGCCCGGTGAACGAGCGCACCGCATGCGGCACCATCAGCCCGACGAACACGATCGGCCCGCAGGCGGCGGTCGCGGCCCCGCACAGCACGGTCGCGGCCAGCATGGACAGCGCCCGCGTGCGGTTGAGGTCGGCGCCGAGCGCCTTGGCGGTGTCGTCGCCCATGGCCATCGCGTTCAGCGGCCGGGCCAGGACCAGCGCCAGGACCGTACCGGTCAGCAGGAACGGCAGGACCTGCGTGATGGTCGAGTTGGTCGCCGAGGCCAGCGAACCGACCGTCCAGAAGCGCATCTTGCCGAGCGCCGCCTCGTCCATGATCATCACGGCCTGGAGGTAGCCGTACAGGGCGGCGCTGATCGCCGTGCCGGCGAGCGCGAGCCGCACCGGCGTGGCGCCCCGGCTGCCGCCGAGGAACCAGACCAGCGCCCCGACCGCGGCCGCGCCGAAGAACGCGAACCAGACGTAGCCGGTGAGCGAGGTGACCCCGAAGTACGTGATGGCCGTGACGACCGCGGCGGAGGCGCCCGCGTTGATGCCGAGCAGTCCCGGGTCGGCCAGCGGGTTGCGGGTGAGGGCCTGGAGCACCGCTCCGGCCAGACCGAGAGCCGCGCCCGCGAGCAGCCCGAGCAGCGTCCGCGACAGCCGCTCCGCCACGACCACATCGCCGTAGGTCCCCGAGTCCTCGAACAGGCCGTGCCAAACCTGCCCGAGAGACAGCTCCTTCGCCCCGATCGTGATACTCGCCAGCGCGACGAGCACCAGGATCGCCACGGACAGGAGCAGCCCGAAGGCTCGCACCGCCCGTCGGGTGGGGGGCGCGGGGGCGGTATCCGCGCTCGGTTCGGGGGGACTCTCGACCAACACGCAGTTAGGTTAGCCTACCCTCGCATTCGAGCACGATGCGGATGGCCGCCCCGGTCCCGGGCCCCGCCCGGGCAGTGACAGGCGCTCAGATACCCAGCCGCGCCAGCGCCTTCCCCCCGTCCAGCTCGCACACACCTTCACCGGCCGCCGTCCAGGCCACGGCACACAGCGCACGCAGCCCGTCCAGGGCCGCCCCCTCCCCGTCGAGCTCAAGCCGGTCCGAGCCGGCCGCCGCCGTCCAGCCACCGCACCGGAACGCACCCTCACCCGCGTCGACGACCTCCGGCTGGCTCCCGAGCATCCCCCGCAGATCGGCGTCCACATACGTCGGCCGGTGCTGCGGCGGCGCGGCCAGCAGCTGCGCGCCGTCGGTCACGCCGGTCAGGACGAGCAGCGAGTCGACCTCCCCGTTGAACGCGCCCTCGATGTCCGTGTCCAGCCGGTCCCCGACCACCAGTGGCCGCTGCGCCCCGGTCCGCAGGATGGTCTCGCGGTGCATCGGCGGCAGCGGCTTGCCCGCGACCTGCGGCTCCGCACCCGTGGCGATCCGGACGACCTCCACCGCCGCCCCATTGCCCGGAGCGATGCCCCGCCCGCTCGGAATCGTCAGGTCGGTGTTGGAAGCGAACCACGGCACACCCCGCGCCACCGCGTAGGAGGCCTCGGCGAAGCGCCCCCACGGCAGGTCGGCGCCACCGAACCCCTGCACCACCGCCGCCGGGTCGTCGTCCGCCGACTCCACGGGCACCAGCCCCCGTTCACGCAGCGCGACCCGCAGCCCCTCACCGCCGATCACCAGCACCCTGGCGCCCTGCGGCACCTGCTCGCTGATCAGCCGCGCGACGGCCTGCGCCGAGGTGATGACGTCCTGCGCGCCCGTCGGTATCCCCAGCTCGGTCAGATGCGCTGCCACGGCGTCGGGCGTCCGCAGCGCGTTGTTCGTCACGTACGCCAGGCGCATCCCGCCCTCCCGGGCCGTGGCCAGCGACTCGACCGCGTGCGCGATCGCGCTCCCGCCCGCGTACACGACACCGTCGAGATCGAGCAGCGCCGTGTCGTACGCCTCGCTCAGGGCCTGCCCACTGCCCTCGGGTCTCGTCCTGACGCTTCGGCTCATCCCGCATCGCTCCTCGTTCGACGGCTTTCCCCCGATCATCCCCCATGCCACCGACAGCCGTACGATGCCGGGATGAACTCAGCAGGTCACTCGGAGGCAACGACGCACCGAGGCCTGGAACTCACCCCGTTCCGAGGCCTTCGTTACGACCCCCACCGGGTCGGCAGCCTTGCCGCCGTCACATCTCCCCCGTACGACGTCGTGGTGCGCCCCGACGGCCTGCACCACCTCGAGTCGGCCGATCCGTACAACATCGTCCGTCTGATCCTCCCCCAGGCCGCCACGCCCAGCGCACGCAACGAGCGGGCCGCCGACACCCTGCGCCGCTGGCTGTCCGAGGGCATCCTGACCACCGATCCGGAACCGGGCCTCTACGTCTACGAGCAGCAGGACGGCAACGGCATGCTGCAACGCGGCATCATCGGTGCCCTGCGCGTGTCGGATCCGGACGAGCAGCTGGTGCTGCCGCACGAGGACGTCATGCCGCACGTCGTCGCCGACCGCGCGGCCCTCATGCGGGCCACCTCGGCCAACCTCGAACCCCTCCTGCTCACCTACCGGGGCGACGGGGCGACGACCGCCACAGCCGATCTGATCGAGCGCACCGCGACCCTGCCGCCGCTCCTGGCCACCACCACGGAGGACGGTTTCCGCCACCGCCTGTGGTCGGTCACCGCCTCCGAGGACCTGGCGACGATCCAGAGGGATCTCGGCCGGCACCAGGCCCTGATCGCCGACGGCCATCACCGCTGGGCGACCTACCGCCGCCTCCGCGCGGAGCACCCCTCCCCCAGCCCGTGGGACCACGGCCTGGTCCTCCTCGTCGACACGGCCCGCTACCCCTTGCGGGTCCGTGCCATCCACCGCCTCCTGCACGACCTCCCGGTCGCCGACGCCGTGGCCGCGCTGGAGGGGCACTTCCGCGTGCGCCGCCTCGACGTCCCGCTGTCCGAGGCCTTGCAGACACTGGCCGACGCGGCCTGCGCCGGCAACGCCTTCCTGCTGGCGGGCGACGGCGCGTTCCACCTCGTCGACCGCCCGGACCCGGATCTGCTGGCCCGTACGGTGCCCGCCGACCGCCCCACGGCCTGGCGCACCCTGGACGCGACGGTCCTGCACGCCACGCTCCTCGACCACGTCTGGCGCATCCCCGAGGACTCCCCGGCCCACATCGCCTACATCCACGACACGGCTGCGACGGTCGAGAAGGCGGAACGGGACGGCGGAACGGCCGTCCTGATGCACCCGGTCCGCGAGGAGGTCGTGCGCGAGCTGGCCCGCCAGGGCGTGACGATGCCCCGCAAGTCGACGTCGTTCGGCCCGAAACCGGCGACGGGCCTGGTCCTGCGGGCGCTGGACCTCTGACGGGAGCTCCGGGCCGGCCCGGACACGCGGAAGGGGCGGGACCCCGAGTGCCTCACGGCCCGGGATCCCGCCCCTTCTTCTGTTCCGCGGTCCTGCTGTCCTGCTGTTCTTCTGTTGCTCTGTGCGGACGTCAGTCCTTGTGGTTCTGGCCCTCGTCCTCGTCCGCCTTGGGCGAGGACGGAGCCTCGTCGTTCTCGTCCTCGTCGTCCTCGACCATTGCGTCCATGAACTCCACACCGTCCAGCTCGGCGAGCCGGTCCGAGGCGTCGGTGCTGCCGTCGCGGTCGGCCTCGACGGCCTTCGCGAACCACTCCCGCGCCTCGCTCTCACGCCCTGCCGCGAGCAGCGCGTCGGCGTAGGCGTACCTCAGGCGCGCCGTCCACGGCTGCACGGAGTTCGCAGCCAGCTCCGGGCTCTGCAGCGTCACGATGGCCGCGTCCAGCTGCCCCATGTCCCGCCGCGCACCGGCGGCGACGAGCCGCATCTCGACCTGACCGGCCTTGTCGAGCTTGTGCACCTCGGGCGCGCCGGCCATGTCCAGGGCCTTCTCCGGCCGGCCGAGGCCGCGCTCGCAGTCGGCCATGACAGGCCACAGGTCGATGTTCCCGGTCATCCGCTTGGCGGCCCGGAACTCGGCCAGCGCCTCGCCGTACTTCTGACTGGCGTAGGCGGCGAACCCGGCGGCTTCCCGTACGGCGGCGACACGCGACGCCAGCCGCAGCGCCACCCTGGAGTAGCCGTACGCGCCCTCGGGGTCCTCATCGAGAAGCCGCGCCACCATCACCAGGTTCCTGGCGACGTCGTCCGCGAGCGTCTTGGGCAGGCTCTGCAGCTCCTGCCGTACGTCCTTGTCGATCTCGTCGCCCGTGACGTCCTCGGGGATCGGCAGCCGCTTGATCGGCTCCCTGTCGCGGTCACGCTCCTCACGGAACCGGCCAGGGCCGCGCCGGTCGTCCCGGCCGCGGAAACCACCCCGGTCGCCGTCACGACGATCGCCGTCACGACGGAAGCCGCGGTCGCCACGGTCGTCACGCCGAGGCCCGCGCCCACCGCGGTCGTCGCGCCCGCGGAAGCCACCGCGCTCGCCGCGGTCGCCCCGGCTGTCGCGGTTGTCGCGGTTGTCGCGGTTGTCCTCCCGGCGGAAGTCACTGCGGGGGCCGTCCTCGCGCCGGAAGCCGGGGCGCCCGCCTCGGCCGCCCTCGTCCCGACGGAAGCCGCCGCGCTCCCCGCGGTCGTCCCCACGGCGCTCATCACGACGGTCGTCGCGCCGGTCGTCGCGGCCCCGGAAGCCACCGCGGTCGTCCCGGCCGCGGAAGCCGCCACGCTCGCCGCGGTCGCGGTCATCGCTGCGGAAGCCACGGTCGCGGTTGTCGTCGCGGCGGAAGCCGCCACGGTCCCGGTCGTCGCGACGGGGGAATCCCCCACGGTCGCCCTCGCGCCGCTCGCCACGCCGATCATCGTTCCGCTCGCCACGCCGATCATCGTTCCGCTCGCCACGCCGATCATCGCGTCGGTCGTCACGACGGTCGTCGCGGCGGAAGGCGGGACGGTCACCACGGTCGTCTCGGCGGAAGGGGGGACGGTCGCCGCGGTCGTCACGGCGGAAACCGCCCCGGTCACCACGGTCGTCCCTACGGGGACCGCGGTCACGGTCGTCACGCCGGCCGTACCCGCCGCCACGGTTGTCGTCGCGGCGGTCGTCACGACGGAAGGCCGGGCGCTCGCCACGGTCGTCCCGGTCGTCACGACGGAAGGGGGGACGGTCGCCGCGGTCGTCACGGCGGAAGGCGGGACGGTCACCACGGTCGTCCCTGCGGGGACCGCGGTCACGGTCGTCACGCCGGCCGTACCCGCCGCCACGGTTGTCGTCACGGCGGAAACCGCCACGGTCACCGCGGTCGGGACGGTCACCGCGGTCGCCGCGGTCGCCCTCACGACGCCCGTAAGCACCACGGTCGTTGCCGCCACGGTCGTTGTCGCGGCGGAAGCCTCCACGGTCGCCGCGGCCCCCGCGCTGACCGCCGCGGTCGTGCCGGTCGCTCCGGTCCCCCTCCCGTCGCCGCTGGTCGCGCTCCGGTCGGTCGTCGGGAGAGTTGGTGGACATGGTGACTCCTGTCTTCGGTACCGCAAGTCATTCTCGCGCAGCCGGGTGCCCAGCGCGCAGTGCAAAAACAAAAAGGACCCTTGGTCCCAGCTGAACGCTGGGACCAAGGGTCCTTCCAAAGATTGTTCGGCGGCGTCCTACTCTCCCACAGGGTCCCCCCTGCAGTACCATCGGCGCTGTAAGGCTTAGCTTCCGGGTTCGGAATGTAACCGGGC